>JADJVE010000009.1 GCA_016716715.1 Acidobacteriota bacterium | reverse complement strand
TCGCGTTAAACTCGCTGCTGAGGCCCGGATTTCCGATGTGAACGTTGTTGTTTCCCGCCGTCAGCGAAGAGCCGGCGAGAACACCAATAGCCACGTTGCCATTACCGGCCGTATTGTTTTTGAGGGCGCCGTTTCCCACGGCGACGTTATTGCTGCCGTTCGTGGCGCTCATCAGGCTCTCGTGACCCACACCCGTGTTCCCCTGACCTGACGTCAGGCTGCTGAGCGAGAGGCGTCCAGCGCCCACGTTCGAATTTGCGCTCCCGACCGTGAGCGTGATGTTGCCCGCGTTCTCTCGAGAAATACGTTCCCGCTGCCCCAAAACCGTGAAGAAAATCGATTCGTCCCGCCAGCGAAAAATGCCGCCACCAAAACGAGTTGCCAAAGATCAAAGCCTGGTTGAGTGTGACGGTATGGGCGGAGAAGTCGCCACCTCCACTACGCGAAACGATCGTGCCCCCTAAGGCCGTGTCCGTCGCGTTCGACGTCACCGTCACGTCACCCGACGCCGACGTCGGCGAGGCGGAAATACCGTTTGTCCCCGCGATGCTCGTGACGCCGGGAGGAACCGCGATCGTGATCGTGCCTGCATTGGGGATGACCGTGACGATCCCGCCGCCCTGCAGCGTCAGGTCTCCGGTCAGTGCATTCAGACTGCTGACGCTCGGAACGGTCGCGTAGTACCCGTTCGTGTCGAGGACGACGTGACCGCCCGAGACGCCCAGCGCCATCGAGATCCCGCCCGTCCCGCTCAGGGGCACGACAGCCGCGTTGACGATGACGTCGTTCCCAAGGTAGTTCAGTGTCGAGACGGGGGGAAACGTCCCGCCCTGAGGATAAAGCGTCAGAAAGCCCGGGCCGGTCGGGTACACGACCGTGGCGTTGAGCGAGACCGCCTGCGCGTTCGCGGGGACGCCGCAAACGCCGGTCAGCGTGTAACTCCGCACAGTGGCCGGCGGCAGGAAGCCGCCCGTGAGCGGCGCATTCCCGCGGGTGTCGACGAGCCGGCACGGGGGCAGCGCGATGAACGGCAGCGCCACAGGGCCCGCGACGAGCGCCCGGCGCCCCTGCGGCTCGGGGACGGGCGGCGTCCAGTAGGGCGGCGCGCTCCATCTCTCGGGAGGCGCCGAGGCTTCCTCGGCAGCCGAGGCCGTGAGCGCAAAAAGAACGGACAGGATCAGAGCCGGACTCCCCCGCAGGACCAGTGAACGCACGCCCTTCGAGATCATGGGAACCTCCACTTCGATCGGACGCATCGAAGATAGGTGCCGGAGCCCCGCCCAGTCCTCGGGAACTCCTCAAGAATTGCTCAGTCCGGCCGCCCGCTCAGTCGAACTCGCGGCGGGGCGCCGCCTGCGCGATCCCGACGCGGCCGGCGGCGACGTCGGCGACGAAGTAGTTCTCGCCTTTCATCTTCGCCCCCGACATCCGGCGCAGCATCGCGAGCTGCCCTGCGTGAGGGCGTCCGCGACGGGACCCTGGAAGATCTTCGGCGCGGGCTGGGCGAGCGGGCCGCCTCCGGCGAGCCGCGCGTCGAAGCGCTCGAGCGCCGCGAAGAAGCGCGCGACCTCGCCCTCCCACGGGAGCGGCACGGCGTCGTGCCAGACGGCCTTCCCGTCCGCCATGGTGAGCGCCCAGTCGAAGAGGTCGCCCATGTGCGCGAGGATCTCGACCGCCGTCTTCCCGCCCTCGCCCGCCCGGAAGCCGCCGAACGCCGGCGGCGCGTCGCGCAGGACCTTGCCCGCGCGGTACGCGAGCGTCGCGACCGTGTGGCGGAGCATCGGGAGATCGGCGTCGGACGCGCTCATCCGGCCACCTTCACGACGATCTTTCCGAGGCCGTTGGACGACTGCATGCGCTCGTAAGCCTTCCGCCCTTCCGCGAGCGGGATGACCGAGTCCACGACGGGCACGATGCGGCCCGCGGAGACGGCCGCGAGAAGCGCCGCGAACTCCGCGTCGGTCCCCATCGTCGAGCCGAGGATCGAGAGCTGCTTCCAGAAGATGTGGCGGATCTCCTCCTCGGGGTTCGGTCCCGAGGTCGCGCCCGGGGTGACGATCCGGCCGCCTTTCGCCGCCGCGACGAGCGAGTGCTTCCACGTGGCCGCGCCGACGGAGTCGACGACGACGTCGACGCCGCGTTTCTTCGTCAGCTCGCGGACGCGCTTGCCGACGTCGTCCTTCGAGTCGAGGACGTCGTCGGCGCCCATCTCCTTCGCGCGGGCGCGCTTCTCCTCCGAGGACGACGTCACGATCACGCGCGAGGCCCCGCAGAGCTTCGCGATCTGCAGCGCGAACGTGGAGACGCCGCCGCCGATCCCGTGGATGAGAACCGTCTCGCCCGGCTTCAGCGCCGCGCGCGTGACGAGGAGGCGCCACGCCGTGAGCGCAGCGAGCGGAAACGCCGCCGCCTGCTCGTCCGGTGAGTCCGGCCGGCGCCGGGAGACGTTCGCGGCCGGCACCGCGACGAGCTCGGCGAACGTGCCCGGAGAGGTGTTCGCCGAGGATCCGGAAGGAGATGCACAGGCTCTGCTGGCCGGCCCGGCAGAATTCGCACGCGCCGCACGAGAGCCCGGGCTGGATCACGACGCGCGTGCCGGGCGCGGGGCCCTTCACGCCGGCGCCAAGCGCCTCGACCACGCCGCAGCCGTCCGCACCCGGGACGTGCGGGAGGGCGATCGGGACGCCCGGGATTCCGGCAAGCACGAAGAGGTCGAGCCGGTTCAGGGCGGCGGCGCGGACGCGCACGAGGATCTCGTCGGGACCGGCCGCGGGATCGGGCCGGTCGCCGAACTGGAGCACGTCGAGGCCGCCGTGCGCGGCGAGGTAGAGAGCCTTCATCGATGCCTCCGGAGCGGAGGTTACCGCCCGGCGGGTATCATGCCCGCCGACGGCGCCTCGCGCGCCCGGAAGGAGCCGCATGCGGGCCTGGGAAATCAGACAGAAGAGAGCACAGAAAAGGGCGCGCGAGCTCGCGCGCAAGGAAAAGAACAAGAACGCCAAGGAAACCTCCACGTTCCGTCTCGTCGTCGCGGGCCGCGAGCCCGCCGTCGTGGAGTCCGTCATCGTGAAGAACCCGGACGAATCCGTCCTCGAGGCCACGTTCGACGAGATCGAGACGGGCATGACGCTCATCGTCGAGGGCGAGCGCGGGCTCATCCAGCGAGCCGCCGTCGAGGAAAAGGTCGAGATCACGGAGCCTGAGCTGGTCCGCGAGGTACGGGTCCGGATCCTCTAGGCCCACGACATCCCTTTCCGGCGTCGGTTCGTAGGCACTCGGGGAGGGTTCATGCACACGCCGATGGCCGGACGCCTGATCCTGCTGACAGGCGCGACGGGCTACGTCGGCGGGAGGCTGCACGCGGAGCTCGAGCGGAGGGGCGTGGCCTTGCGATGCTTCGTCCGCCGTCCCGAGGAGCTGCGCGGCCGGGCCGCTCCCTCGACCGACCTCGCCGCCGGCGACGCGCTCGACGCTCCGGCCGTAGCGCGAGCCCTCGCGGGCGTCGACACGGCCTACTACCTGATCCACTCGATGGGCGGCGAGGATTTCGCCGCGCGCGACCGGGAGGCCGCGCGGATCTTCGGCACGGCCGCGCGGGAAGCCGGCGTCAGGCGCATCGTCTACCTTGGCGGACTGGGCGAGGCCGGGGGCGGGCTCTCCGAGCACCTCCGGAGCCGCCACGAGACGGGCGCGATCCTGCGGGAGTCGGGGGTTCCGGTCGTCGAGCTCAGGGCCTCGATCGTGCTCGGCTCCGGCAGTCTCTCCTTCGAGATGATCCGCGCGCTGGTCGAGCGGCTCCCCGTGATGATCTGCCCGCGCTGGGTCGCGGTGGAAGCCCAGCCGATCGCCGTCGAAGACGTGATCGCCTTCCTGGCCGCGGCGCTCGATCTTCCGGAAGGCGCCGAGCGCGTCTACGAAATCGGCGGCCCGGATCGGGTGACCTACGGCGACCTGATGCGCGAGTACGCGCGCCAGCGCGGCCTGAAACGGCTCCTGATTCCCGTTCCGCTCCTGACGCCCCGGCTGTCGAGCCTCTGGCTCGCCCTCGTGACCCCGCTCTACGCGCGCGTGGGACGCAAGCTCGTGGACAGCATGCGCAATCCCACCGTGATCCGGGACCCCGCCGCCGCCAACGCCTTCCCCGTCAAACCGCGCGGCGTGCGCGAGGCGATCGGGCGGGCTCTCGTGAACGAGGACGACGCCTTCGCCCGGACGCGCTGGTCGGACGCTCTCTCCGCCTCGGGGCTGACCGAGCGTTACGGAGGCGACCGGATCGGCACCCGCTTCGTCGACAGCCGGAAGGCCGTCGTTCCGGTCCCGCCTTCGGCGGCCTTCGCCCCGATCCGGCGCATCGGAGGAGACAACGGCTGGTACTACGGCAACGTCCTCTGGCGGCTCCGCGGCTTCCTCGATCTCCTCGCCGGAGGCGTCGGCCTCCGCCGCGGCCGCCGCAACCCGGACGAGCTCCGGGAAGGCGATGCCCTCGACTTCTGGCGCGTCGAGGCCGTCGAACCGGACCATCTGCTGCGCCTGCGGGCCGAGATGAGGGTCCCGGGCCGGGCCTGGCTGCAGTTCGAGATCACGCCCGTTCCGAGCGGCACCGAGATCCGACAGACCGCCGTTTTCGACGCCTCCGGCCTCTTTGGCCTCGCCTACTGGTACGCCCTCTATCCGCTTCACCGCTTCGTCTTCGGCGGCATGCTCCGCGGCATCGCCGCCTCTGCGCTCGGCGCCCCGAAGACCCGGACGGCGCCGCCGCTGGCTGCATGAGCGCGATGGCGGGACGCACGCATCGACTCGTGCGAACGCAAAGCATCCCGCGGCCCCGTGAGGCCGTCTTCGCGTTTTTCGCCGACGCGTCGAATCTGGAAGAGATCACGCCGCCATTCCTGCGCTTCCGGATCCTGACGCCGGCGCCCGTCGAGATGCGCACAGGCGCGCACATCGACTACGCGCTCTCCCTGTTCGGAATCCCGCTCCGTTGGCGCACCCGGATCACCGCATGGGAGCCCGGCGTGCGTTTCGTGGACGAGCAGGAGTCCGGCCCCTACGCCTTCTGGCACCATGCCCACGAGTTCGAGTCCGACGGGGAGTCCACGCTCGTGCGCGACGTCGTCGACTATTCCCTGCCGATGGGCCCGCTCGGATCGCTGGCCCACGCGGTCTTCGTCGAGCGCACCCTCGGCCGCATCTTCGACTTCCGGCGCGAGGCGATCCGGCGGCGCTTCGAGGCCGAAGAATCCGCGTGAAGATGCGCGCCGTATCCTTTATCGTGCCTTCCGTGCCTGCCAAACGACGCCAGGCTCCAGCCCGTCAGGAGCGGCCGGACTGGGGTCCCCTTCTCGTGGCGCTCCTCGCGGGCGACGAGTCGGCCGTGCAGGCCGTCTTCGAGCGCGCGCGCGCCCACCGGATGGATCTCGCGGCCGTGGCGCGGGACCTCGTCGAGCCCGCCCTCGATCAGGTCGGGGCGATGTGGCAGCGCGGCGAGATTTCCATCGGCGAAGAGCATCTCGCCACGGCGCTCGTGGCGCGCGCCTTCCAGCTCGGCGCGCGGGACGTCCCCCTGCCCGGCCTCGGCGCGCCCCGCCTCGTGCTCGTCTGTCCGGCCGGCGAGTTTCACGATCTCGGGGCGCGCATCGTCGCCGAGATCGGCCGGCAGGAAGGCTGGCAGGTCGAGTTCCTCGGCGCGAACCTGCCCCGCGAGGCGGCGATTCACTTCGTCTCGATGCGCCAGCCGGACGCCGTGGGACTCTCGATCGCTCTCGCGGCGCACGTCGTCGGGTGCGCGCCGCTCGTGAAGGAGATCCGGAAGGCCGTCCCCGGCACGAAGGTGCTCGCGGGAGGGCTTGCGTTCCGTCTCGACCCGGCGCTCGTTCCGCTCGCAGGCGCCGATGCCTGCGTGAGCGACGCCGTTGCGCTGCGCGACTGGCTCCGCGCGAACCGCCCGGCCGCGCGCAAGGCCCCGCGGCCGCCGAAGCTGCTCCGCAAGCCGACGCGCGCCGCCCGCTGATCGGGAACCCACCCGCACGCTCATCCGGATTCCGTCGCCAGGCGTATTTGACTCCGTGGGGGTGCGCTCCTGGACATCGCGGTGATCGGCACGGGGATTTCCGGCCTGTCGGCGGCCTGGTTGCTGTCCCGCCGGCACACGGTCCGCGTCTTCGACCGTGAGGCCCGAGCGGGCGGGCACGCCCACACGCAGGACGCGCCGGCCCGCGGGGGCGCCGTTCCCGTGGACACCGGCTTCCTCGTGTTCAACCGCGAGACGTATCCGAACCTCTGCCGGCTGTTCGAGGCTCTCGGCACGCCGCACCACGAGAGCGACATGTCGTTCTCGGTCCGCTGCGAGGCCTGCGGCCTCGAGTGGTGCGGCACGGGCCTCTCGGGCGTCTTCGCGCAGCCTTCGAACCTCGTCTCGCCGTCCTTCCTCGGAATGCTCCGGGACATCGCCCGGTTCAACCGCGAGGCCCCGCGCCTCCTCGACCGCGGGGACGCCGACCGGATCACGCTGGGGGCCTTTCTGCGCGAGGGCCGCTACGGCGACGCGATGAAGCGGCACTACCTCGCGCCCATGGCGGCGGCCGTGTGGTCGTCCGGAACGCTCGGCATCGAGGAGTTTCCGGCGGGCCTCCTCGTGCGTTTCTTCCGGAACCACGGCTTCCTCGGCGTCACGACGCAATACCGATGGAGAACGGTCACGGGCGGCAGCCGCCGGTACGTGGCGGCGCTCACGGCTCCCTTCCGCGAGCGGTTGCATCTCGCGACGCCGGTGCGATCCCTTTCCCGCGACGCGTCGGGCGTGACGCTGCGCTTCACGGACGGAGGGACGCAGCGGTTCGACGCCGCCGTCGTCGCCACGCACGCGGACGAGGCCATCGCCCTGCTGGCCGATCCCTCGGACGACGAGACGCGCCTCCTCGGCGCGTGGACGTACTCGGCGAACGACACGGTCCTGCATTCGGACGCGTCGTTCCTGCCCTCGCGGGAGAAGGCGCGGGCCTCGTGGAACTACCGTCTCGCCGACTGCCGGGAGCCCGGGCAGCGGGCCACGGTGACGTACGACCTGAACCGGCTCCAGGGCGTGCCGGGCCCCGGAAAGTACCTCGTGACCCTGAACCCCGCGCGCCGCGTGGCCGAAGGCGCGCGGATCGCGAGCATGCTCTACACCCATCCCGTCTACACGACGAAGAGCCTCGCGACGCAGGCCGAGCTTCCGCGCCTCTCCGGGACGCGGCGCACCTACTTCGCCGGCGCGTACTTCGGGAACGGCTTTCACGAGGACGGCCTCAATTCCGGGATCGCGGTGGCGGCGGCCCTCGGGGTGGCTTTCCCATGAGCCTGCCCGCTCCTTCGCTCTACACGGGCGTCGTGCGGCACGAACGCTTCACTCCGAAGGCGCACCGTTTCCAGCACAGCGTGTACGAGGCCCTCGTGGACGTGGACGACCTCGCCTCTCTCGAGAGGGAGATCCCGTTCTTCTCGCACGGCCGCGCGAACCTCACGAGCCTTTACGACGGCGACTACATGGGGAAGGACGAGGGCTCGATCCGCGAAAAGGCGAACCGGTGGCTCGCGGCGCGCGGCGTACCGCCTCCGGCGCGGCTCTTCCTGCTGACTCACCTCCGCGTGCTCGGGTACGCGTTCAACCCGGTCAACTATTACTACGCCTTCGACGGGGCCGGGCGCTTTGCCTTCGCGATCGCCGAGATCAACAACACGTTCGGCGAGGGGTACGCCTACCTGCTGAGGCGCCCGGAAGGCGACGACGCCGGGACGATCTCGGCGCGCTTCCCGAAGGCGTTCCACATCTCGCCGTTCATCGGAATGGACACGACGTACACGTTCGTGGTGACGCCTCCCGGGGAAACCCTGCGCGCGCACGTCGACGAGTTCGCGGCGGGCGCCGAAGGCGGCAAGTTCTTCGAGGCGTTCTTCGCGGGGCGGCGCTCGCCGCTGACGGCTCGCTCCCTTCTGGGCGCTCTCGTCCGGCACCCCCTGATGCCCCTCCGCGTCATGGCGTGGATTCACCTGCACGCGTTCTTCCTGCTCCTGAAACGCGTTCCGTCCTTCACGAAGCCCGCGCCGCCCGAGGGCGCCCTTTACGCCGGGGCCGCGCCCCGGTCCCCGTTCGCAAGGAAAAGCCCGGAAGCGAGGAGAAACGCTTGAGCTCGACCCCGTTTGCCGAAGACCGTTCTCTCGCCCCCGCGGCCGTGGCGCCCTCGGCCGCCGACCGCCTCGCCGTCCGCCTCGTCCTGCGACAGCTGGCGGGGTTGAAGGGCGGCGCCCTCCGCTTCGTCTTCCCGGACGGCACCGTCCAGCGCTTCGGCGACCCCGGCGCGGGCCCGTCGGCGCGCGTCGAGGCCGTTCGCTGGCGCGCGTTCCGGCGGCTCGTCACGGGCGGCGACCTGGCGGCGGCCGAGGCCTTCATGGATGGCGACTGGAAGACCGACGACCTCGTCGCAGTCGTCCGGCTCTTCATCGCGAACGCCGACCGCTTCGACCGCGACACGCCTCTCGCGCGCCTCCGGAACTGGGGCAACCGCCTGCTTCACGCCGCGCGGCGCAACTCGCCGGCGGGCGCCCGCCGGAACATCCAGGCGCACTACGACCTCGGGAACGCTTTCTACCGGCTCTTCCTCGACGAGACGATGACCTATTCGTGCGCGCTGTTCTCCCGGGAGGACGAGTCGCTCGAGGACGCGCAGCGCAACAAGTGGCGCCGGATCGCCGACCTCGCGGGTCTCGGCCCGGGCGTCAACGTGCTCGAGATCGGCTGCGGGTGGGGCGGCTTCGCGGTCTGGGCCGCCCGCACCTACGGATGCCGCGTCACCGGCCTCACGCTCTCGACGGAGCAGATGGCCCTTGCAAAGGAGCGCGCGCGGGACGGCGGTGTTTCAGACCTCGTGGACATCCGCCTCGTGGACTACCGGACGCTCCCGGCGGAGGGAAAGCGGTTCGACCGCATCGTGTCGATCGAGATGCTCGAGGCGGTGGGGTTCGAGTACCTCGGACGTTTCTTCGAGACCTGCGACGCGCTTCTCGCGCCGGATGGCCTCGCCGTCTTCCAGACGATCACCGTGCCGGACCATCGGCACGACCGGCTGCTCGCCCGGCCCGATTTCATCAAGAAGCACGTCTTCCCGGGCAGCCACGTGCCCTCGCTCACGGCCATCACCTCGGCCCTCTCGCGCCACACGACTCTCTTCATCGACCGGCTTGAGGAGATCGGGCCGCACTACGCCGAGACGCTGCGCCGCTGGCGCACCCGCTTCCTCGAACGCCGAGCCGAGGCCGCGGCCCTCGGCTTCGACGAACGGTTCCTCCGCATGTGGGAGTACTACCTCGCCTACTGCGAGGGCGGATTCGTCGAGCGCTACGTGAACGACGTCCATCTCGTCCTGACCCGGTCCGGCAACCGCTCGCTCGGGCCGATTCCGGCCTACCGGGGAGCGCCGTGAACGGACCCGAGGCGCTTCGCCTCGCGCTCCTGGCCACGGCCGTTGCGCTCACGATGATGGCGGCGCTCTGGGCGTGGCACCTCCGGTTGAAGAACGCGGGGATCGTGGATGCGGGGTGGTCCCTCGGCATCGGCCTCGTCGCGCTCCTCTACGCGCTTCTCGGCTCCGGCTGGCCGCCGCGCCGCGCCGCCGTGGCCGCGATGGCGCTCATCTGGTCGGTGCGCCTCACCGCTCACCTCGCGCGCCGCCTGCATGGCGAGCCCGAGGAGGGCCGATATCGGGCGCTCCGCGCCGAGTGGTCCGGAAAGGGAGCGAACGTCTCCCGGAGATTCCTGTTCTTCTTCCTCTTCCAGGGGCTGCTCGACGTCTTCCTGTCGCTGCCGATGCTTCTCGCCGTCCTGAACCCCGAGCCGCGTTTCTCGGGGTGGGAGATCGCGGGGGCCGCGCTCTGGCTCGTCTCCATCGCGGGAGAGAGCCTCGCCGACGCTCAGCTCAACGCCTTCAAGCGGAATCCCTCGAATCGCGGCAGGACCTGCGACACCGGGCTCTGGCGGTATTCGCGCCACCCGAACTACTTCTTCGAATGGCTCGTGTGGGTCGCGTGGTTCGTCTTCGCCCTCGGATCGCCGTGGGGGGCTTTGGCCGCGCTCTGCCCGGCGCTCATGCTGTTCTTCCTGCTCCGCGTGACAGGGATTCCGGCCACGGAAGAGCAGGCGCTGCGGTCGCGCGGCGAGGACTACCGCCGCTACCAGCGCACGACGAGCGCGTTCGTGCCGTGGTTCCCGAAGACATGAACGCCGACCGTCTCGTCTCGTCCGGCCTCGTCCCGGACGTCGTCCTCAGGGCCGCGATCCGCCGGCTCTGCTCCCGTCGCCTCGTGGAAGAGCACGCGGGCGACGCCGAAGAGGTCCAGCTAAGGCACGCGGCCTTCGTCGCCGCGATGCGGCAGGGCCCGATCGCGCTCGAGACCCGCGCCGCGAACGACCAGCACTACGAGGTGCCGCCCGCGTTCTTCAAGCTCGCGCTCGGGAAGCGCCTCAAGTACTCGAGCGCGCTGTTTCCTCCCGGCGTCACGTCCCTGGACGCCGCGGAGGAGGCCATGCTCGACCTCACCTGCCGGCGCGCGCGGCTCGAGGACGGACAGGAAGTGCTCGAGCTGGGCTGCGGATGGGGCTCCCTTTCGCTCTTCATGGCCGAGCGGTTTCCGAATTCCCGGATCACGGGGGTCTCGAACTCCCGCGACCAGCGCGCCCACATCGAGGAGGAAGCCCGCCGCCGCGGCCTCGCGAATCTCCGGATCGTGACGGCCGACATGAACGACTTCGCCCCGGGGGCCACGTTCGACCGTGTCGTGTCGGTCGAGATGTTCGAGCACATGCGCAACTGGGAAGCGCTCTTCGCCCGCGTCGCGGCGTGGATGCGGCCCGAGGCGCGGCTCTTCCTGCACGTTTTCTCGCATCGCGACGCGGCCTACCCGTTCGTCGCGGACGGCGAGGCCGACTGGATGGCCCGCAACTTCTTCACGGGCGGCCTCATGCCCTCCGACCGACTCGCCTTCTGCTTCGCGGACGATCTCACCGTCGAGGAGCACTGGCGCGTTTCGGGCACGCACTACGCCCGGACGGCCGAAGCGTGGCTCGAGAACCTCGACGCGCGGTGCGCGGAAGCACGTGCCGTGTTCGCGGCGCAGGGCGAATCGGGGAGGGCGCGCGTCGAGGCCTGGCGCGTCTTCTTCATGGCCTGCGCCGAGCTGTTCGCGTTCCGCGGCGGAAACGAGTGGATGGTGTCCCACTATCTCCTGCGACGGCGGAAGCCCGGATGACGTCTCGACCAACGTAAGATCTCATCCGGTGCAGGATTCCGCCGCCGACCTCGATCTCCTCGCGCGGATCAAGCAGGGGGACTCGGCCGCCCTCGACGCGCTCTACGCGCGATACTCCTCGCCCGTCCATTCCTTCGTCTGGAAGATTCTCCGGAGCGCCGAGGACACCGAGGACGTCGTGCTCGACGTCTTCTGGCAGATCTGGCGGCAGGCCGGCCAGTACGACGCCTCGCGGGGAGCGCCGCCGGCCTGGATCTTCGCGGTCGCGCGCTCGCGCGCCATCGACCGCCGGCGCCAGCGTCACCGGCGCGAGGACCGCACGATCTCGTTCGACGATCCCCTCGCGAACCTCGACCCTCTCGACGAGCAGGCGCCGCCCGACCAGGTGGCGTCCCACCGCCAGGCGCGCGACCTCATGCGCGAGGCCGTCGCGACGCTTCCTCCCGCGCAGCGGGAAGCCATCGAGCTCGCGTTCTTCCAGGGCCTGACCCACGTCGAGATCGCGGACCGGCTGAAGAAGCCGCTGGGAACGGTCAAGACGCGGATCCGCCAGGGCCTGATCCGCCTGAGAAAGACACTCGACTGAGGGATTCCGCTTCCCGCGGAGCGGCTACCCTTCCAGCGAGAGCAGCGCCGCGAGGAGCTCGCCGCCGTCCGGGTAGCGCTCGGGGCGGTGCCGGGCGAGCGTCTTCATGAGAATCCGGATCTCCTCCTCGTTCAGGAACGGCGCGTACGGACGCGGGTCGTCCGGATCGCGCTCGAGGCGCGCCACGAGGACGTCCTCGCCGACGTACGGCCAGCGGCCGGTCGCGAGCGTGTAGAAGGCCGCGCCGAGCGAGTACACGTCGGACGCGGGGCTCGGCATCTCGCCGCGCAGGACCTCGGGCGGGAAGAACGCGGGACTCCCGATGAGCTTCGACGTGCCGCCCGCGTCCGCCTGCGGAAGGGCGAGGCCGAAGTCGAGGATGCGCAGCGTGCCGTGCTCGTCGAGGATGAGGTTCGCGGGTTTGAGGTCGCGGTGGAGGATCCCCTTCGCATGAGCGGCCGCAACCCCGCGCGCCGCCTGCGTGAACCAGTTGCGCCAGTGCTTCCTCACGCGCTCGGGGTCTTTCTTGATGAGCTTCTGGAGGTTCGGGCCCTCGAGGTACTCCATCGCGAGGTAGAGGGAGCCGAAGCCGTCGCCGTAGTCGTAAAGGGCGACGACGTTCGGGTGCTTGAGGGCCGCGATCGCCTTGGCTTCGCGCTTGAAGTAGCGCATCGCCGTCTCGTCGCCGCGGAGCTGCCACGGTAGGATCTTCACCGCGACGAAACGGTCGAGCTTGCGGTCGAGCGCCTTGTGGACGACACCCATGCCGCCCCGGCCCAGCTCCGCGAGAATCTCGTAACGGTCCTCCGGCGTCTCGGGAAGACCCGACCCCGTCCGGAACGCGGGCGGGGGTGGCGGCGCGGAAGGCGGCGGGAGCGGGGCCTGAGCGGACGCAGGCACGGGCCCGGGGATGGCCAGCCGCGGCGGCTGGACCTTCTGCGTGACCGGGGAGCGCGTGACGGCTGCATACGGCCCGGACTTGTGCACCGCGGGCGTGCGGATGAGCGCGGACGGCATCGAGGAGTCGCTCTCGACGTCCCCGAACGGGAGCTGCGGCGCCACGCTCGAGCCGTCGAGGACGGACGGGTCGAAGGCGGCGATGCGGCCCAGCTCGATGCCCTCGCTTGAGTCGCCGGCGGCGCGCAACGCCCCGAGGAGCGTCATGTGGAGCGGCAGGTTGTCGGCCTGGACCGGCCCGCGCGGCAGGAACTCGCGCAGAACGTGGATGGCGTCCTCCGGCTCGTTCACCGCGAGGTGCGCGCGCGCGAGGTCGTGGAAAAGCTCCGCGAGCCCTTCGTCGTTGCGCGGCACGCTCGTGAGGTACTCCCAGGCCTTCTCGCGGTGCCCGCCGAGGAGGGCGCAGCGAGCGGCCTCGAGGCTCCGGCCCGTCCTGTGAAAGAGCTGCGCGGCCTCGTCGTACTGGTGGCCCGCCTGCAGCGCGGCCGCCGCCGCAGGCAGGCGTCCCGCGGCGCGGAACAGCGCGGCGGCCTTGTCGTACTGCTTGAGCTCGACGTAGATCGTCGCCGCCTTCTCGTGCTGGTTCGTCGCCTCGTACGCTTCCGCCGCCGCCTCGCTCGCGCCGCCCTTCTGGTAGAGCGCGGCCGCGCGCTCCGGGCGGCCCGCGTCCTTCCACGCGTCTCCCGCCTTCACGAGATCCCCGGCGCGCTCGTAGAAGCCGGCGGCTCTGAGCGGCTGGCCGGCGCGCCGCCACGCGTCCGCGGCGGACACGAGGTCGCCGCGCGTCTCGGCCTCGCGCGCGAGGAGCTCCTGCGCCGACTTCTCGTCGCCCGCGCGCGCGGCGGCGAGCGCGGCCTTCGTCAGGGCGCCGCTCTTCTCGAAGCTCTGGACGGCCTCCGTCGAGCGGCCGCTTTCGACGAACAGCTCTCCGGCGAGCAGGTACTCCTGCGCGGCGCGGAACGCCTCGGCCGCCTCGCCGGGCCGCCCGGCCACCCGGTACGCCTCGCCCGCGCGCTTCCAGAGCGCCGAACGCACCGGACCGCTCGTCGTCGCCTCGGCGAGCTTGCGGCACGCCTCCGCGAGGGTTCCGTTGTCGCCGAGGGCCTCCGAGATTTCCGCGAGGCGGTCCCAGCGGCCGCCCGTGCGGGCGAGCTGGAGCGCCTTGAGTCCCGTCTCCTCCGCGGCCGCCGCATTGCCCGCCGCCAGCCAGGCGCGCGAGGCCTCCCACAGCCACGCGTCGCCCGCATCCTGGTAGAGGCGGGCCGCCTCGGCCGCGTCGCCGTCGCGCAGCTCCAGCGCCGCCAGGCGCGCCCACGAGCGGCCCTTCTTGAACATGCGGCGCGCGCGGCGCACGTCGCCGGCCTTCAGGTAGGCGTCGCCCGCGCGGACCCAGTCCTTCGCCGACGCGTATCCGCGCGCGAGCTGGGCGTCGGGGAGAGGCGGCTTCCCGAGGCGGATCGCGAAGAGGCAGAAAAGGAGGCCGGCGAGGTCGATCGCGAATCGCAGCGTCGCGGTGCGGGCGAGCAGGCGCGACAAGGAAGACGCGGCGACGTCCTGCGAGGCAGCCTGCAGCGCCGGGATCCCGAAGAGCTCCGCGCCGAGGGCGAGGATCTGGTCGAGGTGGGCGGCCACGAGGCACCCCAGGCCGAGGACGAGGAGCAACGCCGAGGAGCGCAGCCAGTCGCCGATTGCGACGCCGCGCAGGTTCAACGCGTTCACGACGAGCCGCGCGAAGAGGAAGACGACGAGGAGCGAGCCGATCTGCGGCGCCCAGTAGAACCGGTGCTCGACCAGCGACCGCGCCAGATCCTGGGTCGCCGTGTTCGCGCGCGCCCAGTCCACCGCGCGGACCAGCCCGAGCTGCGCGGCGAGCGCGAGAATCAGAGATGGGAGGTCGTCCTTCCAGGTTCTGCCGGCCACAGGTATCGCGATTATGAGCGATCCCGGGTCCGGGCGCGGTAGAGTCCGCCCCCGATGCCGGGCCGACCGACCGTCCTCGCCTGCGCCGCCGCGGCGCTCCTCGCCGCCGCCCCCGCGACCGCCCAGTCGAACTCGGATCCGGACGCGCAGTGGGGCGCCCACGTCGGCGTCGTGACGGGCCCCGACGCCGACGGCGCGCACCCCTCCTTCGGCCTGCACTGGCGCCCTCGGCTGACGGGCGCCCTCGGCCTCGAGGTCTCCGCCGGCTACGAGCGCCTGTCCTGGTCGGGCGCGAGCGGGACCATGGAGGCCGACCACGTGCCCGTCGACGGCTCGCTCCTCTTCTACTTCTTCTCGACGCGCCGCGTGCAGCCGTACGTTCTCGCCGGGATCGGCTATCACTGGGTGAATCCATACGGCGGGAATCCCCCAGCCGGGACGACGTACCAGTCCCAGAACCTCTTCGCGCTTCAGGGCGGCGCCGGCGTCGACGTGCGCGCGGGCGAGAGGCTCTCGCTCTGGGTCGACGGACGCTGGACGTTCCTCGACGTCACGGCGGTCAAGGACCTGGGCCTGAGATCCGACACGCTCCGCGTCAGCGCGGGCGTGAACGTCGCCTTCTAGACCGAGCCCGCGGGCAGTCCCGTCACGAGCCGGCCGAAGGCCTCCGGATCGACGTTTCCGCCCGAGAGCACGACGCCGATGCGCTTGCCCGCCGCGTCCGGAACCCTCCCGGCGAGAAGCGCCGCCAGCCCAGCCGCCCCGCCGGGCTCGACGACGAGCTTCATGCGCGCGAAGAGGACCGACATCGCGATCCTGAGCTCGAGGTCGGAAACGGTCAGGATCCCCTTCGCGAGAGCGGACACGATCGCGAACGTGTGGACGCCGGCGCGCGTCGTCTGAAGGCAGTCCGCGATCGTGGCGGGGACCGGGATCTCGACCGGATGCCCGGCCGCGAGCGAGCGTTTGAAATCGTCCCCGGCCTCCGGCTCGACGCCCCACACCCCGATCCCGGGGCGGAGCGCCGTCGCGGCGACCGCGACGCCCGAGAGCAGGCCGCCGCCGCCGCACGGGGCGAGGACGAGGTCGAGGTCCGGCGCGTCCTCGAGCAGCTCGAGGGCCGCCGTGCCCTGCCCCGCAATCACGGCCGGGTCGTCGAAGGGCGGGACGAGGATGCGCCCCTCGCGCTCGACGATGTCCTTCGCGATCGCCTCGCGACTCTCCCGCGCGCGGTCGTACACCTTCACCGTCGCCCCGTAGCCGCGCGTCGCCGCGAGCTTGAGGGCGGGCGCGTCGTGCGGCATGACGATCGTCGCGGAGATGCCGAGCGTCCGCGCGGCGAGGGCGACCGCCTGCGCGTGGTTGCCCGACGAGAAGGCGACGACGCCGCGGCGCCGCTCTTCCGGGGACAGAAGCGTCAGACGCGAGAACGCGCCGCGCGCCTTGAAGGCGCCGACCTTCTGGAACGTCTCGCACTTGAAGAAGAGGCGCGCGCCGACGCGCGCTTCTAGGCTCGAGGAGGTCAGGACGGGCGTGCGGTGGACGTATGGCGCGACCCGGAGCCGGGCGGCCTCGACGTCCGCAAGGGTGACGGGAAGCGTCATGCCTTCCTCAGCCTTTCGCGCGGCGCGTTCGCGACGCCGCAGAGACGGTCCGCCTCGTCGGTCGCGGCGTCGATCGCGGCAGCTGCCCGGGCGAGGAACGTCGCCTCGGTCTCCTCGCCCCCCCGCTCGAGCGGCGGCCCGAAGACGACGACGCACCGCGAGAACGGGAGCGGCATGAGGAAACGGTCCCACGAGTTCAGGAAGCGCGGGTTCGACGACGACGAGGACGACGGCAGGACGAGGCCGCTCCCCTGCTCGGCCAGGACGAGGATTCCGCGCTTGCACGTCCGCGCGGGCCCGCGCGGGCCGTCGGGCGTCAGCGCTCCGCCGGGAGCCGACGCCAGGGCCTCGAGGAACTCGGCGGAGGCGACGTCGCCCCCGCGCGAGGACGAGCCGCGCGCCGCGACGAAGCCCCAGTACTTGAGGAACGTCGCGATGATCTCCCCGTCCTCGCTCTTCGAGGCCATCGTGACGTAGCCCTCGCCCCGGTGCGCGAGGATCCCGCCCACCATCCGCTGGTGCCAGATCGCGTGGAGCGGCTTCTTCCCCTTCGCGCGGATCGCCTGCCGGTTCTCCTCGCCGACGATCGTGATGCGGAGCGTCGCCTTCCAGAGCGAGATCGCGAGAAAGACGAGGACGCCGAGAAATCGCTGCACCACGGGAGGGATTATCCTTCCGCCCGCATGCGTCTCGTTGTCGATGGCCTGACGCGCTCCTATGGCGCCCGGAGGATCTTCGGCCCGCTGTCGTTCGAGGTCCCGGCGGGGAGCGTCCTCGGCGTCGCGGGTTCGAACGGGAGCGGAAAGACGACGCTCCTCAAGACCCTCGCGGGCCTGATCCGTCCGAGCGCCGGAAGCACGAAGATTTTCTTTGAAGGTGAAGAGGGGGCGGGCTTCGGCCCCCGTGACGTTCCGTGGTGCATCGGGTGGGTGGCGCCGGATCTCGCCCTCTACGGAGAGCTGACCGCAGAGGAGAACCTCGATTTCTTCGAAAGGGTCCGCGGGCGAGCGACTTCCCGCGCGATAGAGCTCCTCGCGGGAGTCGGCCTTCCCGAGAATTCACACTCGAAGAAATCTCTCTCTTCTCTTTCTACGGGCCAGCGCCAGCGCGTCAAGCTTGCGTACGCGACGCTCCACGACCCCGCCGTCCTTTTCCTCGATGAGCCGTCCTCGAACCTCGACGCAGACGGCGTCGAAGTCGTCGCCCGAGTCGTAGCCGCTCAGCGCGCCCGGGGAATCGCGATCATCGCCTCGAACGATCCGCGGGACCTCGCGCTGGCCGACGAGACCGTGTCGTTATGAGCGCGCGCCGGCCCGCACCCCTCCTCGAGGCCGCTCTCGCCATCCTCCGAAAGGACCTCCTCGCGGAATGGCGCACGCGGGTTGCCGTGAACGCGCTCTTCCTCTTCGCGTTCGCGGTCCTCGTCCTCGTCGGTTACGCCGTCGGCCCGACGCGCCTCGCGCCCGAGGACCGGCCCACCGTGAACGCGGTGCTCCTGTGGATCGTCATCTTCTTCTCGGCGATGACGGGCCTCGCGCGCGTGTTCGTGAAGGAAGAGGAGGGCGGAACGGCCGCCGCCCTGCGGCTCGCGGCGCCGCCCGCCGCGGTCCTCCTCGGCAAGTACCTCGTGAACATCGTTCTTCTCTTCGCGGTGACGGCGTTCATCGTGCCGCTCTTCCTCGTCCTGACCTCCTTCGAGATCGCCTGTCCATCTCTCTTCGTCGCGCTCCTGGTGCTCGGCTGCCTCGGCCTCGCGGGCGCCTCCACGTTCACGGCGGCGCTTGTTTCGAAGGCGTCAGCCAAGGGAGCGCTCTTCGCCGTGCTCTCCATCCCGCTCCTTCTCCCGCCGCTCATCGCGGCCGTC
The DNA here is from genome assembly GCA_016716715.1 of Acidobacteriota bacterium. NCBI lineage: Bacteria > Pseudomonadati > Acidobacteriota > Acidobacteriota bacterium. The sequence continues at coordinate 176,026 of JADJVE010000009.1, read as the reverse complement.
TCGGGCACGCAGGTGGCGGCGCGGGATGTGGACTTCTCGGCGGGCCTCGACTTCGTGCGGGTGCTCGTGGCGTACGACGGCGTCGTCACGACGGCGGCCTTCGCGCTCTTCGACGCCGTCTGGCGCGAGTAGCCCGGTCCTGAGACGATTTCTCAACGTTAGCCGGATTCACTCTCAACAAAGCCCGACAGGTCGGGTTGAGACGTCGTTTTCCGCGTCGGCGTGTCCACGGAACGACCTCTTTCCCGGGACAAAATGGCATTAACTCATTCGGGTAGAGGGGATTGGACTACGAAGGTGACTAGGTGACCGTCCGCCGGACGCTTCTCGCCCTCGGCTTGGCGGCCCTTTGGGCCACGCCGGAGGCTCGGGGAGCGCAGGGGCTCGGCAGCCTCGTCTCGCCCGGAAAGCTTTCCAAGCCGCACGCGAAGCTCGAGGGTCTCGACAAGTGCCAGAGCTGCCACGAGCCGGGCCGCCAGGTCACCGCCGCGCGGTGTCTCGAATGCCACAAGCCCGTCGCCGAGCGCATCAAGGCGAAGAAGGGCGTCCATCGCGAGGTCACGGGAAAGGACTGCGCGGGGTGTCACGTCGAGCACGCGGGCGTCGACGGAGACCTCCGGCACTTCGAGGCGAAGGGCTTCGACCACAAGGGCGAGGCCGGGTTCGCCCTCGACGGCCTGCACGCGCCGCTCGAGTGCAAGGCCTGCCACAAGGCGCGCTCGTACCTCAGCGTCTCCCCGTCGTGCGCGTCCTGTCACAAGGACGTCCACAACGGGACCCTCGGCGCCACCTGCCAGACGTGCCACCCCACGAACGTGGCCTTCAAGGACACGAAGAAGGGCTTCGACCATTCCAGGACGAAGTACCCGCTGACCGGGGCGCACGCCAAGGCGCCTTGCGAGAGCTGCCACAAGACGAAGGGCCAGTACCGGATCGAGCGCTTCGGCGCCTGCGAGGACTGCCACAAGAACCCCCACGTCCCCTCGCTCGGGACGTGCACGACGTGCCACGTCACGACGAGCTTCAAGACGCTCGCCGAGGGCCAGAAGTTCGACCACGCCAGGACCGGTTACCCGCTCAAGGGCCGTCACGCGGCCGTCGCTTGCAAGACGTGCCACGTCAAGCCCACGACGCTCGTCAAGCTCAGGTTCACGCGCTGCGCCGACTGCCACCAGGACGCCCACAAGGGCCTCTTCCCCGGCGAGGACTGCGCGGCGTGCCACACGGAGGCCGGTTTCAAGCCCGCGAAGTTCGACCACGCCGCGCGCACGAAGTTCGCTCTCGACGGCAAGCACGCGACCGCCACGTGCGTCGCCTGCCACAAGCCGGCGGGCGTGCAGGCCCGCGTCAACATGCCGGTCTCTCAGCGGACCGTCGATTTCCGCGGCGCGAAGTCCGCGTGCGCCTCCTGTCACACCGACTTCCACAAGGGAAAGCTGGGGACGACCTGCCAGACCTGCCACGGGACGAGTTCCTTCAAGCTCTCGGCGTTCCAGCACCCGCGCCAGCCCGAGTTCTTCCAGGGCGCCCACGCCGGGGTCGCGTGCGAAAAGTGCCACAAGTCCGAAGCCTCTGCTCCCGCGGGCGGACTCGTGAGAGGCACCGCGGCGCCGCCCGCGGTCTCGCGACAGTACAAGGGCGTCCCGTACGAGTGCGCCGCCTGCCACAAGGACCCGCACCTCGGCCAGGTGGGCACCGACTGCGCGAAGTGCCACGGCCTCAGGGAGAAGGGCTACAAGGCGGACCTCTTCGTCCACACGGCCTCGAAGTTCCAACTCACGGGCAAGCACGAGACCGTTCCGTGCGCGAAGTGCCACGCGAAGGAGGCCGCGAAGTTCCCGGCGGGGACCGGGACGGCGGTCCGCCTGACCGGGATCTCTCCGGAGTGCAAGACCTGCCACAAGGATCCGCACCTCGGCCAGCTCTCGCCGCGCTGCGAGACCTGCCACGACTCTTCCTCGTTCAAGGTTGCAGCGTTCAAGCACCCGAAGAAGAAGGAGACCGCGGAGTTCTTCGTCGCCAAACACGCGACGATCGCGTGCGCCGAGTGCCACAAGAAGGAGACCGCGGACTACCCGGCCGGCCGGGGGACCGCCGTGAGGTATACGGTCCCGGTCGCCTGCTCGCACTGCCATGAGGACGCGCACCGCGGCGCCCTCGGGCGCGACTGCGCCTCCTGCCACAACGCCGTCATCTGGCGGACTGCGTCTCGCGCCTTTCACAAGACGGCCGCCTTCACGCTGGAGGGCAAGCACCTCGCAGTCCCCTGCGCAAGCTGCCACCTCAAGGGCGTCCTCAAGGGCACCCCCACGGGCTGTTACGACTGCCACTGGATCCGCAAGCAGGACGACCGATTCAAGACGGCTCTCGGCGGCGATTGCCAGACCTGCCACCGGCCCATCACGTGGAGCGCCGTCACGTGGAGCCACGCGGCCGCGACGAGCTTCACCCTCGAGACGCCCCACCGGACGCTCGACTGCGAGTCCTGCCACAAGGCCCAGGTCTTCAAGGGGACGTCGCGCGACTGCTATTCCTGCCACCGCACGGACTACGAGCGCGTCCAGAACCCAAGCCACGCCGCGGGCGGGTTCCCGACGGACTGCACCGGCTGCCACAAGGCCTCGTCGCCTACGTGGCAGGGCGCGAGCTTCACGCACGCGACGTTCCCGCTGGCCGGAGTCCATGTAACGCAGCCCTGTGCCGCGTGCCACAAGAACAACGTATTCAAGGGCACGCCCCGAGACTGCTTCACGTGCCACCGGACGGACTACCAGGCCTCGAAGAACCCGCCGCACGCCGCCGCGGCGTTCCCCACGGCGTGCGATTCCTGCCACAAGTTCTCGGCTCCGAACTGGAAGGACGCCGGGTTCAACCACAACGTGACGACGACGTTCGTCCTCGCCGGCGTCCACGTGACGCAGGCGTGCACGGCCTGCCACGTCAACAACGTGTTCAAGGGCACGCCGCGCGACTGCTACTCCTGCCACAAGGCCGACTACCAGAACTCCAAGAACCCGTCGCACCCGGCCGCCGCCTTCGCGACGACCTGCGACACGTGCCACAAGTACACGGACCCGGCGTGGAAGCCCGCGAGCTTCAACCACAACACGGCGACGACGTTCGCCCTCGCGGGCGTCCACGCGACGCAGAGCTGCGCGACCTGCCACGTCAACAACGTGTTCAAGGGCACGCCCCGCGACTGCTACTCCTGCCACAAGACCGACTTCCAGAACTCGAAGGTCCCGCCGCACGTCGCCGCCGGATTCGCGACGACCTGCGACACGTGCCACAAGTTCTCCGACCCGGCGTGGAGGCCTGCGAGCTTCAACCACAACACGGGGACGACGTTCACCCTCGCGGGCGTCCACGCGACGCAGACCTGCGCGACCTGCCACGTCGCCAACGTGTTCAAAGGCACGCCCCGCGACTGCTACTCCTGCCACAAGACCGACTTCCAGAACTCCGTGAACCCGGGCCACGTCGCCGCGGGCTTCCCGACGACCTGCGACACGTGCCACCAGTTCTCCGCGCCGGCCTGGAAGCCCTCCACCTTCAATCACTCGACGTCCACGACGTTCCCGCTCGCCGGCACGCACACGACGCAGCTCTGCAGCGCCTGCCACAAGAACAACGTCTTCAAGGGGACGGCCCGCGATTGCTGGACGTGCCACAAGACCCAGTACCAGAACTCGGTGAACCCGGGCCACGTCGCCGCGGGCTTCCCGACGACCTGCGACACGTGCCACAAGTTCGCCGACCCGGCCTGGAAGCCCGCAAGCTTCAACCACAACACCGCCACGACGTTCCTCCTCGCCGGCACACACGTCACCCAGGCGTGCACCGCCTGCCACAAGAACAACGTCTACAAGGGCACCGCCCGCGACTGCTGGACGTGCCACCAGCCCGACTACCAGAAGTCGGTCAATCCACCGCACGCCTCGGCGGGTTTCCCGACGACGTGCGACACCTGCCATCAGTTCTCCGCGCCGGCCTGGAAGCCCTCCACCTTCAATCACTCCACCTCCACGACCTTCCCGCTCGCGGGCGTCCACACGACGCAGCTCTGCAGCGCCTGCCACAGGAACAACGTCTACAAGGGCACGGCCCGCGACTGCTACACGTGCCACCTCGCCGACTACCAGAAGTCCGTCACCCCGCCCCACGTGACCTCCGGCTTCCCGACGACGTGCGACACGTGCCACCAGTTCTCGGCGCCGGCCTGGAGGCCCGCGAGCTTCAACCACTCGACGAACACCACGTTCCCGCTCGCCGGCGTCCACGTGACGCAGGCCTGCACCGCCTGCCACAAGAACAACGTCTACAAGGGCACGGCCCGTGACTGCTACACGTGTCACCAGAACGACTTCCGCGCGTCCGTCACCCCGCCGCACCTTTCCGGCGGTTTCGGGACGGCCTGCGACACGTGCCACCAGTTCTCGGCGCCCGCATGGAAACCGTCGATCTTCAACCACTCGTCGATGACGCCGTTCGCGCTCGTGGGTGTGCACGCGACGCAGGCCTGCGCCAAGTGCCACACGACGACGCCGTACCGCAACGCGCCGCTGACGTGCGTCGGCTGCCATCTGACTGTCTACAACAGCTCGAAGAACCCGAGCCACCTCGCGGCCGGCTTCCCCACGACGTGCGACACCTGCCACAGGGCGACGGACGCGACCTGGCAGCAGGGCAAGTTCAACCACACGTACTTCCCGCTCGTCTCGAACCACAACGTTCCCTGCAACCAGTGCCACACGACCGTGAACGTGTTCACCGTATTCAATTGCATCGGCTGCCACACGAAGTCCCAGACGGACAACAAGCACAAGGGCCGCGCCGGCTACTCCTGGACGTCGACGGCGTGCTACTCGTGCCACCCGAACGGGAAGGGCTGATGCGCCGTGGCCTCGCGAACCTCGCCGTCCTCGCGGCGATCGCGGCATGGGGAGCTCCGGCCGTGGCGCAGTCGGCGCTCGACTGGGGCCGCATCTCCGTGTTCGGGCAGGTCATCCGCACGAAGAACGTCGACGGGACGACGAGCGCCTACAACGAGCTCAGCGGGTCCGTCTCGATTCACACGCCGCCGCGGGACCTGGACGGCATGGAGTTCTCGCTCGACGCCCGCGGCTCCGAGTACCCGTCCGTCGCGAACCGCGACCCCCGCTGGACCGTCTACGACGCGTGGGTCGGCGGCCGGGTTGCAAACGGCAAGGTCGCCGTCCGCCTCGGGCAGATGTACCTCAACGACCTCGGCGCCCTCGGCGGCGTGGGCGGCCTCGCGCTCGAGACGCGGGCCGGCAAGATCCGCATGGGCGTCTTCGGCGGTCTCGAGCCGAAGGGCTATGACCCCGGCTACGTTCAGGACGTCAAGAAAGGCGGCGCCTACGTCGCGTACGACGGCGAGCGCGGCTGGCGCGACGTGCTCGGCTTCGTGACGATCCGCAACCAGAACCTCGCGGAGCGGAACGTTCTCACGACCACGAACTTCATCCCGATCGGCCGGGAGTTCTTCCTCTACCAGGCGGCCGAATACGACCTGACCGGGCCCGGAGGGGTGGGAAACGGCGGCCTCGCCTACTTCTTCGCGACCGCCCGCTGGGCCCCCGTACGGGCCTTCGAGATCCAGGCGCTCTACCAGCACGGCCGCTCGATCGACGCGCGGTCGATCACGCAGGACCAGATCGCGGGCCGGCCGATCGACGCCAAGAGCCTCGATGGCTTTCTCTTCGACTCGATGGGCGGCCGCGCGACCGTCGAGTTCGCCCGCGGGTGGCGCGCCTGGGCGGGCTACTACCAGGACAAGAGCAACCGCGACGACGTCGCGCAGGACCGCTTGCAGTTCGGCCTCTCGGCGATGAACGTCGCGGGCTCCGGCTTCGACGTGTTCGTGTCGGACAACCGGACGAACCGCCCGGGCAGCAACAGCTACGACGCCTGGTACTTCTCCCTCGGGAGGAGCCTCGGGTCGAAGTTCTACCTGACCCTCGACTACTCCACGTCGCTGTCCGTCCTGCAGCTCACCGACACGGGCGGCCTCACGATCGTGAACCGCCCTTCCTCGAGGCGCTACAGCCTTTCGGGAATCTGGAACATGTCCCGCTCGTTCTCGCTTCTCGTGACGGGGGAGCAGCTGGACGACGACACGGCGACACAAAACCGCTGGCTCCTGGGCCTGACCTACCGTTTCTGACACCGAGTCTCTGAAGCAAGTGAACTAATGGGCCGTCCCGTTACGGAAGGTATGATCCCCGCGTGAAGAGTCTCGGACTCATCTCCAAGTGGTTCCTGGGCCTCGGGATGGCGGCAATCTGCTGGGGGGCCTTCCTCTATGCGCGCCCGGCCCAGAACTTCGTCGGCGAGTCCTCGCGGATCGTCTTCTTCCACGTCCCGCAGGCCTGGGTGTCGACCGTCGCCTTCTTCGTCGCGGCCTGGTACTCGTGGATGTACCTGAGGAAGCGGCGGATCGAGGACGACGACGCCGCCTCCGCGGCCGCCCGCCTCGGGTTCCTCTTCTGCGTCCTCGCGACCGTGACGGGCTCGATCTTCGCCCGCGTCATGTGGAACTCGTACTGGAACTGGGACCCGCGCGAAACGTCGATCGTCCTGCTCCTCCTCGTCTACGGCGCGTATCTCGGTCTCAGGGGCGCGCTCGAGGACCCCGAGCGCCGCGCGACCCTCTCTGCGGCCTACGCGCTCGTCGCGGTCGTGACGGTGCCGTTCCTCGTCTTCGCCGTGCCGCGCATGTACCAGTCGTTACATCCGGACACCGTGATCAACACGGAGGGAAAGGTGAAGATGTCGTCCGACATCCGCCTGATCTTCTTCTCGTCGATGGTGGCTTTCATGGGACTTTTCTACTGGATGTGGAACCTCGACCGCCGCATTTCCCGCCTCGTCCGCGAGAGGTCGGCATGAGCACGGCTCTCGGATACGTCGCCGCGGTGAACATCGTCATCTGGGCCGGAATCTTCGGCTACCTCATCTACCTGGATCGCCGGGTGCGCGCCGCCGAGGCGCGTTCCGGCGGGGAGAACACAAAATGAAACGCGCCTACTGGGCCGGAGCCATCCTGATCCTCGGCTTCCTCGCCCTCGGACTGACGACGTTCACGAAGACCATGACGCCTTACGTGTCGTTCACCGAGGCGAAGGCCTCTCGCCGCACCGTTCAGGTGATGGGCGCCCTCGAAAAGGGCTCCACGAAATACGACCAGGACAAGAAGGTCCTCAACTTCACGCTCGTCGACCCGCAGACGAAGGAGCTGATCCCCGTGTCCTACACGGACGTCAAGCCGGCGAACTTCGAGGACGCGGTGTCGATCGTCGCGATCGGCCGCTACGAGAACGACAAATTCACGGCGGAGAAGCTCCTCGTGAAATGCCCCTCGAAATACCAGGGCGAGGAGATCGAGAAGCAGTACGGGAAGAAGGCCTGACATGGGCCTGGGATCCCCCCTCGGTTTCGCGCCGGGCACCGTCGCGATGTGGGCGGCGCTCGTCTTCGGCGTCCTCTGCGCGCTGACGTACTGGCGCGCAATGCGCGTGGCCGCGGCGACGGCCGGCGGCCCTGCCCTGTTGCCATTCGAAGAAATCCCCTCTTCGTCCCCTCTTCTCCTCGCCCGCCGCCTCTATTACGCCTTCACGTTCTCCGTCGTCCTCGCCTCGGTCCTCCTCATGGGCCGGCTCCTGTCCCACGACTTCCGCCTCTCGTACGTGTCGTCGTACTCGGGCCGGGATCTCCCCTACTACTACCTGTTCTCGACGTTCTGGGCCGGACAGGAGGGTTCGTTCCTTCTCTGGCTCTTCTTCGGCTCGCTCATCGGCCTCTTCGTCCTACGTTCAGCCAAGGAGCAGGAGCCGCCGGTCATGATCGTGTACGTCGCCTCCTTCATCGGGATCGTCGCGATCCTCGTGAAGCAGTCGCCGTTCCGCTTCCTCGGCCAGATCCCGCCCGACGGCCAGGGCCTGAATCCGCTCCTGCAGGACCCGTGGATGGTCATCCACCCGCCGGTCATGTTCTCCGGCTTCGCCTCGCTCAGCGTGCCGTTCGCGTTCGCGATCGCGGCGCTCTGGATGAAGCGCTGGGACGGCTGGGTCGTCCGCGCGATGCCCTGGGCGCTCTTCACGTTCGTGACGCTCGGCACCGCGATCCTCATGGGCGGCTACTGGGCGTACAAGACGCTCGGCTGGGGCGGCTACTGGGCGTGGGACCCGGTGGAGAACACGTCGCTCGTGCCGTGGCTCGCGACCGTGGCGCTCGTCCACGGGATGTTCCTCCAGAAGGCGCGCGAGAAGCACCGGAAGATCAACATCATCCTGGCGATCCTCGCGTTCTGCTGCATCCTCTACGGCACGTTCCTGACGCGCTCCGGCGTCCTCGCGGACTTCTCCGTCCATTCCTTCATCGACCTCGGGATCACGGGCTGGCTCGTCGCCATCATCGTGGTCTTCCTCGTGGGAGGCCTCGGCCTCCTCGCCTTCCGGTGGAAGGAGATCCCGGTCGTGTCCGACCTCGACGCGGCCGGCAAGGAGAAGGAGGAGCCGTTCCTCTCGCGCTCCGTCCTCTTCATCCTCTCCGTGACTCTGTTCAGCGCCTCGGGCCTCGTCATCCTCCTCGGCACGTCCGCACCGATCCTCACCCGCATCGGCGGCAAGGCTTCGCAGGTCTCGACGAGCTTCTACAACGTCACGCACGCGCCGATCGCCGCGCTCATGGCGTTCCTCGTCGCGCTCGTCCCGTTCCTGTCCTGGCGCGGGGAGACGCTCGCCGTCGTGGCGAAGAAGGCGTTCGTCGCCGCCGCCATCGGTCTCATGGGCGGCGGCGTCGCCTTCGCGGCCGGCGTCCACTCCGTGCGCGACCTCGCCATCCTCTCCTTCGCGGTCTTCGGGATGGCCGCGAACGCGCAGACGGTCGCGCTCTTCGTGCGGCGCAAGGCGGTTTCCACCGTGGGCGGCTACCTCGCGCACGTGGGCGTTTCGATCATGCTCGTCGGGATCCTCGTCTCCGGCGTCTACGAGACGAAGCAGCAGATCAACCTCCCGAAGGGCCAGCCGACGCAGGTGGGCCGCCACACGATGACGTTCACCAAGGTCGTCTTCGTGAACGAGAAGGGCGACGTCAAGCAGCCCGAAGAGCTCAACATGCTCGACCTGAACGACCGCCGCGCCAAGCAGGCGATGGAGGTCGAAGTCGCGTCGCCTTCGGGCAAGGTCTGGAAGGCTTACCCGAAGATGTACATGAACCAGCGCACGCAGCAGATGATGGCGAACCCCGACGTGCGCTCGACCCCGCTCATGGACCTCTACGTTTCGCCGCAGTCCTACGACCCGGGGCAGCCCGCGCGCGTCGAGGGCTCGACGATCGCGCTCAAGAAGGGCGAGAGCAAGAGCGCCGACGGGATCAAGATCAAGTTCCTGGACTTCTCGGCGGATCGCTCGGCGATCAACGACGCCACGCGTCCCCACGTCACGGTGACGGCCAACTTCCTCGTGACGACTGCCGAGGCCGCCGAGGAGAAGACGGCTAAGTTCGTCATGTACTTCGGCGCGACCGACGGCGGGCAGGCCACAGAGGCGCCCGACACGCCGCTCCCCGGCAAGGGCCGCATGCGCATCAAGCGGGTGTCCCCGAACGAGGGGACCTGCGAGCTGGAGCTCATGGGCGTCGCCGCGGGCGGCGACCTCAAGCCCGCGACGGCCGAGACGCTCTCGATCGACGTCACGACGAAGCCCCTGATCTCCCTCGTCTGGGGCGGCTTCTACGTGATGATGCTGGGCGGCCTCGTGGCGCTCCTCAGGCGCGCGAAGGACTCCCGGCAAGCCGCCGTCGCCTGATCGCAGGCAGCGGGGGTCCGGTTGTCAGGGTCTCCCGTTAGACTCCGGCCCAAAGGAGAAGCCATGCGTCTTCGTGCTGCACTCGTTCTCGTCTTTTCATTCGCAGCAATCTCCCTCTTCGCCCAGCCTCCTCCCGCGAAGCCGAAGGCGATCGACCCCGCCGACTTCGACGCGTCCGCGAAGCCCTGCGAGGACTTCTACCAGTTCGCGAACGGCGCGTGGCTGGCCGCTCACCCGATCCCGGCCGACCGCAGCCGCTACGGCGGGTTCGACGCGCTCGCGGACCGCAACCGCGACGTCGTGAAGAAGATCCTCGAGGAAACGTCCGGGAAGACGGACTGGCCCAAGGGCACGCCCCAGCAGAAGGTCTCCGACTTCTACGCGACCGGCATGGACGCCGCCGCCCGCGAGAAGGCCGGCGCCGCGCCGCTCGCACCCTCCTTCGCGACGATCGCGAAGCTGAAATCGGCCGACGACCTCCCCGCCGTCCTCGCCGAGCTGCATCTCTCGGGCGCGAACGCCGGCTTCGGCTTCCGCGTCGCCCAGGACGCGCGGAACTCCACGCGCTACATCGGGATCTTCAACCAGGGCGGCCTCGGCCTCCCCGACCGCGACTACTACATCAAGGACGACGTGAAGTCGAAGGATCTGCGCGAAGCGTATCGCGCGCACGTCGCGAAGATGCTCGAGCTCGCCGGCGACGCGCCGGAGGCCGCGAAGGCCGAGGCCGACGTCGTCATGGGGATCGAGACGAAGCTCGCCCAGGCCTCCCTCACGCGCGTCGAGAACCGCGACCCGCAGAAGACCTACAACAAGAAAACGCTCGCGGCCCTGAACGCCGAAGCCCCGGGCTTCGACTTCGCGAAGTTCATGGCCGACATGGGCGCCTCGGCCTCGACGGAGGTCAACGTCCGACAGCCCGGGTTCTTCACGGGCTTCGGCGCGCTCGCGCGTTCGGTCCCGCCCGCGGATTGGCGCACGTACCTGCGCTGGCATGCCGCCCGCGCCGCTGCGCCGTTCCTCTCGAAGGCCTTCCAGGACGAGGACTTCGCCTTCAACGGGAAGAAGCTGAACGGGACGCCGCAGCAGGAAGAGCCCTGGCGCCGCGTCCAGGCGGCCACGGACATGGCGCTCGGTGAGGCCGTCGGACCGATCTACGTCGCGCGCGCCTTCAGCCCGAAGGCGAAGGAGCGCATGCGCGTGCTCGTGGAGAACATGCGGGCGGCCCTCAAGGAGCGCATCGAGGCGCTGCCGTGGATGGGCGCCGAGACGAAAGCCCAGGCCCAGCGGAAGCTGGCCGCGTTCAACGTGAAGATCGGCTATCCCGACGTCTGGAAGGACTACTCGGCCCTGACGATCTCGCGCGACGTCCCGTTCGCCGAAAACGTCCGCCGTGCCCGCGTCTTCGAGACGAAGCGCAACCTCGCGAAGCTCGGCAAGCCGATCGAGCGCAACGAGTGGGGGATGACGCCCCCGACCGTGAACGCGTATTACAGCTCCACCCTGAACGAGATCGTCTTCCCCGCCGGCATCCTTCAGCCGCCCTTCTTCTACGAGGACGCGGACGACGCCGTGAACTACGGCGGGATCGGCGTCGTGATCGGGCACGAGATGTCGCACGGCTTCGACGACTCCGGCAGCCAGTACGACGCCGACGGCAACCTCAAGAACTGGTGGACGGCCGACGACCGCAGGGCGTACGACGCGCGCACGGCGCTCATCGTCAAGCAGTTCGACGCGTACAGGCCGCTGCCGGACCAGTCCATCAACGGCAAGCTGACGCTCGGCGAGAACATCGGCGACCTCGGCGGGATCAAGATCGCCTGGACCGCGATGCAGAAGGCGTACGCGGGCAAGCCGAAGGAAAAAATCGACGGCTTCACGCCCGAGCAGCGCTTCTTCCTCTCGTACGCGACGATCTGGCGCAGCCAGTACCGCGACGAAGCGATGCGCGTCCAGCTCAACACGAACCCGCACAGCCCCGGCAAGTGGCGCGCCCTCGGCCCGCCGTCCAACCTGCCGGAGTTCTACGACGCCTTCGGCTGCGCCGAGGGAACGCCGATGCGCCGCGCGGAGGCGGACCGCCCGAGCATCTGGTAGGACGGGCGAAACCCCTGCGCGCGACGGACGTCTCTCGGACGTGACGGGCAGGACGAAGACGCGAATCGGGCTCCTTCTGGTCCTCGTCTTCGCCGGACGCCCGGTCCACGGCGAAGACGAGCCGCAGTCCTTTTCTCCGGCGCTGACGGAGGAGGAGCGCAGGCGCATCGAGGACGTCGGCGCGCGGATGCGCGCGCTCGTCGAGGCCGGCAAGGCCCCCTCGGTCGCGGCCGCCGTGGCCCGAGGCGGCCGCGTCGTCTGGGAGCGGGCCTGGGGGCTCGCGGATCGCGAGGGCAACCGCGCCGCGACGCCTGAAACGATGTACTTCACGGCTTCCGTCGCGAAGTCGCTCACGGCCACTACCGCGCTCCGCCTCGCCGAGCGGGGCCGGATCGGGCTCGACGAACCCGCGCGGAAGTGGCTGCCGCCGGACCTCCTCGCCGTGGAGCCCGGCGACGCCCGCGCGCTCACCGTGCGGGCGCTCCTCGACATGACGGCGGGGATCCCCCACATGTACGAGTTCTACTGGACGGACGAGACGCGCCCCGTCCCGACGATGGCCGAAGTCCTGCGTGCGCATGGGTTCGCGGCGTTCAAGCCAGGCCGCCGTTTCCACTACTCGAACCTCTCCTTCGGCGTCGTCGAGGAGATCGTCGCGCGCGCCGCGGGTCGGGAGTTTCCGCGCGTGGTGGCCGAAGAGCTCCTCACTCCCCTCCGCCTGCGCCGGACGGCGCTCCGGCCGGACCCGTCACACCGCCCGTTCCTGTCGGCCGGATATTCGTCCGCCGGGGAGCGCCTCGCGTTCGACACGATGCAACCGGACGGCGGCGCGGGGTTCTGGTCGAGCGTCCACGACCTCGCCCTCTTCGGACTCTCTTTCACCTCGACACGCGTGGCGTCGGCGCGTTACGCGCTCTCGCCGGAAACCTGCGCGCTCCTGAAGAGGGCGAGGGGCTTCTACACGCTCGGATGGTGGCGCGGCTTCGGGGCGGAGGAAGGCGACGTCCTGATCGCGGACGGCTCGGCGGCTCCGGGCTCCGCCTCTTTGCAGGTCCGGCCCGCGGACGGCGTCGCGGCCGCGGTCGCGATGAATACTCCCGCGGGCGACAGCGAGACCCTGCTCTTCACGACCGAGCTCCTCGCGGCGCTTCGAGGCGTGGCGGCGCCACCGGATCGATTCGATCTTCCGGAAGCCCTGCGCACGCGGGACTGGAAGACGCCGGCTCCGTGGCTCGGCTGGTGGAGGGGGGTCGTGCGGACGCCGGAGAGGTCGGTGGCTCTCGAGCTCGAGTTCCGGGAGGACGGCACCGTCACCGGCTCGCTGGACGGCCGCGAGGCCGCCCGCCTTTCCTCGGTGCGCGAGGACGGGGCCGCCTTCCGGGGCGACCTCCCCTCGGGCCTCGAGACAGCGGAAACACGCGCCGCCCCCCACAAGCTGGGGCTCCTTCTGCGCCTCGAGGACGACGGCACGCTCCGGGGCTACGTCCTCGCGATGTCGACCGGATCCCGCGCCCGCTTCGGTCTCCCCTTCGCGGCCGTCCTCCGGCCCGCCCGACGTCCCTGAAAGCCCCCTCGGGTCCGCTCATTTTCCCTTCGAGCGGGGGGGGCGCATCCCCCGTCGGATAGAATGGCGTTGAGATTCCGGATCAACGTATGAAGACGACCGCCGGCGCATTGCTGGTCCTCTGCTTCGCGCCCCACGAGGTGCTCGCCCAGGGCGCGATCAAGCCGGGCTCCCTCGCGAAGGCCGCCGTGGTTCAACAACCCACGCCCACGCGCACGCCCACGCCGGTCAATATCGGCAACTTCGTGTGGGACGACCTCGACGGCGACGGCAGGCAGGACGCCGGCGAGCCCGGTCTTGCGGGCGTCACGGTCCAGCTCTGGAACCCCGCCAAGTCGCAGATGATCGCCTCGGCCGTCACGAACGGCTCGGGCATCTACAGCGTCGTCGCGCCCCAGCCCGGCTCCTACCGCATCCGCGTCGTCCTGCCCGGCGCCAGCGACTCCTTCAGCCCCAAGGACGCCGACGCCGACGACACGAAGGACAGCGACGTCAACCCCTCCGGCCCCGACACGGGCTTCACCGACGTCTTCAATATCGCCTCGAACGTCATCAGCACCACGATCTGGGACGCCGGGATCCGCGTCTTCCGCACACCCACGCCCACGCGCACGCCCACGCCGGTCAACATCGGCAACTTCGTGTGGGACGACCTCGACGGCGACGGCAGGCAGGACGCCGGCGAGCCCGGTCTTGCGGGCGTCACGGTCCAGCTCTGGAATCCGGCCAAGTCGCAGATGATTGCCTCGGCCGTCACGAACGGCTCGGGCATCTACAGCGTCGTCGCGCCCCTGCCCGGCTCCTACCGCATCCGCGTCGTCCTGCCCGGCGCCAACGACTCCTTCAGCCCCAAGGACGCCGACGCCGACGACACGAAGGACAGCGACGTCAACCCCTCCGGCCCCGACCTCGGCTTCACCGACGTCTTCAACATCGCCTCGAACGTCATCAGCACCACGATCTTCGATGCCGGGATCCGCGTCTTCCGCACACCCACGCCCACGCGCACGCCCACGCCGGTCAACATCGGCAACTTCGTGTGGGACGACCTCGACGGCGACGGCAGGCAGGACGCCGGCGAGCCCGGTCTTGCGGGCGTCACGGTCCAGCTCTGGAATCCGGCCAAGTCGCAGATGATTGCCTCGGCCGTCACGAACGGCTCGGGCATCTACAGCGTCGTCGCACCCCTGCCCGGCTCCTACCGCATCCGCGTCGTCCTGCCCGGCGCCAGCGACTCCTTCAGCCCGAAAGACGCCGACGCCGACGACACGAAGGACAGCGACGTCAACCCCCTCCGGCCCCGACCTCGGCTTCACCGACGTCTTCAATATCGCCTCGAACGTCATCAGCACCACGATCTGGGACGCCGGGATCCGCGTCTTCCGCACACCCACGCCCACGCGCACGCCCACGCCGGTCAATATCGGCAACTTCGTGTGGGACGACCTCGACGGCGACGGCAGGCAGGACGCCGGCGAGCCCGGTCTTGCGGGCGTCACGGTCCAGCTCTGGAACCCCGCCAGTCGCAGATGATTGCCTCGGCCGTCACGAACGGCTCGGGCATCTACCCTGCGCGCCCCTGCCCGGCTCTACCGCATCCGCGTCGTCCTGCCCGGCGCCAACGACTCCTTCAGCCCCAAGGACGCCGACGCCGACGACACGAAGGACAGCGACGTCAACCCCTCCGGCCCCGACCTCGGCTTCACCGACGTCTTCAATATCGCCTCGAACGTCATCAGCACCACGATCTGGGACGCCGGGATCCGACGGGCGAGAGTCCTGAGCCCCGGACTGCTCCCAAAGGCCGGCGTCTTTGCGCCCTCCCTCCCGAATCCAGCGCCGGCCCCGACTCCTACCCCGAATCAGGGCCGTTGACTCGACGCTTCGTCGTCCCTACCAGCCGATCCCGTGGTCCTCGCCGTGGTCGCTCGAGCCGCCCCACATCGTGCCGTGCGCGCGGTCGAGCCAGATCGCGTTGATGGGTCCGGACGTCTTGGCGGCGGGCTCGAGCTTGTAGCCCATCTTCGTCAGCTCGGCGCGGACCCACGCGGGTAGAGACGCGGGAATCATCATCGCGCCCGGCCGCGACTCGTGCGCGCCGAACGAGCTCCGCATCTGGTAGCTGTTGACGTTCGCGGCCTCCGCCGCCTCCTGCACCGTCATCCCGAACTCCACGACGTTCAGGAAGAACTGCAGGAGGTTCTGGTCCTGCGAGTCCCCGCCCTGCACCGAGAAGCACAGGTACGGCTTGCCGTCCTTCAGCGCGAGCGTCGGCGTCAGCGTGACGCGCGGGTGCCTGCCCGGAGCGAGCACGTTGTAAGGGCCGTCCGCGGGGTCGAGGACGAAGCTCTGCATCCGCTGGCTCATCCCGATGCCGGTCTTCCCCGCGATGACCGCCGGGAGCCAGCCGCCCGAGGGCGTGACGGAGACGACCCAGCCCTCGGCATCCGCGGCTTCGACGGACGTGGTTCCTGCGAAGAAAGAATCGGAGGAGAAGACGTCTGCTGAAGAGGGAGAGGAAGAGAGGGGCTTTTCTTCGAAGGTAAGCGGGGGCGGGCGCAGCGCGGCCGACAGCGCGTCCTGATTGGTGCCTGCGGGCCGCGCGGCTTCGGCGTGGGGGTCTTCCACCTTTCCAGGAAATCCGAATATGGGTTCTTCTCACCCTGGAACGGATAGGGATCACCGGGCTTCACGTTCGGATCGTTCTTCGTCCAGTCGATCGTCGAAGCGCGCTTCTTCGCGTAGTCCTTCGACAGCAGCCCCTTCGTCGGCTCGGCGGGCGGGACGTACGGGTCGCCGTAGTAGAAGTCGCGGTCCGCGAAGGCGAGGTTCATCGCCTGGTAGAGCGCGTGGATGTACCGCGCGCTGTTGTAGCCCATCCCCTTAAGGTCCACCCCTTCGAGGATGTTCAGGGCCTGGAGCATCGCGGGGCCCTGCGTCCACACGTCGAGCTTGTAGACGTCGATGCCCTTGTACGTCGTCTTCACCGGCTCCTCGATGCGGACCTTCCAGCCCGCGAGGTCCTCGAGCGTGTGAAGGCCGCCGACTTCCTGCGAGCCGCGCACGAACTCCCTCGCGACGTCGCCCCTGTAGAAGCGGTCGTACGCCGCAAGGATCGCGTCCTTCCGGCTCTTCCCCGCCGCGAGCGCCTGCTTCTCCGCCTCGACGAGCTTGCGCAGCGTCGCGGCGAGATCCGGCTGCCGGAAGATCTCGCCGGCCTGGGGCGGCTGGTCGCCGGGGCGCGGCAGGAGCACGCGCTTCGACTCGGGCCACTTCAGGAGCCAGTCCCGCTGCCGGAGCGCGGTCGAGACGTGCTGCTGCTCGACGGGATAGCCGTCCGCCATGTCGATCGCGGGCGCGAGGACGTCGGCCAGCGAGAGCGTCCCGAACTCGGCCAGCATCACCATGATCCCGCCGGGCGTCCCGGGCGTGACGGCGGCGAGCGGACCGTACTCGGGCGGGTACGCCATCCCCTTCGACCGGAAGAACTCGGGCGTCGCCCCGGTCGGCGCGACCCCGAGCGCGTTGATCCCGATCACCTTCCCGGTCTTCGGGTTGTAGATCAGCGCCTGCGTCTCGCCGCCCCAGGACAGCGTGTCCCACATCGTCGAGGTCGCGGCGATCATCGCGGCAGCCGCGTCGACCGCGTTCCCGCCCTTCTGGAAGATCATCGCCCCCGCGGTCGCGGCGAGAGGCTTGCCGGTGATCGCGAGCCACTTCTTCGCGTGGAGGGGCGGCTTGTTCGTCGCCGCCAGGGAAGGCGGCCCGAATGCGCCCGAGAGGGCGACGACGGCGAATCCGACGCGCAGAGACCGGCCTGACGGGATCATGGACGCCTCCGAGCCGTTCAAGACGGCCCGGAGGCGATCCTACCTCCTCCGCCGCTCAGAACCCCTTGACGGTCGCGGCCTTCTTGTACATCCAGTACGTGAAGCCCCAGCCCACGAGGACGACGACCGGAAGCGCCCACTCGTAGCTCGCGGCCCACGTCGCGTGCTGCGCGAGCATCGTGAAGACGAGCGGCACGGACATGTACGTGTTGTGCTTGCTGCGGAGGCCCGCCATCGCGGCGACGGCCGGGTCCGGCTTCTCGCCGGCCTTCGTCGCCGTGATGATCTTCCGCTGCGCGGGCCAGATCCGCATCCAGACGTTCGCCGCCATGATCGTCCCGAACATCGTGCCGAGGTGGATCGCGGTGCCGCGGAAGCCGAAGCCGCCGAAGCGCGAGAAGAAGAAGACCGCCGCCGTCGCCACGGCGAGGCCGAGCCAGAAGTGGATCTCGGTCTTCGCGATCGCTTTCGCGAGCGGGTCGTAGACGGCGAAGAAGAGGAGCGCGACGAGGACGGCGATGCCGCCGGTGCCCCACGTCTTCACCGCCGGGTCTTTGAACAGCAGCCCGGTGTTGTAGTAGACGAGACCGAGGAGCACGAGGCCCGTGATCCACGTCCACGCCGCACCCCAGCGGAACGCCCAGAGGGCGCGGGGCATGAGTTCGGGCACGACCTTCTTCTTCGTGTCGCCATCCATCGTCGGGACGAAGTTCGAGTTCACGAAGTTGAAGAACCAGAGATGGCCGATCCACAGGATGCCCGCGACGACGTGGGCCCAGCGGAACAGGGATTCGAGCAGGTTGTTGCCGTCCATGAGTCCTCCGTACTGAGACGGGATCTTAGCAACGGTGATACGCTTAACGCCCCAAGCCGATGAAGTCCTCGCGTTTCGGGTGTATCGCGATCGTGGCGGCGTGGACGGCCGCCCTGCTGGTCCTGCCGGCCGGCGCCTTCGCAGCGCCGACGCCCACGCCGACGCCCGCGCCCGTGTTTAAGCCGTTTCGCGTCCGAACGGAGAGGCTCGCGGCCACCGGCCTCGGCGCCGCCGCCGCGCCCTTCAAGCCGCTCAGCGTCAGAACTGAAACCCTTAAAGCCCAGGGACTCGGAACCGTCCCCGTGCCGTTCAGGCCTCTCCACATCAGGACGGACGCCCTCGGCGCGAAGGGCCTGGGAACCGGAGGAACGAAATGAGGCAGACCCGCTCCCTCGTGTGGCTCGCTCTCTCCGGTTTGCTCGTCGCCGCGCTCCCCGCGCCCGCCGAGGACTTCGAGTTCGAGGTGCCGGTTCAGCTCGCGAAGCTGGACCCCGCGTTCACGCAGGGCCGCGTGAGCTGCGTCGTCCGGGGAATCGGTGGCACTGGGGCGGCCACGAACAGGGAAACGGCCAACGCCTCGATCGGCAGTGGCAGCACGACCTTTGCCATCGCGCAGGGCGGCTTCAGCGGCAGCGTCAGCGTCAAGTTCAACGCGAACCGGCCCGAGCACGAGCCAGCGAACGCAAGGGCCTGGTCCTGCGTACTCAGTCTCGTCGCACCGAGCGGGAGCGAAAGGCTGTGCCCCGACGACTCCTCATCGGCGACGAACAGGTCCAAGGGGCAGCTGCCGGCGTTCCTGAACCTCGACCCGGCAAGCGTCAAGGGCTGCACGCAGGGAACGATCGCTCCGCCGAAGTAGCCGTCAGGCGCCGACCGCCTTGGCCACCTGCTCGGCGAGGCGCAGGAACGCTTTCGACACCGTCGACTCCGGGTCGGACGCCATGATCGGCGTGCCCGCGTCGCCCTGGATCGCGACGCGCGGGTCGATCGGGACCTCGCCGAGAAACGGGACCCCGAGCAGCTCGGCCGTCTTCCTGCCGCCGCCGTGCTTGAAGATCTCGTCGCGGTTGCCGCACTTCGGGCACTCGTAGTAGCTCATGTTCTCGATGATCCCGAGGACCGGGACGTTCACCTTCTGGAACATCGCGAGGCCCTTGCGCGCGTCGATGAGCGCGACGTCCTGAGGGGTCGACACGATGACCGCGCCCGAGAGCGCGACCTTCTGCGTGAGCGTGAGCTGGGCGTCGCCCGTGCCGGGCGGCAGGTCGACGAGCAGGAAGTCCTGTTTGCCCCAGGCCACGTCGCCGAGGAACTGCTCGACGGCCTTGAAGATCATCGGCCCGCGCCAGATGACGGGCGTGTCGACGTCCATCAGGAAGCCGATCGACATGACGCGCACGCCGAAGCGCTCGATCGGGAGGATCTTCTCCTCCTCGTTCACGAACGGCTTCGTGTTGATGCCCATCATCATCTGCTGCGACGGGCCGTAGATGTCCGAGTCCATGAGACCGACCTCGTAGCCGAGCGTCTTGAGCGCGATCGCGAGGTTGGCCGAGACCGTGGATTTCCCGACGCCGCCCTTGCCGGAGGCGATCGCAATGACGAAGCGAGTGTCCTTGAGGATGTCCTTGCGTCCGATCGCGCCCGCGATGACGGGCGGCTGGGGCGCGGCGGCCGTCACGGCGATCGTCACCGCGGTGACGCCCGGGATGGACTTCAGGACGGTTTCGCACTCGCGCTTGAGCGTCTCCGCCGCCGCGGGAGCGTCGGTCGTGAGGGCGAGGCGGAAGGAGACGTTGCCGCCTCCGATCGTGAGGTCCTTGACGAAGCCGAAGGAGACGATGTCGCGCGAAAATCCGGGGTACTTGACCTTCCGGAGCGCGTCGAGGACGGACTGTTCGTTGAGCGTGGTCGTGGACAAGTTTGGATTCCCTCTCGGTGAGAGAGGATCTCACAATAAAGCCGGGACGGGTTCCCCCGCCCCGGCGCCTCTCAACCTTCCAAGAAATCCGAAATCTCAGGGCTTCATCCAGAGCATCCACGGGACGCCGATCGCGAGAAGGACGGCGAGGTAAATGAAGCCGAAGATCGCCCCGAGCCGCCAGAAGTCCTTTCGCGGGACGTAGCCACTCCCGAAATAGACGGGCGACGGGCCCGTGGCGTACGGGGTCAGGATCCCCATGATCCCGAGCGTGTAGCAGAGCAGCATCGCGAACAGCCGCACGTCGAGGCCGGGCACCGCGGCGCCCACGGCGAGCATGACGGGGAGCATCGCGGTCACGTGAGCGGTGATGCTCGCGAACATGTAGTGCGTCACGAAGAAGAGGACCGCGAGGAGGATCGTGACCGTCAGCGGCGCGTATCCGGCGAGCGGGGCCGCGGCCTTCTTCGCGAACCAGGTCACGAAGCCCACGCGGTTCAGGCCGTCCGCGAGCGCGACGAGCGTCGCGAACCACACGAGGACGTTCCACGCGGACTTGTTCGCGAGGACGTCGTCCCAGGCGACGACCCCGAGGATCACCATGAGGGCGATCGCCGCGAAGGCCACGGCCGTCGGATCGATGAACTTCCCGCCGAAGATCCAGAGCGCGAGGGCGCCCAGCGCGAGGAACGCCATCACGATCTCGTTCCTCGAGACCGTCCCCATCCCCTGAAGCTCCTTGCCGGCCCAGGCCGGGACGTCGAGGCTCTTCCGGATCTCGGGCGCGTAGAACAGGCCGACGAGAAGCGGAAGGACCGCGAGAAGGAGGACGCCGACGGGCAGGACCCCGACGAGCCACGCCGCCCACGAGATGTCGACCTTCGCCGTCTTCTTGACGATCTCGAGCGCGAGGAGGTTCGGCGCGAGGCCCGTCAGGAACAGCGTCGAGGTCACGCAGGTCGTCGCGAGGGCCGTCCACATGAGCGGCCCGCCGAGGCGCCGCGACGTCGGCCCCGGCTCGGACCCGTAGAGGCCCGGGATGTTGCGGATGACCGGGAAGATCGTCCCGCCGCTCCTCGCCGTGTTCGACGGCGTGAACGGCGCGAGGACGACGTCCGAGAGCATGACGGCGTACCCGAGGCCGAGCGAGTTTCCGCCCATTTTCCTCACGAGGCCGAGGGCGAGCCGCCGGCCGAGGCCGGACTTCTCGTAGCCGAGAGCGAACATGAACGCGCCGAAGATGAGCCACACGGTCGTGTTCGAGAACCCGGAGAGGGCCCACTTGATCGCGTCGGCCGGCTTCGGCTCCACGAGGCCGAGAACCGCCGCCATGGCGACTCCCGTGACGCCGACGGCGGCGGCGGGGATCGGCTCGAGGACGAGCCCCACGACGACGGCGCAGAACAGGGCGAAGAAATACCAGGCCGTGGGCTTCAGGCCGTCCGGCACGGGCAGGATGGCGACGACGCCGCCCACGAGCACCGCGAGCAGGCCTTTCCAGAGATCGGGGTGCGCGTGGACGTCGAAGTGCAGGAAGTCCAGCGGGCCGTGCGAGGCGTGTGCTTGAGACTTCATCGGCAAGACTCCTTCAGCTACAAGCTGAGGCTTGGCCCACCCCGCGGCCTGATGCAAAGGAATCAGCCGATTCGATCCGCTCGTCGGGGCTCAGCCGCGCAGCGACAGGATCTCGCGCCGCACGCGCGCCATGAGCGCCGCCCGGTCGTGAACGCCGAGCCCCGCGGTCGGGATGGGGCGGCCGACGCGCGCGACGACGGGGCCGCGGCGGATCACAATGCCCTGGGCGCCGAGGACGGCGCGGGCGCCCGAGACGGACACCGGGACGATCGGAAGGCCCGACTTCAGCGCCGTCAGGAACCCGGATTTCTTGAAGGCGCCGAGCTTCCCGTCGCGCGAGCGCGTGCCCTCCGGGAACACCAGGATCGAGATGCCCGAGGCGAGGCGGCGGTCGAGACCGGACAGGACATCCCTGGCCTTGTCCGTCCGCCGGCGGTCCACGGGGACGAAGCCCGCGAGCCACATGGACCAGCCCATGAACGGCACGAAGAAGAGCTCGCGCTTGGCGAGAAAGCGCACGTCCTGCCGGATCGCGAGGAGGAGCAGCAGGATGTCGATCCCGGATTCGTGGTTCGACATGTAGATCGCCTGCGGGAGGGCTGCGGCCTCGTGCGAGATCTCGATCCGTGCCGGGATCCCGTTGAGCCAGAGCAGGCTCTTCGCCCAGTTGCGGGCCCAGAAGAGGTAGAGCCGTCCGCGCGGCGGCACCCAGGACGTGAGGATCGCGAGCGTGCCGAAGAGCGCCGTCGAGACGGCGATGTTCGTCCACCCCCAAGTCGTCACGAGGACGTCACGCAGGCTCCGCGGCACCCGCCGAGTCTAGCGACCCGGCGGGCCGGACGCGGGAAGGGCGGACGCTACTTCGGCTGGGCGGCACCCGGCTGCGCGGGCCTCGTCGGCTGCGGAGGCTTCGGGCAACCCTCCGGCGCGCCCATGTTGATCGGCCCCTTCGTGTTGTTCGCCTCGCCCGCGGCGCCCTCGTTCACGAGGCCGAGCGGGTCCGCGATCGCGTTGAACGGGTGCGGGGCGTGCGTGACCATGAAGCCGGGATCGGCCTGGAGGTAGTAGACGGGGATGTCCACGGTCTGGCTTGCGCCGGGCGCCAGCGCGTTCAGGAAGACGCCGTTGCCCCACCCCGGGTAATCCGAGGCCATCGCCTGGACGAGGGCCTTGTTGCCGAGGGAAGCCGACGACGGCGACGGCGCGGTGCCGACGTTCTTGACCGTGACCTGGAAGGTGTAGACGGCGCTGCCCGCCTTGCAGGCTCCCCACTTCTTCATGCCGAACTCGGCGACGATGAGGTCGGGCTTCTTCTCGCCGCCGCCCGGCTGCGTGGTCGGGCTGCCGTCGCACGTGATCTCGAAGTCGGCCTTGTTCGACTTGAAGCCCGCGCTCGCGGTCGGCAGCACGATCCGGATCTGCTCCCACCCGGCGTAGTGCATGCCGGGCGCGCCGAGCGTCCACGTCGTCTCGACGGGCTGGTGGAACGGCGCAACCGCCGTGAAATGGCGGTCGACGGTGTCGATGCCGCCGTCGTTGCGGTCGAAGACGTACTTCACGGCGGAGGGGCCGGCCGTCTCGATCGAGCCGACGAACTTGATCGTGACCGGGCAGGGGCCCTTGTAGGCGCGCGGCTGGGCCTCCAGCTTGGCGCCGATGACGCGGGCGGCAGGAGCCGCGGCGGCGACATTGGGCTGGGCGGCGGCGGGGACGGCCGCCGCGGCGAGCGCCGCGAGGGCGAGAAGGGAGGTTGTGTGACGCATGAATTCTCCTTTCGGTTCGTGCCCCGGAGGGCGTGACGGTCGTTCGGTGATCGGACGGGGACAACGTGAGGCTCCGGGGCCCCGAGTTCAAGGGCCACGGGTCGCCTCGGAGCGGCGAAATGCGGTCCGGGCGCGCCATTCGCCCGCGAACCGGCTGGCTGCGCCAGCCTGCGCCTCCCGCCGTGAGCCGGGTCACCAGGCGTTTTCCCGTGGCCCGCCCCGTAGAATCCTCCCGTGCCCCCGTCCCAGTACGACTCGACGACGCAGTACATCGCGGTCCTCAAGGAGCCGCTCTGGAAGATGGCGCGGCTGAAGCGCTGGTTCGGGAACGTGTCCTTCCACCTCGGAGGCGTCGCCTGGCTCGTCCGCGACCTCGTGCGCGCCTCGCGCGAGAAGTGGGAGACGTCCGAGATCCTCCGCCAGATGGACGCGCTCGGCGTGCAGTCCATCTCGATCACGAACCTCACGGCGCTCTTCACGGGCATGGTGCTCGCGCTTCAGACGGCCTCCGCGCTCTCGCAGTTCGGCGGGAAGCTCTTCGTGGGCCGCGTCGTCGTCCTCTCGATCACGCGCGAGCTCGGTCCCTCGCTCACGGCGCTCATGGTTGCGGCGCGCGTGGGCGCCGGGATCACCGCCGAGCTCGGGACGATGGCCGTCACGGAGCAGGTGGACGCCCTGCGGGCCCTCGGGGCCTCCCCGGCGCGCAAGCTCGTCCTGCCGCGCGTCCTCGCCGTGACCCTCATGCTGCCCGTCCTGACCCTCCTCGCGGACTTCATCGGGATGGTCGGGGGCCTCTTCATCGCCGTCGTCGACCTGAGGATCGGCGCCTCGTTCTACCTTTCCACGGTCTCGCAGTCCGTTCACGTGAACGACATCCTTCATGGCCTGTTCAAGACGCCGTTCTTCGGCTTCGAGATCGGGATCATCGGCTGCTACAACGGCCTGAACGCGACGGGCGGCGCCGACGGCGTCGGGCGCGCGACGACCGTCGCCGTCGTGATCGCGGCGATCGTCGTCCTCATGTCGGATTTCTTCCTGACGAAGCTATTCCTCCTGCTCCCGCTGGGCCTCAAGTGAGGCCGCTCTCCGAGACCGGCGTCATGCGCATCCTCCGCACGGGGATGCCCGCCGGCGCGCCGATCATCGAGTTCAAGGGCGTGTCCAAGGCCTACGGCCAGAAGCGCGTCCTCGACGACGTGGACCTCGAGGTCAAGCGCGGCGAGGTCCTCGTGATTCTCGGGGGCTCGGGGACGGGCAAGTCCGTCTCGCTGCGGCAGATGAACGGCCTCGAGCAGCCGGACAAGGGCGAGGTCTGGGTCGACGGCGAGGAGATTTCGCATCTGCCCGAGGAGTCTCTCGTCCCGATCCGCAAGAAGGTCGGGATGCTCTTCCAGAGCGGCGCGCTCTTCGACTCGATGACGGTCTTCGAGAACATCGCCTTCGCGCTGCGCGAGCACACGAGCTGGCCCGAGGACCGGATCTCCGAGCGCGTCGCGGAAGTGCTTGGGTTCGTGAACCTCGGGCGGGACGTCGAGCGCCTCCTTCCCTCCTCGCTCTCGGGCGGCATGAAGAAACGCGTCTCCCTCGCGCGGACGGTCGCGCTCAAGCCCGAGGTCCTGCTCTACGACGAGCCCACGACGGGCCTCGACCCCGTCACGTCCATGACGATCAACCGCCTCATCAAGGACCTGAACACCCGCCTCTCGACGACGTCCGTCGTCGTGACGCACGACATCGTCTCGGCTCTCTTCGTCGCGGACCGCATCGCGTTCCTCAAGAACGCGCGGTTCGCCTTCATCGGCACGCCGGCAGAGGCGAAGGCCTCGGACGTGGCCGAACTCAGGGAATTCCTCTCGGCCGGGGAGTCTTTGGCATGATGCGCACGGAGCAACGTCCCGAATGGTGAGAGCCGACATCCGGACGAAGACGCGCGTCGGGGTCATCCTCTTCGCGTCGTTCATCCTCCTCGCGGGGGCGCTGCTCTTCATCGGCGGCACGAAGGGGTTTTTCGTCCGCCGCACGTCGTACTTCGCGCGGTTCCCGAACTCCCAGGGGCTGCTGCCGGGCAACCAGGTGCGCCTCGCGGGCGTCGTCGTCGGCGCCGTGCGCGACATCGACGTCCCCCGCGCGCCGGGCCAGGACTTGACGCTGCAGTTCGACATCGAGCGCAAGTACCAGCACCTCGTCAAGACGGACAGCCGCGCGGAGATCAAGACGATCGGCCTCCTCGGCGACAAGTATCTCGAGGTGACGCCAGGCTCGCCCGACAAGCCCGACCTCCAGCCCGACCACGAGATCATCGCGTTCCGCGGCGCCGAGCTCGACAAGATCCTCGCGGGCTCGGGCGACCTCGTGGACAACGTCGTCGCGATCTCGAAGTCGCTCAAGAACATCCTCGGCCGCACGGAGAAGGGCGAGGGGTTCCTCGGCGAAATCACGTCGGAGACGAAGAACGGCGCGGACCTCTCGAAGTCGCTGCGGCAGACGCTCGACAACCTCAACGGCCTCGTCGTCGACGTCCGGCAGGGCCGGGGCCTCGTCGGACGGCTCCTGCACGACGAGAAGACCGCCGACAGCGTCCTCGTCGAGCTGAGGGGCGCGACGGCCTCCCTGAACCGCATCCTCGCGACCGTCGAGAAGGGCACGGCCACGGGCGAGGGCCTCGTCCCCGCGCTCCTCTCGGACCCGGAGGGCAAGAGGAAGTTCTTCGCGATGGTCGACTCCCTGAAGACGACCGCCGACGGGCTCGCGTCCTTCTCGAAGGACCTCTCCGGCGGCGGCGGCCTCCTCCCGAAGCTCGTGAAGGACGAGGCGTTCGCGAAGGACTTCACGAACGACCTGAGAAAGCTCTCCTCCCACCTCGCGAACGTCGCCGCGAAGCTGGATTCCACGGACGGCACGGCCGGCCGTCTCATCGCGGACCCGTCCGTCGCCGAGGCGATCAACGACATCCTCGTCGGGATCAACGAGAGCAAGACGCTCCGCTGGCTCGTGCGCGACCGGCAGAAGTCGGGAATCCAGAAGCGGTACGAGGACGCGCAGGCGGCACCCGCCGCCACCCCGGTCCCGTGAGCCGCGTCCTCGTCGCCGGAGGCGCGGGGTTTCTCGGCGCCGCCGTCGTGCGCCAGCTCCTCGGCGCCGGCGAGGACGTCGTCCTCCTCGACACGTTCGACGACGCCGGAGAGGGCCGGGCGCAGAAGGAGGAGCGGGCCGCTTCGGTGAAGCGCCACCCGCGCCTGACGATCTCGCGCGGCGACGGGACGGACGCGAACCTTCTCGAGGGGCTCCTGGCCGAGCACCGCCCCTCCGCCGTCGTGAACGCGATGCGCCTCCCGCTCGACTCCCCGGGCCTCGGGCCGCTCGTCGAGGCCTCCCGCCAGGCCGGCATCGGCGTCTTCGTCCACCTCTCGGACGCGGCGCTCTACGGGCCCCGCGCCG
Source organism: Acidobacteriota bacterium (assembly GCA_016716715.1). Lineage (NCBI taxonomy): Bacteria > Pseudomonadati > Acidobacteriota > Acidobacteriota bacterium. The sequence continues at coordinate 149,191 of JADJVE010000009.1, read as the reverse complement.
AGACGGATCTCCGCGCCCGCGAAGACGAGCCGATCGAGCCGGGCGAGGACCGCGATCTCCTCGCGAAGGCCGCCGAAGAGGAGGCGCTCCTCGCGTCCGGCCTCCCGTTCGTGATCCTGCGCGTCTTTGCCGCCGCCGGGCCCGGGGCCGGGCCCGCGCGCTTCCCCATCGACGCGCTCGAGGCGCTCCTCGCCGGCGAGGAGGTCTTTCTGCCGGACGACGCGCCGCGCGACTTCGTGCACCCGCAGGACGTCGTGCGCGGCGTCCTCTTCGCGCTGCGCAAGCGCCCGATCGGCGAGATCGTGAACCTCGGCTTCGGCCTCGCCGTGAAGCCGTCCGAGGTGGTCCGCGCGCTCGCGGTGCGCGCCGCCCGCGAGTGCCGGCTGACCGTGCAGGGCGATGCGGCGCGCGCGCCCCGCATCGCCGACATGGAGAAGGCGTGGCAGACGCTCGGCTTCTCCCCGCAGCTCGGCCTCGGCGAGATCGTCTGGGACACGGTCCGCGCCCGTCTCTTCCCCGCCGAGGCGGCCCGCGCCTACCAGCCGGCCGAGGCGCCCGCGGCGCCCCCCGCCGAGCCGCCGAGACCCGTGTCGCGGCGCGAGCTCTTCGACATGTTCCGCCGCCCGTTCGACGGCGCAAAGAAGCGGGCGCCTGAGAAGTGACCCGCCGAGGGCGTCAACGGCCCGGGCGGATCTCGAACGTCCGCGCGGGCAGCGTTCGACCGTCTCCGAGAACGACCCACGTGTAGACGACGCCCGGCCTGAGCTTCGCCCGCTCGTCTGCCGGGAACGCCACGGGCCGCCCTGGAGGCGCCGCCGGGCTCGTCCACGCGTAGCTCCGATCCGCGTCGAACACGCTCACATGGACGCTCGAGGCGCCCGTGCCCGGGAAGCGAAACTCCTCCGGGGGCGCTTCGAGGACCCCCGAGGGCGCGAGGAGGCCGGTGGCGACGCTCCCCCGCTCGACGTCGGCCGCGGGGCGCCGCACGAGAAGGGCGGCCCCGGCGAGGAGGACGAGCGCCGCCGCGATCGCCAGCGCCGGCGTCGGGATCCGCGCAGGACGCCGGGCAGGGCGCCCCGCGAAGGTCTCCCAGGCCTCCTCGGCCCGGCGCGCCGCACCGCCGAACGCGTCGGGCGGATTCGAGGAGAAAGCCTCCAGGGCCGCGAGCTCCGTGCTGCAGGCGGCGCAGGTCGCCGCGTGTTCGAGGATCTCCGCGGACCCCGCGACCTTCGGCGCCGCGTGCGCCCGGAACAGGGATTCGGCGTCGGGGTGCGGCCCCGCCGGCTTCGCTGGGATCATGAGAGCACCTCGCGCAGCCTTCGCCTCGCGTTCCACACCTGCACCTTCACGGTCCCGGGCGAAAGCGAGAGGCGCTCGGCGATCGCCTCGTAGGAAAGCTCCTCCTGCACGCGGAGCAGGAAGCACGCGCGCATCCGCGCGGGCAGGGCTACTAGTCCCTCGCGGACCCGTTCGAGTTTCTCCTTCTCAACGACCTCGCGCTCGGCCGAAGGAGAGGAAGCCTCGACGTCGCGGTCCTCGAGGGCCTCGAACCGCGCGTCGTTCTTCTTCCGCCACGCGTCGCGGGCCGCGTTCCGGGCGACGCTGTAGACCCAGGGCGTAAAGAGCGTGGCGTCCCTCACATTTCCTCTCCCCCGGTAGACGTTGAGGAGGGCGGTCTGGCATAGATCGTCGGCGTCCTCCGACGCGAACCCGAGCGAGCGAAAATAGCGGAAGAGCCGCGGGTGGTATTCGAGGAAGACCTCGCGGAAGTCGTCGAGGCCTTCCGCGCCGGCGCCCGCGGCGCTCACCGGCCGTCTCCGAAAAGCTCGAACGCCGCCCAGTGCCACGGGCCCGCGAGCGCCGGGCCGGCCTCCCCGGAGGCGAGCGCGCGCTGCGCCGCCCGGAGCGCGTCGTCCTTGCGCTGGCCCCGAGCGAGGCCACGGTAAAAGCGCGTCATGAGCTCTTTCGTCGAGCGGTCCGACACGGACCAGAGCGAGGCCGCGACCGTTCGGGCACCGGCGATCTGGAATGCCCGGGAAAGGCCCACGAGGCCCTCTCCCCCGCCCCCCGGGCCGAGGCCCGTCTCGCAGCCGGAGAGCGTGACGAGATCCGCGTCGAGCCGCATCGAGTCGATGATGTCCCAGGCCGGCAAAAGGCCGGCGGCTTCCTCGAGGGTGCCGCCGGCCTTTCCGGGCGCGAGCGCGAGGGCCGACTCCATCGGAAACCGGAAGTCCACGAGCGCGTGGGTCGCGAAGTGGACGTAACGCACGGAGCGGCCCAGGCGGTGAGCCCGTTCGCGCGTGGCCGCGGGTCCGAAATAGACGACTTTCGGCCCCGCCCAGAGGCCCGCAATCGCCTTCGCCTCTTCGCGGGCGCCGGGTAGCGGCGCCAGACCCTTGCGGGTGCGCGCGAGCGGCGCGCCCTCGCCTCCTCGTGCCGCGTCGCCGAAGGCGGCCTCGGGGGCCGACTTCCCGGCCGCTTCGGAGAGAGCGGGGTCCGCGAAGACGACGAGCCGGGCCGGGCCCTTCGCGGGGGCGGTGTGCCGCATCTCGGCAAACGCCGTGGCCGAGGGCGCGACGACGAACGGCAGGCGCGAGGCGAGCCAGGCGCCGTCGCTTCCGGGCACGACGAGCGCGCCGAACGGAAGCGTCAGGAGAGGTCCGTCCGGGGCGAGGAGGAGCCGTTCGGCACCCGCCAGAAAACCCGCGGCCGGCCCCAGCAGCAAGTCGCCGAGCAGGCCGGCCTGCACGCGGGCACGGGCCGCCTGGGCCTCGCCCGAGGCCAGGAGACTCCGATAGATCTCCACCTCGCGTCGCACTTCGTCGTATCCCAGCGCGATCGAATGGACGCCGAGACCCTTTGCTTGAGGGCCCGTTCCGGCGGGAACGACGAACATCAGCGTGCGCGCCGGCTCCACGGTCCATGCGAGGAAGAGCGTCCCCGGGTCGAGACCCGCGCGAATGCCCTCGAGATCGAGAGGCCGGGGGTGAAGAGCACTCGCGAAGAGCGGGTCCGAGGACGCAAGCTGCGAGACAAGGCCTGCCCGCGCCGACCGGAGGTCGCGAAACTTCGCCTGCGCAGCCTCGAGTTTGATCGAGTCCTTCTCCGGGTCGAGCGCGGCGAGCGACTTCTCGACCTCGGCCTCGGCGGCCGCAAGCTCCCCGCGCCTCTTCGCGAGCGACTCCGGCCACCGGTCGAGGACGGCGTCTCGCGCCTTGAGCATCGAGAGGAGACGGCGCGCACGCGAACGTTCGAGGACGTGGAGCGCGTCGGCGCCGCGCCCGCGCGCCACGAAGAAGTCGATGGTGTCCCGGTACACGTCGCTCGTCCACGACGAGAACGCGGACGCGCCGTCGTACGCGACCCCGAGGCGGTCGGCCTGTTCTTCGAGGGCCTTGAGCCCGGCCTGGAACGACGCTTCGGCGCCGGCGTCGTCGCCCCCCTTCGCGAGCACCCTTGCGAGCACGCCCCACGACCACGCCTCCGCCGTCGTGCCGGGCGCGATGCGCCGGCTGGTTTCGACGGACTCCCTCGCGAACGGCAGGGCTTCGGAGATCTTGCCTTGCGCGAGCAGGGTCTCCGCGAGCGTCCGGCGCGTCGCGGCGGTCGGAAGGCTCCGCGGCGCGAGACGGACGCCGATCGCGAGCGCGGCCCGGAGGTGCTCCTCCGCGGCCGGCCACTCTCCCCCGGCGGCCTCGACCTCGGCGAGCCGCCCGAGGGCAGAACCCTCGGCCAGGCTCCCCGGAGACAGTTTCCGCGCGAGGTCCAGGGAGCGAGCGGCAAGCGACCTCGCCTCTTCCAGCCGCTTCTCGAGGAGCGTGACGCGCGCGAGGTCTCCGAGCGACGCCGCGACGTCGCGGCCCTCGGGGGCCAGCCTGTCGCGGATGGCGAGCGAGTCGCGGTGCCGCTCCTCGGCGAGGGCGAAGTCGCCGCGCTCGAGAGCGAGGTTCCCGAGGTTCGCCGTGATGCCCGCCACGTTCATCGAGCCCGGCGCCGCCTTCTCGTAGAGAGCCGCGGCCCGCCCGTAAGCCTCCTCGGCTCCCGCGAGGTCGCCCCTCTGCTTGCGGATGACGCCGAGGCTGTTCCAGACGCCCGCCGCGGAGACGCCCTCGGGGTCGCGGGCGAGCACGATCCCGAGCGCGCGGCGCTGGTAGCCCTCCGCGGCCGCGAAGTCGCCCCTGCTCCTCGCGACCTGACCGAGGCCGGTGTAGCAGGACTCGGCGGCGTCGCCGTCCGGCGCGAGGCGCGAAGCGATGGCAAGAGCCTTCGTGAAACGGCGCCAGGCCTCGTCGAGGTCCTCGCGACGGACCGCAAGACCGCCGGCATTCATGAGAACGCGGGCGTGCGCGAGGGAGCCCGAGGCGCTCTTCTCGATCATCGCGAGAGCCCTTTGGAGGAGCTCTTCGCCCTCTCTCTCCTGCCCCTTGAAGTTGCCGAGGACGAGGCCCAAGCCGGCGAGCGACAGTGCCTCCGGCGGTCCGCCCGGATCGGTTCGCGCACGGATCGCGAGCGCCTCGCGGAGCGCCTCCTCGGTGCCCTTGCGGTCGCCGAGCGAGATGAGCGTGCGAGCTTCGGAACGGAGGACGAGCGCTCTCAGGCGGTCGTCCTTGAGCCGGACGCTCGCCTCACGCGCGGCCTCCCACTCGACCTTTGCCTCGACGTAGCGGGCCTTCGCGGCGAGGTCCGCCGCGCGGTCGAGGGTCTGCGCGAGCGCCATCTCGCTCTCGGCTTCGGGGCGTGTCTTCAGGCGCCACTCGCCGCCGCCGAGCCGCGCCTCGGCCTTCTCTCGTCCGCGCGCGTAGGCGACCGTGACAGGCCCGCGCGGGACCTCGGCAAGCTCGAGATCGTCGACGTCCCACGGGGCCCGAAACGAGCCCGTAGCCGCGGGCGCCGCCTTCGTCGCGGCCCGCCGCCACGAGACGAGCCGGTCCCCGGGCTTCAGCTTCGCCTTCGCGGCTTCGCCGCCGGGCCGGGCCTCGACGATGACGACGTCCGCCCGGCCGGCCGAGCCGAGGGCCAGACCGGCAATCGCGGCAGCGAGCAGACGTGGACGGCGAAGCACGGACGCATCTTAGAGCGCCGAAAAATGCGGCGGGCCGGGCCCCTCAATAAGCGAAATGCTTCTATGCCGCCCGCTCGCCCCGGGCGTCTTTCCCGGTGAGGTCACGCTTCATGTGTCTGTCCTCTCGGTGGATTCGTGCAATCAGCCTCGTGTTCGCCCTGCTCGGCCTCGGCAGCGGCGTCGCGCAGGCCCAGGTCGTCACCGAGTTCAGCGCGGGCATCACCGCCGGCGCCCAGCCTCACTCCATCACGGCCGGCCCCGACGGCAACCTGTGGTTCACCGAGGCTGCCGGTAATCGGATCGGGCGCATTACCCCCCTCGGGGTCGTCACCGAGTTCAGCGCCGGGATCACCGCAAACTCGAGGCCCTTCGGCATCACGGCAGGCCCCGACGGCAACCTGTGGTTCACGGAACGAACCGCCAACCAGATCGGCCGGATTACCCCGCTCGGTGTGGTCACCGAGTTCAGCAGCGGCTTCGGCTTCGGCTCGAAGCCTCAGGGCATCACGGCCGGGCCCGACGGCAACCTCTGGTTCACGGAGGACTTCGGCGGGATCGGGCGGATTACCCCGCTCGGTGTCGCCGACGTTTTCTACACGAGCCCAACCGCGGGAGTCAGGAACATCACGGCCGGCCCCGATGGCAACCTGTGGTTCACGGAAAATAACCTCGCCCGGATCGGGCGGATTACCCCGCTCGGTGTGGTCACCGAGTTCAGCGCCGGCATCACCCCCGGCGCAAACCCTTATGGCATCACGGCCGGCCCCGACGGCAACTTGTGGTTCACGGAATTTGACCAGGTCGGGCGGATTACCCCGGCCGGCGTCGTCACCGAGTTCAGCGTCAACCGAGGCCTCGCGTTCCCGCACGGCATTGCGGCCGGCCCCGACGGCAAACTCTGGTTCACGGAAGTCAACATCGACCGGATCGGGCGGTCGACCCCGCTCGGCGTCGTCACCGATTTCGGCACCGGCATCACGGCCGGCGCATATCCCGAGAGCATCACGGCGGGTCCCGACGGCAGCCTCTGGTTCACGGAGCTGAGCGGCAACCGGATCGGGCGGATCACGACAGGCGCCTCCACGGGGCCGCCCGGCACGTACGTCGTTCCTCCCTGCCGCATGCTCGACACGAGGAACCCGTCGGGTCCGCTCGGCGGGCCTCCGCTTCAGCCTGCCGGATCGCCGGACAGGACCTTCGTCGTGGCCGGCACGTGCGGGATCCCGGCAGACGCGCTGGCGATCTCCGTGAACATGACCGTGACGAACACGGCGGGAAGCGGCTTCCTCTCCCTCTATCGCGGAGACGGCGCTCGGACGGGCACCTGGTCGATCTCGTTTCTGGCGGGCCAGACGCGGGCAAACAACGGAATCGTGCAACTGGCGCTCGACGGGTCGGGCTCGCTCAAAGTGCAGAACTCCGCGCCGGGAAACGTGGACTTCATTCTCGATGTGAACGCCTTCTTCCGGTGAGAGAGCCCATGACCCTGATCCCGGGACCCATCCGGCGCATTCGCCTCCTTCTCCTCCTCGCCCTCGCCGCCTTGACGATCGTGCCGGCCGCGCAAGGCGAGGTGAACCAGGCGCTCCAGGCGAAGCTGCTGGCCGATCCGGCCTACAAAGCCTACGAGGACAAGAAGAGCGCGATTCTCCGTTCCGGTCTCAAGGGGGAGGCCCGGTCCCGCGCGCTGAAGGCGCTTCAGGACGCAAACCGGGCCGTCATCGAGAAGGCCTGGGGCGCAGCCGGCGTCGGGCATCTCCTGGCGAACACGGTGCGCGTCCTGCCTGAAGGCGCCTTCGCCGTCCCGTTCACCATGGACGGCGACACCCGCGTCTATCTCCCCCCATTCAAAGCCTTCGTCGCGAACCACGGGGACGTCATGCCCAACGGCTGGGTGGTCGCCGAGTCCGACACGTTCGACGACAACGGCATGACCTCGAACACGTACCGTTCCTACGCGGGCGTGGACATCGACGTCCCTCCCAACGCTGTCGCAATGCTCGCCTCGGCGGAGGTCGATGTCGGCCATGCCACGGTCGATACGAACGCAGGTCTCACGAGCGCGAGCGCCCGCGCGGGAGTGATGTTGCAGGCGACAGGAGCAATGCCGGGCGACGGCTTCTTCGACGTCCTCCTGATCCGGCAGGACGGCAGCCTCGGCACACACGACCACTGGGACAGCTACAAAAAACCGGGCCTCAAGCGCGTGACGAGCCTCGTCATCCCGGTCAAGGCCGGCGGAAACGTGCGCGTCGCGGGCGGCGTCACCGCACGGGTCGAATCGAGCTGGGGTTCCTCCGCGTTCGCTTCGGCGACGGGCTATGTCCGCCGCCTCCTCGTCCGCTTCGTCTATGCCCCCGCCCCGACGCCCACGCCGATCCCGATCTTCGCGGCGACGCCAGCGCCCGCCGTGATTCCCGAGGTCGCGCGAAAGATGCTCGCCGGCCCGGCCGACGTCGCGCTCTTCGCCCTGCCGGCCGGCGACGGCTGGCCGATGGAGCTCGTCGTGAAGAACCTCGGGGGCAAGGCCTCGGAGAGCACCCTCGTCCGCGCGAGAGTCGTCCTGAAGAACGTCGGCGCCGACGACGTCGCGAAGAGCTGCGCCCCGCGTTTTGTCGATTTCGACGAGGCCGTTCCGGCGCTCGAGCCCGGCGGGTCGGCGGCGATCCCGCTCCTCACGAAGGCCTTGCCGGCCGCCGTCGCCGCATGGAACGCCTTGAACAAACCCGCTCTCGCACGCGAGCGTCCCGTGTCCGCGCCGGCGACCGCCGCGACGCGGAGCCCCATCGCGCACATCGTGGACTGCCGCTACACGCTCACGGCCGGACTCGGAGCCAACCAGAACCACGGCGATCCCCATCCGGAGAACAACACCCTCACGCGCGAGATCCGCGAAGCCGTGTCCGCGAAGTGAAAGACACGAGGAGACTTTCAATGAAGCCGCACGACGCCGCTCCGAAGGAGAACAAGATGAAACGTCTCCACTTGAACTTCACGCTCGCCGCGATCGCCCTCCTCGCGCTTCCCGGCTCGGCCGACACGGCCAAGGGCCAGCCGCAGGCCAAGGCGCCGTCGGTGAACGTGTCCCGGTCCGCCGCGCTGAACGCGCTGAAACCCGACCTCGCGGTCAGCATGTCCCCGAACGCTCCCGACCAGTGGCCCATGCACTTCGCGATCGTCAACATCGGCGGGTCGAAGTCGGAGGACGAGTCCTTCCGCATCGGCGTCTTCGTCGTGGGCGAGGACGCCGTGACGAAGAAGAGTTGCATCCCTCGTTATACGGGTTCCGACACGCTCATCAAGGGGCTCGATCCGACGAAGTCGATCGTCGTCCAGCCCCTCGGATTCAATCCCGCGGACATCAAGTACATGCCCTCGCCCCCGAATGCGCCGCCGCCGGTCGTGAAGGACGGCGTCGTGAAGTGCACGTTCCAGGTGGGCGCGTCACTCGCGAACAACGGAAAGAACGACTCGAACTACACGAACGACGTCGTCGTCCGTAACGTGACGGTCACGATGCAGGCGAAGCCGTGAGAAACCTCCCGCACGCCCTCGCCTTCCTCGCGGCCGCGTCCCTCGCGCACCCCGCAGCCCCGGCCATGGGCGCCGACTTCGCGTTCGTCTCGATCGACCCGGCGTCCGGGTCTCTCGCGCCCGTGCCCGGCGGTGCGGCGGCGACGCCCGCGGCGTTCGCGGCGGGGAACGTCGTCAAGGCCGTGGTCGGGTGCGACCTTCCTCCCGTGGACATTCCGGTCGCCCGCGGGATCACGGTCGGCTACGCGGCGGTCCCGTCGGTGCCTCCGGCCGGGCGAGCGCTCCCGCAGCTCGTTCAGGCGCCGGCCGCGTGCAAGCCGCCGTCGATCGGCGCGCCCGCGTCGCCCGTCCAGGTCCCGGTCGCCTTCGGGTTCTCGTGCCCGGCGAACGCGATCGCCGAGACGCAGGTCGCTCGGGTGCGCCTCACGCTCCAAAACACGCAGCTGATCCCGGGGCCGGCCCGCACGATCGAAACGCCCGGCTCGTTCGTCGTGAAGTGCCCTCAGCCCGTCGCGCGCGTCCCGCACATTCCGTTCGCCGCCTCAACACCGGTGAAGAAGTGACGGCCCACATGACCCCGGCAGGCGCGCCTCTCCACGGCTTCCTTCGCCTCCTGGTCGCCGCCCTCCCGCTATTCGGCCTCGCGCTCCCCGCGCGCGCGGACTCGACCAAGCCGGCCGCCTCGCTGCCGTCCTCCGCGGTCCCGGCCGCGTCCGCACTCATCCCGACGCCGCGCCCGAAGGCGGATACGAGCCTCACCCTGGCCCCGGTCGACGCCTACATGGGCCTGGGCGCGGTCATCACGCCCCGGGTCACGTTCTCGGGCGGACCGGCCGAGAATCTCCGCTGGGTCGTCCCGACCTGCCGATTCGAGATCCGGTTCCCGTCCCTGCCGGACCGGACTCTCGAGGCACCGTGCAACAAGCCCATCAACATCGACGTCCCGGACGACCGCCATTACGACAGCACCGGGTTGGGTGTGCGCGTCCTCGCCGGCGCGGACCTGAACGCCTCGGCCTGGGCCAGCGCGAAGCTCTCGGTCCACGCTGGGCCGACGCTCCTCGAGATCCGCCACGTGACCGGGCAGCTGCCGGCAAACCTCGCCGCCGCCGCGAGCATCACAGCGGCGGAGGACGTCTTCGTCACGCTCTACAAGACGCTCCCGACGGGCGCCAACCGGACGGCCCTGCCGAACAGGTCCGTCGTCGTGACCGTGACGGGCGGGCAGGCGAGCGCGGTGCCGAAGTCCGACGGGTCGGGGAACATCGCGTTCCAGGTCCTGCACGTCCAGAGCGTGACGCCTTCGGTCCACGTCCTCTTCCAGGGCGACACGGCGTACGCGTCGTCCCACGCCTCGGCGACCCTCACGCCAAAATCGCCCCACAAGGGCAGCTGGCACTGAGCGAATGGTCTGACTCGTCCGGCCACGCTCGCGTAGCATGGATGGAATGCGCGCGCTCGTCTTCGACCACGGGAAGGCCGCCGTCCGCGACGTGCGGCGGCCCGCGCCGCGGAAGGGTTTCGCGCTCGTCCGGGTCCTCCTCTCCGGGATCTGCAACACGGACCTCGAGCTGAAGCGCGGATACCACAGCTTCTCGGGCATCCCGGGCCACGAGTTCGTGGGCGTCGTCGAGGGGCCCGCCTCGTCCCCGCTCCTCGGCAAGCGGGTCGTCGGCGAGATCAACCTCGCGTGCGGGCGCTGCTCGTGGTGCGCCGAGGGGCTCGGCCGCCATTGCCCGCGGCGGACCGTCCTCGGCATCCGCGGCCACTCGGGCGCGCACGCGGAGTGGCTGACCCTTCCCGAAGCAAACCTCTTCGAGGTGCCGGCCGGCGTCGCCGACGAAGAGGCGGTCTTCGTCGAGCCGCTCGCCGCCGCCTGCGAGATCCTCGACCAGGTGCCCGTGGCGGTCGGGACGCGCGCCGCCGTTCTCGGCGCCGGGAAGCTCGGGCGCCTCGCCGCGGCCGTGCTGCGGGACGCGGGCGCCGACGTCGCACTCCTCGGGCGCACGTCCCGCGTGCGGGCCGCCTCGTTCGATCTCGTCGTCGAGGCCACGGGCTCTCCCGCGGGCATGCCGCGCGCCCTCGCGCTCGTGAAGCCGCGTGGCACGATCGTGTGGAAGTCCACCCACCACGCTCCGGCCCGGTTCGACGCCGCTTCGCTCGTCGTGAACGAGGTGACGGTCGTCGGGTCGCGCTGCGGTCGCTTCGCGCCGGCCCTCGCACTCCTCCGAACGCGGAAGGTGGACGTCCGTCCCCTCCTTTCGTCGGAATTCCCTCTCGGCGACGCGGGACGCGCCCTGCGCGAGGCCGCCCGTCCCGGAGTCCTGAAAGTCCTCCTCAGGCCCTGAAATCGGGTCTCGACGCGCTGCGGAGGGTAGAATCGCCCTCCCCGGGATTCCCCCGCTGGAGGCTTTTTCCCAATGAACATCTGCATGGTCGGCACGGGCTACGTCGGCCTCGTCACGGGCGCGTGCCTGTCCGATTTCGGCATGGACGTCACCTGCGTCGACAAGGACGAGACCAAGATCGCGCTCCTGAAGAACGGCGTCTCCCCCATCTACGAGCCGGGCCTCGAGGAGCTCATCCACAAGAACGAGAAGGCGGGCCGTCTGCGCTTCTCGACCGACATCGTCGAGGCCATCGAGCGCTCGCTCGTGATCTTCATCGCGGTCGGCACGCCGCCGAAGGACGACGGCTCGCCCGACCTGTCGTTCATCTTCCAGGTCGCCGAGTCGATCCGCGAGCACATGAACGGCTACAAGGTCGTCGTGACGAAGTCGACCGTACCGACCGGCACCGGCGCGCAGATCGAGGAGATCCTCAAGAAGAACGGCAAGCACAAGTTCTCGGTCGTCTCGAACCCCGAATTCCTGCGCGAGGGCTCGGCGATCGAGGACTTCATGCACCCGGACCGCGTCGTGATCGGGTCGCGCGACGAGGAAGCCATCGCGATCGTGAAAGACGTCTACTCGCCTCTCTCGATCGCCGGCGTTCCGTTCGTCGTCACGGACGTCGAGTCGGCCGAGCTCATCAAGTACGCCTCGAACGGCTTCCTCGCGCTCAAGATCACGTTCATCAACGAGATCGCGATGATGTGCGACAAGATGGGCGCCGACGTCAAGGACGTCGCGCGCGGGATGGGCCTCGACAAGCGCATCGCCCCGCAGTTCCTGAACCCGGGCCCCGGCTACGGCGGCTCGTGCTTCCCGAAAGACTCTTCGGCCGTCGTGGACCTCGCCCGCAAGGTGGGCTACACGTTCGAGCTCATGGAGGCGACGCTCTCCGCGAACGACCGGGTCAAGGCCCGCATGATCGAGAAGGTCGAGGGCCTCTGCGGGAGCGTGAAGGGCAAGCGCGTCGCGCTCCTCGGCATCGCCTTCAAGCCCGAGACGGACGACATCCGCGAGAGCGCGAGCCTGAAGCTCGCCTCGGACCTCCTCGCGCGCGGCGCGGACGTCGTCGCGTACGACCCGGCCGCGATGGAGAACGCCCGCAAGGAGATGCCGCGGCTCAAGCTCGCCGAGGACCAGTACGCCTGCATCGCGGGCGCCGACATTCTCGTCCTCGCCACGGACTGGAACCAGTTCCGCAAGCTCGACCTCCCCCGGATCGAGAAGACGATGAAGGCGAAGAACTTCGTCGACCTCCGGAACCTCTACGAGCCGAAGGAGATGAAGAAGGCGGGCTGGAACTACGTCGGGCTCGGGCGCGCCTGATGCGCGTCGTCGTCACGGGGGCCGCGGGCTTCCTCGGCAGTCACCTCACGGACCGGCTCCTCGCCGAGGGGCACGAGGTCGTGGGCCTCGACAACCTCGTGACGGGCGACGTGCGCAACATCGCGCACCTCGCCGGAAACCGGAAGTTCCGCTTCGTCTTCCACGACGTCACGGAGTACATCTACCTCGACGGGCCGGTCGACGCGATCCTCCACTTCGCGTCCCCCGCCTCGCCGATCGACTACCTCCAGATTCCCATCCAGACCCTCAAGGTCGGCGCGCTCGGGACGCACAAGGCGCTCGGCCTCGCCCGCGCCAAGGGCGCCCGCTTCCTCCTCGCCTCGACGTCCGAGGTTTACGGCGACCCGCTCGTCCACCCGCAGCCCGAGACGTACTGGGGGAACGTGAACCCCGTCGGCCCGCGCGGCTGCTACGACGAGGCGAAGCGCTTCGCCGAGGCGATGACGATCGCGTACCGGAACTTCCACAAGGTCGAGACGCGCATCGTCCGGATCTTCAACACGTACGGCCCGCGGATGCGGCCGAACGACGGGCGCATCGTGCCGTCCCTCATCGGACAGGCGCTCCGCGGGGAACCGCTCACGGTCTTCGGAGACGGTTCGCAGACCCGCTCGTTCTGCTATGTCTCCGACCTCATCGACGGCATCCACCGCCTCCTCGTGTCGGACCACCCGGGCCCGATGAACATCGGCAACCCGGCCGAGATGACGGTTCTCGAGTTCGCCGGGACGATTCAACGGCTCACCGGGGCGCGCGCTCCGATCGTCCACCGCCCCCTGCCCGTGGACGACCCGCGGCAGAGACGGCCCGACATTTCCCTCGCGAAGGCGACGCTCGGCTGGGAGCCGAAGGTCGGGCTCGAAGAGGGCCTTCGGAAGACGATCGAGTACTTCGCTTCCCGCACCTGACAGCGCCCCGCCCGGCGTAGAATCCGTCCAGAGTCGTGCTCTTCACACTGTCACAGGTCCTCGTGCTCTTCTGCGCGCTGCTCGCGGCGTCGCTGGGCATTCTCGCCGTGCTTCTCCTGCGCTGGAACCGCGCGCGCGTGGAGCTCGGCCTCTATGCGGCTCTCGCGTTCGCGGTCGCGTTCTGGCTCGCGACGCCGCTCCTGGCTCCGGTCCCCGTCCCGATCTCGCGGGAGATCCTCGGAAGGCTCGTGCGGGCCCTCTCGTTCCTCCTGCCCGCGATCGGCTTTCTCTTCCTACTCCGGATCCTCGGCCTCGGAGCGCGCGGCCTGAGGCTCGCGGTCCTCGTCCCGGCCGTCGTCGGAGCGCCCCTCGCCCTCGCGCTGCCCATGTCCGCGGGCTGGCTCGACAGCCTCGCCGTGGCCTCGCTCCTCGTCGTGGGCGCCGGGGTCGCCTGGGTGCTCGCGCGGAAGGAGAACCGCCGCCGCGACACCTTCCTCGCCTTCGCGGCGACGGGCATCCTCCTCGCCGGAGGCGTCGCAGAGATCGCGTCCCGGAAGCTTCCCCAGGCGAACTCCGCGTCGGGCGTGCTCCTCGGCACGGCCTTCCTCGCCTTCACGGCCCTCCTGCTCCCGACCGCCGCGGACGAGGAGCGCCGCCTCTTCACGCGCGCCACGACGGACGCCGTCACGAACCTCCCGAACCGCGGGACGTTTCTCGCGCGCTCGCGAGACGAGCTCTTCCGCGCCGAGCGCACGCGCCGCCCCCTCGCGCTCGTCCTTCTCGAGCTGGACGGCTTCGACGCGATCCGGAAGGAAAAGGACACCGCCGCCGTCGACGAGATCGTCGCGGCTTTCGGCCAGGGCGTCGCCCGCGCCATCCGCGGCATCGACGTGCCGGCCCGGTGGGGCCCCGGCACGTTCGCCGCCCTCCTCGTCGAGGCCGAAGAAGGAAGCACGCGCGCCGCCGTCGAACGCATCCGGGGATTCGCGGCGAAGGCGGCCGGCGTGACGGCGTCCGCGGGCATCTCCATCCGGCGGCCCCTCGAGAAGACGACGATCGAGGACCTCATCCGGCGCGCGGAGGCCGCGCTCGACGACGCGACGCGCGACGGCGCCCGCGACCGCAGCGCGATGGAGACGCGCGACGAGCAGCCCGAGCGGTCCTGAGCGCCCGGCCCCCTAGAACCGGTAGAAGAGGCTCACGGCGAACTGCTGCGAGTCGCGCCCCACGTCGAATCCGAAGTCCACGGAGAGCGCGCGAGAGACCGTGAGGCCGAGCCCGCCCGTGAACCTGTCGTCCGCCTTCCCTCCGTCGAACACGGCCGCGACGCCCTCGGAGAACGGCGGGTCCGTGATCGGGTAGGGCTGCCCGGAGCCGTCGCGCGCGGCGAGGCTCGCCGTGACTCCGTGCGCGGGCTCGCGGTGGTACCCGACGCGGAGCGCCACCCGCACGTCCTTGCTGCCCGCCACGTACTCGAAGCCGAGGCGAGGCACGAAGACGTTCGGAGCGGGCGAGAGATCCGCGAGAACGTCCCGGACGGGATAGCCGGCAGGCCCCACCAGACCCGCGTACGAGACGACGGGCAGCGCGCGGTCGAAGATGTCGCCGTACCTCACCCACTGGACCTCGGCGGCGATCGTGAGCCCGGGCATCGGGTGTGCGGCGAGCCCGACGGAGGCGTCGCTCGGGACGCGGAACTTGAACGTCCGGGCGGTCTGACCCGCGAGCGCAGTCGGCACGTAGCCGCCGATCACGAGCGTGCCCTCGGCGGCCTGGGTCCAGCGGTAGTCCGCGCCGAACGTGAGCTTGCCGTCCGCGATGAGGTCGGCGTGGACGCCCGCGACGAAGCCGACCTGCGTGCCTCCGAGGCCCTGCACGCCCAGCGTGGTCGTGAGGGTCTCCTGGACCGTCGGCGAGAGGTACGTCTGGCTCACGATCCGGTGCGGGCCGCCCGCGTCGCCGTCGAGGTCGAACGTGGAGCGGTTCAGGGTGACCCCTCCCCCGAGCCGAAGGCTTTCCGTCACGCGATAGGCGAGGGACGCCGCGAGGAGCCGGTTCGACAGCTTCGCCGAGCCGTACTCGCGGTACTCGTAAAGGAAATCGCGGCGCGTGGTTCCGCCGGAGCGGTTGTCGCGCAGCTCGAGGTACGGGTAGCCGCCCGGCCCCGCGTCGCCCTCGAACCGGAGGTTTTCGGCGTACGTGAGCGCGGCGACGAGGCGTCGCGAGATCGGAACGACGACGCCGGCGAACTCGACGCCCGTCGTGCTCGCGTCGAGGCCGACGGAGGACGTCTGGACGGGCGGATAGGGCGTCACGAGGCTGCCCGTCGCGACCGAACGGGCCGTCGACAGGGCGAGGGTCTCGTTCACGCGCTTGCCGGA
This sequence comes from Acidobacteriota bacterium, assembly GCA_016716715.1. Classification (NCBI taxonomy): domain Bacteria; kingdom Pseudomonadati; phylum Acidobacteriota; species Acidobacteriota bacterium. Next base: position 133,569 of record JADJVE010000009.1, on the reverse strand, counting down.
CACCGCGATCTCGATGGACGAGATCAGGCCGAGACCCGCCGGATTCGCGAGCGCCGCGGTCGCGTCGTCGGCGATCGCGGAGAAAGCGCCGCCCATCGCAAGGGACTTGCCGCCGGGGTTCGTGAGGTTGAAGCGCAGCTTGGAGAGGAGGGCCGAGTCGAGCTGGGCGGCCGCGGTCGGCGCCCACGCGGCGAGGAGCGCGACGAGGACCGAGGTCGCCCGGCTGAGAGGCAACGTCATGGCTTCGAACCTCCGGTGCCGAGCATCTGGGCGAGTGAGGAAGGCGTCTCGAACGGCTCGGAAAGAAGCTCGGCCGTTCCCGCCGCGACGTCGACGCGCCGTTCCACGCGGCGCGTCCCGTCCGGCCCCGCGAGCGCGACGCGGTACGTTCCGGGCGCGAGGTCGCGCAGCAGGAGGGGCGTCGTCGCGTCCTTCGGGAGCGCGACGGCCTTCCCGGCGGCGTCCACGACGGCGAGGACGCGCGCGTACGGCAGCGCGAGGATCTTCAGGCGGCCGAGGAGGGCGGCCGGGGCGGGGGTTCCCCCGGGCGCCGCGGACGCCGACGCGGACACGGCGGGCCGCGGCCGGGGCGCGGGCGGATCGGCCGGCTCGTGCGGGCGGCGCGCGTACCACGTGGCCGCCGCGACGAGGACGAGGGCCGCCGCGGCAACGCTCGCGAGCATGCGCGCCTCGATCCCGCGCCCCCGGCGCGAGGGCGTCGTCGCCGGCATCTGGCCGACCAGAGCCGTCCGGCCCGTGGCCGCCGGCGGCGGCAGCGGGTGGTCGACGGATTCCGGGAGCCGCACCGTGCTGCCGGACGAGCGGAGGACGGCGACGAGCCGGTCCACGATCTCGCGCCAGCCGCCAGGCCGGTCCTCGCGTTTCTTCTCCAGCATCTGCCCGATGAGGCGCACGAGGGGCACGGGCAGGGCGGGCGCGTCGTGCGGCGCGGCGACGGGCGGCGCCGTGGCGTTCAGGTGCGCCGCGATGTACTCGACCGGCGCCTTGCCGTCGAACGGGCGCTGCCCCGCGAGGACCTGGTAGAAGATGACGCCGAGGCTGTAGACGTCGCTCCGCCAGTCGAGCGTCGCTCCGTGGCCGAGCGCGCCGAGCTGCTCCGGCGACCCGTACGCGACCTTCCCGAGGAAGAAGCCCGTCGCCGTGAGGGACTCGAGGCCGGTCGCGTGCTCGAACAGCTTCGCGATGCCGAAGTCGAGGAGCTTGACGATGAGATCGCCGCCGCGCTCGATCACGAGGATGTTGTCGGGCGAAAGGTCGCGGTGGACGATCCCGCGCGAGGCGAGGTATTCCATCCCGTGCGCGGCCTGGACCAGGAGCGGGAGCGTCTCCGTCCACGGCTTGCCGGCGTAGGACGTCAGCGGCACGCCGTCCAGGTACTCCATCGCGAGCCACGGCGTGCCGTCTTCCTCCCCGATCTCGTAGAACGTCACGACGTTGACGTGGAGAAGGCTCTTGAGGATCGCGGCCTCGCGGTCGAAGCGCACGCGCGCCTCGTGCTGGTGGACGGCGGACTCGTCGCCGGGGGCCTCGGCCTCGCGGATGACCTTCAGGGCGACGAGGCGGCCGTCGCGCTCGTCGACGGCCTGGTAGACGATCCCCATGCCGCCGCGGCCGATCCGCTTCAGGATCCGGTAATGGGCGATCCGTTCGACGGCGCCGGCCAAGGACCCCGTCAGCGCCCGGTGCCCGCGGCGGCGGGGCGCAGGAAGACGTTCGCGGGGTCGCCGCTGGCGCGGTCGATCTTCGAGGCGAAGGCGAGGAAGACGCCGTCGCCCGAGATCTGCCTCACGACGACGCGCACGTCCGTGACCTCGGTGAGGTTCAGGCCGAGGACGTTCGTGAAGAGCTCGTCGGAGAAGTAGCCGTTCGGCGCGAGACGCTTCGTGACGGACGCGACCGGAACGAACGAGCCGGGCATGTACGCCGAGATGATGACGTCGCACGTCGCCCCGCCGACCTCGTGCAGGATCATGTTCGTCCTGTAGTTCGTGCTGTTCTCGGCGCCGTCGAACGACATCGTCCCGAGGTTCGACTGGAACGACGAGTACCCGTGGAAGTACGCGTAGCCTTCCATGCCGGTCTTGAACTCGCCGAAGCCGCCGACCGGGTCGATCGTGTAGGCCTCGGTCTGGACGTCCACGTCGGCCCAGCCGGAGGCCCAGGTCCCGTCGTTGTTCTTCTTGCTCTCGATGATGATCTGGCCGTACGTGTTCGTGACCGGGAGAGCATCGAAGATTTCTTCGAGTACGTCCTCGTAGGCGACGACGGCCCCCACCGGGAGGGGCTGCGTGAGGCTCGTGACCGCATTGCCCGCGGCGTCGACGTACTTCAGGCGGAAGTTCCGATCCTCGGTCGTGCTCGTGTTCGTCATCGTGAGGCGCGTCCGCCAGAAGGGGCGGGTTCCCGTCGCCAGCGTCGCGCCGGCGGAGTGCACGGTCGGGAACGCGAGCGGAGCGGAGTCACCGCCGTACGGCAAAGACGCCAGCGCGGTCCGCGAAGCGGCCAGGCTGGAGACCGGAACGTAGCTCGGGTTCAGCGCGGTCGTCGAGACCCCGACGTGAAGCGACGAGTCCTGCGTCCGGTTGTCGATGACCGTCGCCATCCCGACGACAGAGCCCTTCGGAGCCCCCGCGCCGTCGGTCGCGCTCGACATCCACTGGATCGTGGCCCACACATATGCGCCATTCACGGGACCGTCGAAGAGCACCTCGTCGCCGTTCAGCTGAATCGTGCCGTTCGCGGGCACGATCTGCGTGATCCGGACGATCTGCCCGCCCTTCGTGATGGGAGCGCCTCTCTTGTCCTTCAACGTGACCTCGACGGTGGTGTCGTAACCGGACGTCTCGAGGAGCAGGAGATTCGACCGGCGGTTCGCGTCCTTGGCAAGCCCGGACACGACGTGGACCGGGTCGCTCTGTTTCGCCCCTTCGCCCGGCGACGTCGGCCGCATCTCGAACCCGTAGGAGCCGGAGGCCACGCCCGTCAGCGCGCGGCGCGCGGCTGCGACGGCCGGGAGCGCCGTGTTCGCGACGAGCGCGGTCGCGCTCACGGTAGGTGCCGAGGAGCGGACCTCGACCGTGAACGCCCCCTCGGAACCGAGCAGCGTCGCGACGACGTTGCGGTAGCGGCGCGTCTCGCCGGCCGCGAGCTGGACGTCGAAGCGCTTGATGGCCGAGCCGTCGGCGGGCGCCCCGATCGGATTGAAGAAGAGCGACAGCGTGATCGGGTTCACGACGTCCGTGTTCGTGATCCACAGGTCCGCCGCGAAGCGGCCCACGCCGCGGGCGTCGACCGCATTCGGGAACGCGGCGTAGAGGACGCGCGTCTTCGCGAGGGCGGCCGGCGTCGCCGCCGTGCCGGCCCCGGCAGGCGGGATCCTCGGGCCGTCGTCGTTGACGACGAGCGTTTGCGGCGCGGCGAAGCCGACCGTCGTGATCGCGACCGCGCCCACCTCGGTCCCGGTCTCGCCGCGGCGCTTCGCGCGATCGATGACGAGCCGGACGGGGCGCGTCTCGTACGGCGCCATCGGGCGGTCCCACGCCTGCCCGTCCAGCGACTGGAGCGAGATCCACGGCGCCTTGACCGAGCCGACGAACGCCGCGGACGTCGCGCCGCTGTTCACGAGGCTGCGCGTCACCGCCGTGCCGTTCACGTCGACGTCGGCCGCCGGCTGGCTCCAGACGACCGGCGCGGCCGGGGCCGAGGCGGCGAGGACGATCGTGATCGGCACGCTGAGCGTCGTGGCGCCGGAAGAAACCGTGACCGCCGCCTTCACGGGCTGGGCGAGCGCGGTCACGTAGAGCGACGTGACCGAGATCTCCTGGACGGCGCCGGCCGAGAGCGTGAACTTTGCCGGAACGATCGCGAAGCCCGAGTCGTCGCACTGCGTGGTCGCCGTGAGCGGCTCCGTGCCCCCGTTGCGAACCGCGAACGACGTCCCGGGTTTCACGCCCGCCGCCGGAACGAGCCGCGCGAGAGGCGCGGGCTCGGACACGAGAACGAGCGAGGGCTTGACCACGGTCCCGACCGTGACCCTCTTCGGCGGGGACCACGGGCCCACGCTGCCGCACACGGCCTCGGCGCGAACCTCGAATACGTAGTCGCCGGGCGGGCCCGCGAACGAGGCGGCGCCGCCGTCCACGACCCACTCCTTGCCTTCGGGCTCGAGCGCGCTCGTCCGCCGGATCCGGAACTTCAGGTTCGCCGCGCCGACTCCGGGCCCGGGGCCGGTGCCGAGCGTGTTCCACGAAACGACCCACGTGGAGAACGCCGGCGGGTTCTCCGGGGAGGCCGTGAGGGTGCCGACGGAGGGCGGGACGTCGCACGTCGTCTTGACCGGGACCGCGAGGACGTTCGACACGATCGCGATGAGCGTCGGGCAAGGCGTCGAGACGACGACGCGGTGGTAGAGGGTGCTCACACCGGCCGTCGGCGCCGGAAGCGTCAGCGCGGAGCGCTGGGTCGTGATCGAGTCGGTGACCTTCGTGAAATCCTTGTCCGCCGCGCGCAGGAGCGTGTACGAGTACGCGGCGCTCGAGGAGACGAGGTTCCCGAGGACGTTCGTCCACGAGACGGCGTAGGCCTCGCCCGCCTGCGCCACGGACGGACCCGTGAGGGCGGGCGAGGCAGCCGGGCACGGGTACGGCGTGGTCTGGGCGTACGCCCCGGGCGCGCCGAAAACGGCGGCCAGGATCGTGGCGATGGCGAGGCGGAGCGTGAAACGGGGAGGGAAACCCATCGTTCTCTAGAATCCCTTCTAAATGCTTCCGAGGGAGTGTCCCGTCGCGGTCCCCACCCCACGCGCTTCAGGCCGGACTCCGGCCCTGGCCGCGCTTTTGCTGACGCTGGCGGGCCCCGCCGCGCCGCAGTCGATTCTACCCCCCGACGCGGCGGTCAAGGCCTACCAGGCGGGCGTGGCCGCGGCAGGCCGAAAGGACTGGCTGGAGGTCCTGAAGCGGATGGACGAGGCGCTCGGGACCGGGCATCGCGACGTGAAGGAGCACTTCGGGACGAACCGCTACTACGTCGACCTCTACGACCCGTACTACTGGAGGGGAGCGGCGCGGATGGAGCTCGGGGAGGACGCCGCCGCGCGCGAGGACCTCGCGCGCTCGCGCGACGCCGGGCTCATCCGGCGGTTCCCGGAGTACGGCGACCTCCTCGCGCGGGTCGACGCGCTCGACCGGCGCGCCGCGGCCGCCCTCCAGGCCGCCGCGACGCCGACGCCTCTTCCCCCCGGTTCCGACGCCGGTCCCGACCGCCGCGCCCGCGATGCTCGCGCCGACGGCCCGCCCGACCCGTGCCGACGCGGGCGGCGCCACGATCGAGAGAGTCCTCGTTCTCTTTTCGGCCGGCGACTTCGACGGCGCCGAGGCGGCCCTCGCCGGACTCAGGGCCGCGCGGCCCGAGGCTCGGGAGGCGGACCTCCTGCAGTGTCTCGTCCTCGGGACGCGCTACGTTCTCGAGGGCGAGTCCGACCCGCTCCTCCTGGCCCGCGCACGCCGCTCGCTCGGCGCCTGGCGCGAACGGGGCGGTCCGAGGAAGGTGGAGGAGCAGCTCCTCTCCCCCGCGCTCCTCGCGGCGCTCAACGGACCCTGATCACCCAGGTTCCGGCCGCGAGGTCCTGGAAAGCCCGCCTGTCCTTCTCGAAGAACGCCCACGCCCACCCGAGCCCCAGCGGGAGGCCCGCGAGGACGCAGACGATCGCGCGGATGAACGCGGACCCCCATCCGATGCCCTGGCCCGAGGGCCCGCCACGCCTGACGACGGCGAGGCCGAGAAGCGATTTGCCGGGAGTGCGGCCGCGCCACGCCCAGCCGCCGACCACGTAGAGGACGTTCGCGAGAAGCGCGAGGAGGATGGACAGCCCGGTGATCGCGCGAAACGCCCAGTCGGGCGCGGCGTCGCGCGTCTGGAGCTCGGCCCGGAAGTAGTCGATCAGGAAAACGGGCGCGAAGAGCAGCACGTTGATCGCGGCGAGAATCACCGCGTCGACGAGCGCCGCAAGAAGGCGGGCGAAGGGGTTCGCCACGCCGCGCGGCGTCTCGTTGAGGGAAGGCGTGCGGCGTTCCCGAAAGCTCGCGGCTCTGTCGGCGGGCGGAATGCGAGCCGCCTTCTCGGCCTCGTGGACGCGGATCGAGTAGTCGGCAAGCTCGCGCTGCGGCGGCGCAATTGCGGGCGGCACGATCGTGGGCGGCGCGATCGTGGGAGACCTCGTCGGGCGCCCCACCCATGGGCGGGAACACGTCGACCACCATGGAAGGATCCGCAACCGGCGGGCGGTCCACGGCACGGAACAGATCCGAAGCCGAAATCGGATCCGGCCCGAGCGGCGCCTCGGGCCCGGACAGGCCGGGGTTCGTGAGGCCGGGGACGGGCTCGTACGTGATGCCCGAGGGCGGACGCGGGGGCGGCGCGTCAGGCAGCTGGTCGGGCGTCATGAGGGCCGTGCGCTCGGACGCGGCGTCCGGCGCGAGGAGCCGCACATCGATCACCGCGGCGCCGAGCTGGAGACGGTCGCCGTTCACGAGGCGCGTCTCGCGCGAAATCCGCTTTCCGCCCACGAACGTGCCGTTGGAGGAGGCGAGATCCTTCACGACGGCCTCGCCGCGGTCGAACGTCAGGAGCGCGTGCGAGCGCGAGACCGATTCGTGCTCGAGCCGCACCGTCGACGTGCGGCTCCGCCCGAGCGTCACCTCTCCGTCCGAAAGCTCGATCTCGCGGCCTTCGGCCGAGAGAACGTATTTCCACTTCTCTTCCGTCACCGTAGCGGAAATTGTACCCGTCCTTTCAACGCATGCGCGGTCGGCGTCCCGCCGCGGGCCGCGAGCGCCGCCGGCGCGCCCTCGAAGACGACGCGGCCGCCGTCCGGACCGCCGTCCGGACCCAGCTCGATCAGGTGGTCGGCGCGCGCCAGGAAGGCGGTGTTGTGCTCTACCGCGACGATCGAATGCCCGGCCGCGAGGAGCCGGCGGAACACGGCGAGGAGGACGTCGACGTCGCTCGGCGCCAGGCCCGTCGTCGGCTCGTCGAACACGAACAGGACCGGCTCCTTCGGGGCCTCGGCTCCCCGGAGGAAGGTGGCGATCTTCAGCCGCTGCGCCTCGCCTCCCGAGAGCGTCGCCGTCGACTGGCCGAGCGTGAGGTAGCCGAGACCGGCGTCCGCGAGCGGCTGGAGGCGGTCCGCGATGGCGGGCGCGTCCGCGAAGAGGAGGCGCGCCTCGTCGACGGTCGTCGCGAGGAGCCCGTCGACGTTCCTCCCGCGCAGGCGCACCTCGAGGACCTCGGGCTTGAACCGACGTCCGTCGCAGACGTCGCAGACGATCGTCACGTCCGCGAGGAACTGCATGTCCACGGTCACGACGCCGGCGCCCTCGCACCGCTCGCAGCGTCCGCCCACCGCGTTGAAGCTGAACGCGCCCTTCTCGAGCTTCCGGGCCTTCGCGGCCGGGGTCCGCGCGAGAAGCGTGCGGATCTCGTCCCACGTCTTCGTCACGGTCGCGGGGTTCGAGCGCGACGAGCGCCCGAGCGGCGACTGGTCGACGAGGACGACGTCCGAAAGGTGCTCGAGCCCGAAGATACCGTCGTGCTCCCCCACCGCCTCGATTCCCGGGAGAAGGCCCTTGCCCATCCGCTGCCGCGCACCCGCGGCAAGGACGTCGACGACGAGGGAAGATTTCCCCGACCCCGAGACCCCGGACACGGCCACGAGGCAACCGAGCGGAAACGAAACGGACAGGTTCTGGAGGTTGTTCGCGCGAGCTCCGACAACCCGGAGCGCACTGGCCCGCTCGCGCGCGCGGCCACTTACACCCCCTTCTAAGAAAGCGCCGTAGGCGCCCACCGTTTCGGCTGCGAGGCTCTGGCTCGACGCGCTCTGACCGTATGGCCTGCTCTCCGAAGCAAGAAATACCTCTCTCTCCTTCTTCAACGACCTGCCCGTCGCGGTGTCCTGTTCGGTCAGCGCCTCCGGCGTCCCCTCGAAGACGAGCCGCCCGCCCAGAGCACCCGCCCCTGGGCCCAGGTCGATGACGTGGTCCGCAGCGCGGATGACGTCCGTGTCGTGCTCCACGGCGACCACCGCGTTGCCCGCCGCCGCGAGCCTTTCGAGGACGGCGAGAAGGCGGCGCGTGTCGCGCGGGTGCAGGCCCACCGTCGGCTCGTCGAGGACGTAGAGCGTGCCCGTGAGCGCGTTGCCGATGGCCGATCCGAGCTGGACGCGCTGCGCCTCGCCGCCCGACAGCGTGCGCATCGTGCGCGCAAGCGTCAGGTAGCCGAGGCCGATCTCGACCAGCGTGCGGGCTCGCCGCGTCAGCTCGTCGACGAGGGAGGCCGCCCGCTCGCGCTCGGCGTCGCGCAGCGGGAGCGCGCCGAGGAACGCCACGAACCCGTCGAGCGTCAGGTCGCAAACGTCGGCGATCGTCTTCCCGCCCACCGTCACCGCGAGCGCCTCGGGCCTCAGGCGCGCGCCGCCGCACGCGGGGCACCTCGAGTAGCCGCGGTAGCGCGAGAGAAGCACGCGGACGTGCACCTTGTAGCGCTTCTTCTCGAGGTACTTGAAGAGCCCCTCGACGCCGTACCAGTCGCCGGAGCCCTTCCAGACGACGTCCCGCTCCCGCTGCGTCAGCTCGCTCCACGGCACGTCCCACCGCAGCTTCAGGCGGCGCGAGACGGCCTTCAGCTCGTCGTAAGCGCTCTCGTACGAGGGCGAGTTGAACGGCGCGATGGGACGTTCACGCAACGACTTGCGCGCGTCGGGGATCACGCGCGCCGCGTCGATCCCGACGACGCGCCCGAAGCCCTGGCACGTCTCGCACGCCCCGCGCGGCGAGTTGAACGAGAAGAGCGCGGGGACCGGGTCCGCGAACGCGCGCCCGCAGGCGTTGCACGACAGCCCGCGGCGAAACGTTCGGGCGGACGCGAGCGGCTCTCCGGCGCGCAGCACGCGCACCTCGCCGTCCGAAGAGTCGAATGCCATTGAAAGTGAAGAAAGAATCTCCGGATCGTCGCCCCGCAGCACGTGGCGGCCGATGAGAAGGGGAAAAGCGCCCTTCCCCTTTCTTCCACTCGAAGAAATCTTCTCTTCAATTTCCAGAACGTCACCCGCCGCTCCGACATACCGGAAGAAGCCGAGGCGCCTCCACTCCGCGCTCTCCGCCGCGAACGAAGTCACCTTCCTCGGGGCGATGACGAGGAGGCGCGCTCCCTCGCCGAACTCTTCGAGGAGCGCCGCGCGGACGGTCTCGGGCGTCTCGCGGCGCACGGCGCTGCCATCGTCCGGGCAGCGCAGCGTCCCCGCGGCCGAGAAGAGGAGGCGCAGGACGTCGTGGATCTCGGTGGCCGAGCCGATCGTCGACCTCGCCGAGCGCGCGGCCGCTTTCTGCTCGATCGCGATCGCGGGCAGGACGTGCGTGATCTCGTCCACGTCCGGCCGCTCGAGCCGCTCGAGGTACTGCCGCGCGTACGTCGACATGGACTCGACGAAGCGCCGCTGGCCCTCGGCGTAGAGCGTGTCGAAGGCGAGCGACGACTTGCCCGACCCCGAAGGGCCCGTCACGACGGTGAGCGCCCCCACCGGGATCGTGCACGTGACGTCTTTCAGGTTGTGCGTGCGGGCGTTCACGACCCGGATCGCGTCCGCGCCGCGGCGGACGGGGCGGGGGCGCGCCGTCACCGGGAGAAGACCGCGAGCTGGTTCATGCCGAGGAGGAACCTCCGGTAGTGGACGAGGGAGAGCCCCGAAGAGCGGCCCGCCGCCTCGAGGGCTTCACGCCCCAGCAGCGTCTCGTGCTCGTCGTGGGCGTGGGAGGAAAGAAGGCCGAGGGCCGCGCCGGCCTCGAGCGGCCAGCGGCCGATCGGATGGGGAGTCGTGGCGATCAACCGGCCCCCAGGAGAAAGAAGCGGTGAGAGACGGGCAAGGACGGCCGCAGCGTCTGGCACGTGTTCGAGGACGGCGAGGAGGAGAATTCCTTCGAATGGTGCCCGTGCCAGGAGCGCCGCCGGAGCCGCGCCTCGCCCGATATCCCATTCATAGAAATCTCTCTTCGGAAATTTCTTTCTTTGCTGCGCGAGCACGTCCGGGTTGCGGTCGCAGCCGACGTAGTCCGGAATGCGCGCCGCGAGGTCGGTGAGGCCGCAGCCCACGTCCAGGACTCTGCCGCCGGACGGCAGGTGCGGGAGCGCGGCCGCGAGGCGGACCTCGCCCACCCGCCGCGTCAGGAGGCCGTAGAAAGACCCGTGAGCCGCCACGGGACCGTTTTAACACCTCCCCCGTAACATGCGCCCCGGACCGCACACGGGGGATCGCATGAACGAACCGGCCTTCATCCTGCGCGAGGCGCTCCGCGAGGACGTGCCCGCCATCGTCGGGCTCATCCAGGACCTCGCCCTGTACGAGCGCCAGCCGGAGGACTGCCACGCGGACCCGGCGCTCCTCGAGAAACACCTGTTCGGCCCGCGGCCCTACGCCGAGGCGATCGTCGCCGAGGCCGGAGGCGAGGTCATCGGCTTCGCGCTCTTCTTCCACAACTACTCGACGTGGCTCACGCGCCCCGGCCTCTACCTCGAGGACCTCTACGTGAAGCCCGAGCGACGGGGGCTCGGCGCCGGCAAGGCGCTTCTCGTCCGCCTGGCCCAGATCGCGGTGTCGCGGGGATGCGGGCGGATGGAGTGGAGCGTGCTCACCTGGAACGAGCCCGCGATCGGCTTCTACAAGGCCCTCGGGGCCGTTCCCATGGAGGGCTGGAGGACGTACCGCCTCACGGGTGACGCCCTGGTCGCTCTCGGGCGATAATCGGGCTTCCGGCGCCCGAGAAGGAACCCGTTGCAGAAACCGAAGTCGCAGACCGACACGCAGCCGATCAAGTTGCGCGAAGGGCGCAAGGCCTCCGGCGTGATCCGGCGTCCGGCGACACTCCTCATCGACTCGCCCGACGCGACGGTCCTCTTCGACCGGGACGGGCAGGTCCTGCTCGCGAACCTCGTGGCGCTTGCCGAGGGCGTACCGAGCCCCGGAAGCATCGCAGGCCCCCCGGAGGCGGCGGGCCCGTTCTGGACGAACCCGGAGGGCCGCGTCCGCTTCCTCGGGGCGGGGGCCTCGGGCGGCGTGAAGAACTTCGAAGTGCGCCTCCCGGCCGGCGTCGACGTCGGCGAGCGCGTGTACTGGATCTCCACGTGCTTCGCCCCGCAGGCCGGCGAGGGCGGCTTCATCGCTTCGGCGCGCGACGTCACCGGAGCGGCGGGGACCCGCGGCGATGCCGCCGAGACCGTCGCCGAGCCCGCCGACGCCCTCACGGGCTTCGCGAACCGCGAGCAGTTTCACTTCGAGCTCGAGCGCGAGATCGCGCGCGCCGACCTGTTCGCCCGCCCGCTCGCGCTCATCATCCTGGGTCTCGACAACTTCAAGACGCTGAACGACACGCACGGGCTCCTCGCGGGGGACGAATACCTGCGCGCGATGGCGAACACGCTTCGCCCGTCGCTCTTGCCCGGCGAAATGTGCGGGCGCGTCGGGGGCGACGAGGTCGCCATGCTGATGCCCGGAACGGGCGCGTCGGAGGCGACCGTGCGCGCCGAAGCGGTCGTCTCCATCATCCGGAAGCTCGCACCCGACTGGGAGGGCAACGCGCTCTCGCTCACGGCGAGCGCGGGCGTGGCCGTGTTCCCGGACCACGCCGGGGGCGCGGCCGACCTCTTCCTCGCGGCCGACCTCGCGATGCACCAGGCCAAGCGCCGCGGCGGCGCGCGCGTGCGCCTGCACGACCCCTCGGACCGCGAGCGCGACCGCACGGGCCGCTTGCGCGAACAGTCGAACCGCATCCGCGCCGCGCTCGCCGAGTCCCGCTTCGTCCCGTACTTCCAGCCCGTCGCCGAGGTGGGGACCGGCCGCATCGTCGCCGTCGAGACGCTCGTGCGCATGCGCGAGCCGGACGGCCGCATCGCCCTGCCCGGCGAGTTCCTCGGCGCCGCCGAGCGATTCGGAATCATCACCGCCATCGACCGCGCCGTGATCGCGGCCGCCTTCGACGCTCTCGCGTCCGCGCGCAAGCGGATCAGCCCCGAGCTCGAGATCGGTATCAACCTCTCGGGCCTCGACTTCGACGACGACACGCTCGTCGCCGACATTTCGCGCCTGGCGCGCGCCAAGGGCATCCGGCCCGAGCGCGTCACGTTCGAGATCACGGAGACGGCCGCGTTGCGCGACTTCGACCGCGTGCGCGATTTCACGCACGCGCTCACGTCAGAGGGCTTCCACTTCGCGCTGGACGACTTCGGCATGGGCTTCTCCTCGTTCCGCTACCTCCGCGAGCTCCCCGTCTCTTCCCTCAAGCTCGACATCAGCTACGTCCGCGACCTGCCGCGGGAGAAGGCGAACCGCGTGTTCGTGCGCGGGATGGCGGGCATCTGCCGCGGTCTCGGCGTCAAGACCGTCGCCGAGGGCGTCGAGTCCGAGGACGTCATGGAGATCCTGCCGGAGCTCGGGGTGGACCGGGCGCAGGGCTGGCACATCGGCTTCCCGGAGCCGGAGCTCCCGATGGCGGACCCGCTGGGTGAGACCGGAGGCCGCAGCCTCATCCTCCCGCGGAGACCGCGCCCCTGACCTTCAGGGGCCGAAACCCCGTCGCCCGCGCCCCGGGCGCGGCCGTGGACGTCCTGATCTTCATCGCCATCGGAGCGGCCGTCGCGGGCGTCGTCGCGCTCGCGCAGCGCTGGGAGGCCCCGATCCGGCCCACGGTCGAGATCGACCTCTCGCCGTCGGCGCTGCCCGGCTACACGCTGCTCTCGCTCTCGCGCGGCTTCGCGGCGTACCTGCTTTCGCTCGTCTTCACGCTCGTCTACGGGACGATCGCGGCCCACGGAAAACGCGCCGAGAAGATCCTCATCCCGCTGCTCGACATCGGGCAGGGCATCCCCGTTCTCGGCTTCCTGCCGGGGCTCGTCCTCGGAATGGTCGCCCTCTTCCCGCGGACGAACGTGGGGCTCGAGCTCGCGTGCATCGTCATGATCTTCACGGGGCAGGTCTGGAACATGACCTTCTCCTACATCGCGTCTCTGCGCTCGATCCCGAACGAGCTCAACGAGGTCGCGCGGATCCACCGGTTCTCCTTCTGGAAGCGCTTCCGGACGGTCGAGGTCTCGTCGTCCGTCATCGGCCTCGTATGGAATTCGATGATGTCGATGGCGGGAGGCTGGTTCTTCCTGACGGTCAACGAGGCGTTCACGCTGGGTGACCGCGACTTCCGGCTGCCGGGCGTGGGCTCGTACATGGCCGTGGCGATCGAGAAGGGCGACAAGGCCGCCATGGCCTGGGCCGTCCTCGCGATGACCGTCATGATCGTCGCCGTCGACCAGCTCCTCTGGCGCCCGCTCGTCGCGTGGTCGCAGCGCTTCCGGACGGCCGAGGTCTCCGGCGAGCCCGAGGCGCACTCGTGGGTGCTCGACCTCCTCCGCCGTTCCGCCGTCCTCCGCCGCATGCGCCTCAAGCGCCGGCGGCGGCCGAAGGCGCCCGCCGCGCCGCTTCCCCCGCCGCCGGAGAACGCTCCCGGGAGCGCCGACGCGGGGGCGCGCGTACGCGCCGCGCTCCTCTTCGTCCTCGGGTTCGGCGCGTTCGCCGCGGCCCTCCTCGGCGCGTGGAAGCTCGTGCGCCTCCTCTCCGCCGTGACGCCGCACGACTGGCTCCTCCTCGCAGCCGCCCTCGGGGCGACGTTCCTGAGGACGCTCGGCGCGCTCGCCCTCGCCGTCGCCTGGACGCTCCCGGTCGGAATTCTCGTCGGGCGTTCGCCCACGTGGTCGCGGCGCCTCCAGCCGATCGTCCAGATCGTCGCCTCGTTCCCGGCGCCCATGCTCTTTCCGCTCGTCACGGGTGCGCTCCTCGCGTTCCATGTGCCGTTCTCCGTGATCGCCGCCGTCCTCATGCTCCTCGGCGCGCAGTGGTACGTCCTCTTCAACGTCCTCGCGGGCGCGAGCGCGGTGCCCCCGGACCTGATCGAGGCGGCCGACGTCTACGGCGTGGCCGGAAGCGCCCGGTGGCGGAAGCTCTTCCTTCCGGCCGTCTTCCCGTACCTCGTGACGGGCCTCGTGACCGCTGCCGGAGGCGCCTGGAACGCTTCCATCGTCGCCGAGACGCTGGTTTCAGGCGGCCGGACGCTCGAGACGTTCGGCCTGGGGTCTCTCATCACGAAGGCCACCCGCGAGGCGAACTTCCCGCTGCTGGCGGCCGGCGTGCTCACGATGTCCTTCGCGCTCGTCCTCATCAACCGCACGGTCTGGCGCAGGCTCTCGCGCCTGGCCGAGACGAAGTACGCTCTCAACCGATGAGCGCGAATCCGGTCCCCGCTCCCGCCGCCCCGATCGCCTCGGCCCGGGGCGTCGACAAGATCTTCGAGGACGAGGGCGGCCGCTCGCGCGTCGTCCTCGAGGGCATCGACTTCGAGATCCGGCCGAACGAGGTCGTCGCGGTCCTCGGGCCGTCGGGCTGCGGGAAGTCCACGCTCCTGCGCATCCTGATCGGCCTGATCCCGCCGTCGGCCGGGATCGTCGAACAGCACGGCAAGCCGCTCGTCGGCATCCATCCGGGCGCCGCCGTCGTGTTCCAGAACTTCGCGCTCTTCCCGTGGCTCACGGTCGAGGAGAACGTCCGCGTCGGAATCGCGGGCCGCGCCTCGGACGCGGCCGACGCGGACGACCGCGTCAAGGCGGTCCTCGCGGCCGTCGGCCTGGCCGGCCACGCCCGGGCGTTTCCGAAGGAGCTCTCGGGCGGCATGAAGCAGCGCGTCGGGATCGCGCGCGCCCTGGTGGGCCGTCCCGAGCTCCTCTGCATGGACGAGCCGTTCTCGGCGCTCGACGTGCTCACGGCCGAGCTCCTCCGCACCGAGGTCTACCGCCTCTTCACGGAGCGCCTGACGGGTTTGTCGTCGGTCCTCCTCATCACGCACCTCATCGAAGAGGCCGTGTTCCTCGGGGACCGCATCATCGTCCTCGGCGCGAACCCCGGCACCGTGCGCCGCGAGATCGTCAACACGCTCCCGCACCCGCGCGAGTACCGGCACCCCGAGTTCCTCAGGATGGTCGAGCACATCCACGACGTCGTGACGGGCGTCCACCTTCCCGAGGAGGAGGAAGCCGCCGCTCCGGTCCCGGGCCGCCGGGTCGAGACCCCGCTCATCCCGCTGCCGCCCGCCCGCATGGGCGAGATCCTCGGCCTGCTCGAGATCCTCGCGGACGCCGGCGGAACGATGAACCTCTTCGCCGTGGACGCACTCACGGAATACGACTTCGGCCGCACGCTCACCGTCGTGAAGGCCGCCGAGCTGCTCGACCTCGTCGACACGCCGAAGAACGACGTCCTCCTCACCGATCTCGGAAAGAGGGTCGTCGCGGCGCCGTTCGACGCGAAGATCATGCTCCTCAGGCCGCAGATCCTTTCCCTCGGCACGTTCTGCCTCCTCGTGCGGGAGCTCGCCCGCGACCCGGACACGCCGATGCCCGGCGAGACCCTCCGCGACGTCCTCGCGGCGAGCCTCCCGACGGTGAGCGCCTCCGAGCTCTTCGAGACGATGGTGAACTGGGGCCGCGCGATCCAGATCTTCGAGTACGACGCGAATACGGATCAGCTCGCCCTCTTCTCGGGCCGCGACGCTGTCGCCGAGGCATGACGTGGAGGGAACCCGACGCCGCGTGCCCGCCCTGACGGCGGCCCTCTCGAAGCGGCGCGCCGCGCTCGAGACCCTTCTCGCGGGGGGCGCCGGCGCTCCCACCGGCGAGCGGCTCCACGCCGTGCGCGTCATTCTCCGGCGAACGGTCTCGCTGGCCCGCCTCACCGAGGACGTGCCCGCGAAGGGCTCGGGGGCCGGCCTCAAGGCGGCCGCGCGGGACCTCCGGAGGGCGCTCGGAGTGCGGCGCACTCACGACGTCGCCGCGACCCTCCTTCGGGCCCGGTTTCGTCGCGACGCGCGACGGCGCCCTTCCGCCGAGCGGCTCGCGGAGCGGCTGGAGCGGGACGCCCGCGCCGCCGCACCCGCCGAGCGCCTGGACGCCCTGCTCGCGGACGTGCGGCGGGAGTTCGCGACGCGCGACGCCACACTCGCGGCGCTCGCGTCTTCGCTCGCGGACCTCGACGGCGGGCGGCTCGAGCGCCGGCTCGAGAAGGGAATCCGGCGGCGTCTCGTCCGGCGCGCGCGGCGCCTCCTCATCCGCGGAGTCCCCGAGGAAGGGAACCTCCACGAGGCCCGGATCGACGCGCGCGACCTGCGCTACGGCCTCGAGTTCGCCCGGCTGTCCGGGTCGATCCGGCTCCTGCCGCTCCTCGAGAGGTTCCAGGAGGAGGCGGGCCGAGCCCACGACCGCGCCGAGCTGATCGCCCTCGTGCGCGTCACGGCGGGCGCGCTCCCGGCGGCGAGGCGCCGCGAGGCGCTGCGCCTCCTGCCGCCGCTCCTCGCCGACACCGAGCGCGCCCTCGCCCGGGCGCAGACGGCTTGTCGCGCGCTCCTCGCCGCCCTGAAGACCGCGGTGGGGCGCTGGTGACGCCGCCGCCCGCCGTCCACGTTCCGCGCCTCGTGGGCGAGAACGCGCTCGCGAACGCTCCGGCGCACGCCCTGGTCGACGTCGGAGGCGGCCCCGGGCCCGCGGCCGCGACGACGGTGCGATTCGGATTCACGGCCGACGCGTTCCTCGCGCTCTTCGAAGCGCCGGCCGAGCCGCCGCTCCTCGTGACGCAGCCCGCCGGCGGCGAGGTCTTCCGCGACGAATGCGTGGAGCTTTTCCTCGCCTCGCCCGGCACCCCGTCGCTCTACCAGGAGATCGTCGTGAACCCGTCGGGCGCGCTCTACGGCGCCCGCGTCCGGAACCCGGACGACAGCCGCACGACCTGGCAGCTCGCCCCGGGCGAAGGCCTCGCCGGCATCAGCGCGACCGCCTCGGGAGAACCCGACGGCCGGCCTCCAAGGGAGTGGTTGCGGTGGCGCTGCCTGATCCGGATTCCGTGGACCTCTCTGCCCGGAGGACGCGCCCCCAGGGACCGCGAGGAGCGGCGGGGCAACGCGTACCGGATCGCACGCGGCCGAACCACGCGGTTCCTCGCTCTCTCGCCGACGCTGCGCGATCGCCCGCCCGACTTTCACGTGCCGAGCCGGTTCGCGCGGCTGACGTTCGGGCCGCGGTCCTGACGGCTCAGCGCGGAGGCTCGGCGCGCACGCCCTGCGCCAGGAGCCACGCACGCAGCTCCTCGCGCACGCGGCGGTCGCGGAACACGAACCAGGCCGCTTCGTCCTCGGGAGACGCGATCAGCGCCTCGCGGAACGCGTTCGGGCCGTCGGCGTCGAGCGCCGCAAGCGCCTTATCACGCACGGCGTCGCTCTTCATTCCCGGCGCGAACGCGCGGCAGCGCGCGGCGTCGACATCGGGCGTGGACTTCGGGATTCGCAGATAGCGCCCGGACCGTTCGTGCAGCAGCGCCTCGCGCAGCTCCGGCGAGCCGTTCAGGTGCGCGTGCACTTCCCCCGAGGAACGGTCGAGGAAGTGGTTCATGAGCTTCGAACGCGCCGCGAAAGCAACCGTGAGGCCCTCCCAGTCGACGTCCACGCGCCGAGTCTAGACTCCCGCCCGTGATCGACGACCCGCGCGACGTGACGCGCCGCCTCGCGCGCTGGTACCGCCGCGCGCAGCGCGACCTGCCGTGGCGCGCCACGCGCGACCCGTACGCGATCTGGCTCTCCGAGGTCATGGCGCAGCAGACGACGCTCGACGTCGTCGTGCCCCGCTGGGAACGCTTCCGCGCGCGCTTTCCCACCGTCGAGTCGCTCGCCCGGGCGAAGGAGCGCGACGTCCTCGCCGAGTGGAGCGGCCTCGGGTACTACGCGCGCGCCCGCAACCTCCACCGCGCCGCAAAAGCCGTCGCGGCCGAGGGGGCGTTTCCGCGCACGCTCGAGGGCTGGCGGGCGCTGCCCGGCGTGGGCGCGTACACCGCCGCCGCCGTCGCCTCGATCGCGTACGGCGTGAGAGAGCCCGTCGTGGACGGCAACGTCGTGCGCGTCCTCTGCCGCCTGTGGGCGCTCAGGCTCGACCCGAAGGCGCCCGCGACGCTCGTGAAGGTCCGCGCGCTCGCCCGGCCGCTCGTGCCGATGCGGAATCCGGGCGATTTCAACCAGGCCCTCATGGAGCTCGGCGCCCTCGTCTGCACGCCGCGCGCGCCGCGCTGCGGCGCCTGCCCGCTCCGCTCCTCCTGCCGCGCGGCCGCGAGCGGAACGCCGGAGGCGTTCCCGCGCGCGGCCGCCCGCCCGCCCACGAGACACGTGCATCTCGTCGCCGCGATCGTCGAAAGAAAGAAGAGACTTCTGCTGGTTGAAGATCAGGAGTTCGTCCCGGGCCACCTCGTCGTGCCACTGTTTTGTGTTCCCGCCGGGAGACGCCCTGAAGATCTTCTTAGAAGGTGGTGGAAGCGGATCGCGGGGCGTGACGTCAGCGCCCTCGAGCCGGTGGCGACGCTGCGCCATTCCGTGCTCGAACGGCGCTATCTCATCTCCCTATTCACCTTCAAAGAAAATCTTCCTTCCCCTTCTTCCGTCGCTCGTCCGCGTCGCCGCCCCTCCGAAGCGCGCGGGATCCGTGCCCTTTCTCCGAGCCAGATTTCCCGTGTCGCGCACGGCGGACTGCTCCTGAAGGTGCTCGCCGCGTGGCGCGCACACCGCGCGCGCGGCGGCGCCTGACGCGTCGGCTATCCTCGCCGTCGAATGGCCCGTTCCGCTTCCCGGCAGCCCGCGGCGTCCGGTCCGGAGAACGCTCCGGAGAGCCGGCTCGTGGCAGCCGGCGTCCTCCTCGCGCTCGTCCTGCCTTTCCTCGTCTACTCGACGGCGTCGAGCGGGGCGCTGCGCGAGAGCAAGCTCCTCGCGCAGGCGCTCGGCTCGAGCCTTGCCCTCTTCGGGCTCGCGGCCGCCGGAGCGTGGGGCTTTTCGCGCGGCGAGGCGCAGGGCCGGGCGTCCCGCCTCGCGCCGCTGGCGCTCGGCGCCGTGGTGGCGCTCGCCCTCGCGTCGGCAGCCGCCAACGCGCGCGTGGTGGACCCGCTCGTCCTCGGCGCCGTTCTCTCGCCGCTCGCGCTCGTTGCGGCGGGCGCGTCGCGCGCCGGCGGGCGCGTCGCCGCCCGCGCCGCCACCGCGTTGTGTTTCGCGGGCGCGTTCTCGGGCCTTCTCGCGGCCGCGCAGCGATGGCTCGGCGTCCTGCGGCTTCCGCTGCAGGCCCCGCAGCCTCGGTTCTTCGCCGCGGGCCTCGTGGGGAACCCGGGCGACCTCGCGATGGCGCTCGTCGTGCCGGCCGTGCTCCTCTTCGCGACGGCCGCAGACCACCTGCGCCCGCCCCGCCTGCGCGCGCTCGCGGCCGCCGGGCTCGCGGCGTCCCTGCTCGGGATTCTCGCGGCGGAGGCCGTCGCCCCGGCCCTCGCCTTCGTCGCCGGCGCCCTCGTCCACGCGCTCCTCGCGCCGCGCCGGCGCGCGCCCGCGCTCGCCGCGCTCCTCGTCCTCGCGGCGCTCCTCGCGATCTCTGGCGGAGCGCGCCGCGCGATCGAGAAGGCGTCCCAGCTCCGGCAGGGCGACGTCGCCGCGGCGACGACGCAGCGCGACATCGGCGTCCTCGCCGCCGCCGAGATGATCCGTGCGCGCCCGTTCCTGGGCGTCGGGCCCGGCGCCTTCTCGAACGCCTTCGTCCCGGCACGCATCGCCGCCGAGGAGAGATCCGGCCGCCGACTCGTCCACCGCTCCGAGTCCGCACACTTCGACAACGCCCACAGCGAGCCGCTGACGGCTGCCGCAGAGTGCGGCGTCCCGGCTGCGGCCGCTCTGCTCGCGGCGCTCTTCGCGCTCGTCGCCGGCCTCCTCGCGATGCGCCACGGCCCCGGCGCCGAGGCCAACCCGACGACCGACGCGCTCCTCGCGTGCATCGCCGCCACGCTCGTCCTCTCGCTCGGGGGCTTCCCTCTGCGGCTTCCCGTCGCGTCCGGGCCGATCGCGTTCCTGTTCGGACTCGCGTGGCGGCGGACGGCTCCGGGCCAGGCGCCCGCCGCGCCCCTTCCGTCCGGCGCGCGGTGGCTCTTTGCAGCCGCGGGTGCGGCCCTTCTCGCGGTCGCGTTCGCGCGCGGCGTCGCGGTCTCGTCCCAGGCGGAGGGCGAGGCCCTGCTGCGCGAGGCGGCCGAGGCGCCCGACGAGGCCGGTCCCGTGCGCGAGGAGCTCCTCGGCGCGGCGCGCGTGCGGCTCCGCCGGGCGGTCGCGATCCGTCCGCGCGAGGCCACGGCTCTCCTCGCTCTCGGCTCGGTCTCCTGGGTCGAGAAGGATCTCCCGCGGGCGCGAGAGCTTTACGCGCGCTCGGTCGCTCTCGAGGAGCGAGCCGAGAGCGACCTCAACCTCGGCCGTGTCGAGAGGACTCTCGGCCGGGAGGCAGAGGGAGACGCGCTGTTCCGCCGCGCCGTGTGGATCCTCCCGCGCCTCGTCGACGCGCTGCCCCCGGGCGTGGACCGCGCGCGGGTCGTCGCGGACGTCGACGCCGCGGCCGCGGGCCTCGCGCGCGGCGGGCGCGCGCCGGCGCTTCCTCCGATCCGCTGATCGCCACGATCCCCAGGATCCGGGCCGCGTCAGGACTCGCGCGTCACGAGATGCCCGACGAGGAGACCCACCCCGAACGCCGCGATCGCCACCATCGCGGTGTTGTCGTCCGCGTAGTCGCTCACCTTCCCGGCTGCCTGTCCGAGGTTTCGGCGCGCGGCGTCGGCGATTTCCCGCGCGCGGCCAGACAGATTGCCTGCCTGGGTGTCGTTCGGGTTCTTCGGGGCCTGGTCGGCAGTCGTGGGGCTATGCAGGTTTTCCATGGGAGGGTCCTCCGGCCCGCAAGGAGCAACGCATGTGCCAGCGGCGGGTCGGCGCGTGTGCGGCGGCGTTCTTGCAGGGGAGTGCATGCCGGGCTTCACCCGGAAGGAGTTTCAAAATGGCGCAGAAAGTGCTCGATCAGATTCTCGGGGCGTTGCGGACCGGAGCTTCGGACCTCGGCGGACGGACCGGGGAAACCGTCGCCCAGGTCTCGAATTCCGTGAGCCGCGTGCTCGACGAGGCGGGTTCGGAGGGGGCGAAGATCCGAAAGACGCTCGTACGCAACTGGACGTCGCTCGAAAAGCCCCGGCGCAGCCGAACCGTCCCGATCCTTCTCGGGATCCTCGCTCTCGGCGCCGCGACGGTCTACCTGCTCGGCCGCGCGACCCCTGTCGAATCCCGCGGCTGATCGGTCCGTAGTCCTCCGGGCCGGCCCTCGGCTTCGAACCAGCTCGCCGCGCCGACGAGGTGAGTCGCCGACGCGGAGTCTCCGAGCGTCAGCCCGAGGGAGAGGATCCCCTTCTTCAAGAGCAGCGCGCCCCACTCGTGCCCACGCGCCGTCCGCCAGTCCGCGTCGAGCGAGAACGTTCCAGCCCTGGCCTGCACGGGCGAAGCGGCGAGAAATCCGGGGGCGATGCGGGCGACGGCGGACACCTCGAAGTCGTGAAGATCGAGAAGCCCGGCAATCCACGCGGGCGGCCCGGACGGGAGCAACGCGAGAAGCGGCCGGGCGTCGTGCAGCGTCGCCGTCACCCGTCCCCCGCCGCGCCCGTTCGTCATGGAGACGCGCACGCGCACGCTGCCGCCTCCCTCGACGGGCGCCTTGCCGCCGTCCCGGGAAAGAAATGGAAGAGCGTCGAGCGTCCCGTCCAGCAAAGCGGCGCCGGACATGATCTTCCACACCTCGTTGCCCGGATACTTCTGGGTGACAAAGCGCGGGAGCGCGGCGCGCACGCGACCGGCGGTGCCCCGCGACACGGCGTACGCTCCCCAGTGCAGCGTTCCGCTCTCCAGGTTGAGCTCGCTCGGGAGGACCTCCGCCTCGATGCCCGGGCGCAGGAAGAGGCCTCCCGACAGTCGGCTCTTGCCCTCCCATCGCCAGGCGTCGATCCAGATCTCGCGGACGAGCGCGACCCTCAGGTCGTCGACCACGACGCACCACGGATTTCCCGGCGCAGCGCGAGGCTCCGGAGGGGCGCGCAGAGGCGGATCCCGATAGCCCGGGATGGGCGGGTAGCGTCCGGCGCGCGCCGGCGTTGCCTCGTCGGCGGCGAGGCGCTCGCGCAAACGAAACGTCAGCGCGGCCGCGCGTACGGTCTCGGCGCGGAAGCGGCGCGCGGCCAGGCTCCGAAGCGCAACGTCCACGGTGACGTCCTCGAGCCGGGCCTCCCACTCGACGTTCTGATCGCGGCTCCGGAGCGTGAGCGTCGCGAACCGGATTCGGCCGGGCACGAGAGACGCCCGCGCCTCCGTGAACGTCACGAAGAGCGAGTCCGGATCCGCGTCGATCTGCCCGAGGAGCCAGTCCGAGCGCAGGACGAGGCCCGTCGCTCCGGCGAGAGCGAGGACCGCCGCCGCCGCGCCGGCCCCGAGAACCGCCAGCCAACGCAACACCCGCCAAAGCCCGACCGGGGTGCTCCGCCGCGGCATGGACGTCCTCCCTGTTGGAAGAACAGCACGATCCATTCCACGTGTCAGGCACGGAGGTTGCTGAAGAGAGTCAGGGGGATAGGAAAATGCTCTGGACCATCTTCGTCATTCTTCTCGTCCTGTGGCTCCTCGGCCTCGTCACGTCCTACACGCTCGGAGGATTCATCCACATCCTGCTCGTCGTCGCGGTCGTGGTCCTCATCATCAACCTGATCCAGGGCCGACGCGTCGTCTGAGACGAACGTGCGCCGAGGCGTGGTAATAGTTACAACGCCCGCCCGCGCTTTCTTCAGATTCCGCTGCCCCTGAGCACGGTCACGACCGTGCGGAGGAGCACGAACAGGTCGAGCGCGGGCGTCCAGTGGAAGAGGTACCCGAGGTCGTAGCGCAGCTTGACGTCGGGCTGGGTCGCGTACGCGCCCATGACCTGCGCCAGGCCGGTGAGGCCTGGCTTCAACGCGTGCCGGAGCCGGTACGCGGGCACCTCCTTTTCGAACGTCGCGACGAACTCGGGCCTTTCCGGCCGCGGGCCGATGAGGCTCATCGAGCCCGCCAGAACGAGGAGGAGCTGCGGAAGCTCGTCGAGGCGTGAACGGCGCAGCACGGAGCCGATTCGCGTCACACGCTCGTCTTCGGGAGAAGAGAGCGTCGGGCCGGTCCCGGCTTCCGCGTCCTGACGCATGGTCCGCACTTTCCAGAGCGTGAAGATCTTCCCGCCGCGCCCGACGCGCTTCTGCCGGAGCCACGGCGCGCCCGGGCTCTCGAGCGCGACGGCGGCCGTAACGACGAGAAGGACGGGGGCCGCGAGGACCGTCAGCGCGGACCCGAGGACGAGGTCGAGAGCGCGGCGCCACGCGAACGCGAACGCGCTCGCACCGCGCGTCGCGACCGGCACGAGCGGCAGGTCCCCGAGGCTGCGCGTCACGACGCGCGACGCGACGACGTCGGCGACTCCCGGCAGGATCCACAGGTCAAAGTCGTGCTCGAGGCTGCGCTCCAGCAGCGCCACGAGGATGCGCCTGTCCTCCGGGCGGTCGGAGGCGAAGAGGACGTCACGGGCGGGACCCGACTCGAAGCGGGAGGCGTCCTCCCGCCACTCGAGGAGCGTGTGGCCGGTGATGCGGCCCGACGCCAGCGCGTCGGCCGCCCGCCGCGCGTCCTCCCCCGCTCCGAGGACGAGGACGGGGCGCATCCCGATGGGAGCGACCGCTTCGGCGACACGCCGCCAGAGCCCGAGGCCCACCGAAAAGAGCGGAACCCACAGGAGCAGAACCGTGCGCGGCACGGACCGGCCCGCGAAGAAGTAAAGAGCGAGGAGGAGGCCGCCGGCGAGCAGCGTCCCGACGAGGAGCCCGCCCCGCTCCTTGAGCGACGCAAGCGGCTCGTCGTACGTCCCGGCGAGCCAGAGCGCCGCGAGCGTGACGAGAGCGACGCCTGCCAGCCAGGGTGCATCCAGCGGTACGTTCGGCGCCGGAAGGGTGCCCTGCGTGCCCGGCAGCGGCAGCGCACGCCGCAGCGCAACCACGAGGGCGAAGAGTCCCGAGGCGACCGCCGCGTCGCCGGCCGCCAGAAGGGCCGTACGGCCCGCGAAGCGCCCGCGCGGCCTCATCCGCGCTCCCGGGTTTCGCCGTAGCCCGCCGCGAGGACGTCGACGGATTTCCGGCGGTCCGCGTGCGTCTCGACCCACGCCCGCCCGAGCGCACCCTCCCGCACCCCAGCGTCCGCATCCTTCAGAAGAGCGACGAGGGCGGCGGAGAACTCCTCGTTCGTGCGCGCCGTCCTCACCGGCGGCGTCTCGCCGCCCGCCGCCGCCCGCTCCGCGACCTCTGGGGACGCGACCACGGCGGCGCCCGCCTCGAACGCCTCGAAGATCTTGTTCGGCGTGCCGGTTCCCATGGCGACTGGAGCCGCGGCCACGCGCGCCGTCCGGAGGAACGCGGCCATGTCCGCGACGGGGCTCACGACCTCGACGCCGTCCTTCCCCGAGCGCGCGAGCAGCCAGGCGGGAGCGTCGGCGCCTCCGAGGACGAGGCGCGCCGCCGGCGCATCCCGTCTCACCCGGGGCCAGATGTCGTCGAGTAGACGTTTCACGGCGAGGACGTTCGGACGGTACCGGAGCCGGCCCGAGAATGCCACGACGGGGCCGCGCGGCCCCGGGGCGAGCGGCCCGACGTCGACGCCGTTCGCGACGGCGCGCGTCCCCGGCGGGAGGTGCGCCGCGTCGAACGGCGTCGTCGCGAAGAGGACCGACGCGCCCTCGGCCGCGCGCGTCTCGGCGCGCGCGAGGCGCGGCGCCTCAGCCTCCCAGTACGCGCGGCGCCACGGCGCCGGATCGTCGTTCGCGGCCTGGCGCGCCGCGGCCGCGAGCGCGTCCACGAAGTCCACGACACGCGGCAAAGCCGGCAGCGGGCCCACGTGCGCAAGGAGGCGCGGCAGAAGAACGCAGACGAGAATGTCCGCATCCCGTGCCGCCTCGCGCAGGGCTGGGCCGAAGGATCCTGCGAAGAGTGCCGACTGCAGCGGCTCGCCCGTGACGGCAGCCCGCGCGAGCGCCGCGGGCAACCGGATGCGGTCGAGACGCACGGGGTGGACGGCCGCCGCATGACTCATTCGAAGAAAACTCCCGGTCTCCGTTCCCCCGACGAGATGCGTCTCGTATCCGGCCTGCGCGAGCGCCGCGAGGTGCAGCTCCGCGCGCAGGCGGTCGCCCGTGTGCCCGGTGCCCGGCAGGCGAGGGACGAGAAGGACCGCCTTCACGCGGGCGGCCTCGCGCGGTGCCACCGCGAGGGTGAGGTGACGCCGCGGACAGCGGCGCCGATCCACATGAGAAGAGAGTCGGAGAGATCGGCGGCCGAGACCGGGGGACATTCGGCGGGATAGCCGATGCGGCGGCGAAGCGCTGCGATCGAGAGCCACTCAAAGAGAAGAGAAGATTTTCCTAGAAGTGAAAGAAGCAGAAGGAAAGGCAGAGCGCGCCACGCGCCACTCGAAGAAAGAACCACCATCGCAGCATCCGAGACACTTGCAAGAAAGGCGAGGGTCCCAAGCAGAAAGATCCTCGGCCGGAGCCAGAAATCCGCCGCCAGCACTAAAGTCCCGATCGGCCGCCGAGGGAATGAGCGAACGAGATCCCCGAAGCCCGAGAAGAGCAGCTTCAGGTGCCCGCCGAACCACCGCGCCCGCGAGCGGCCCATCGCGCCCGCGTCCGCGGACGGCTCGTCGAAGGCGAAGGGGCCATCCAGCGCACGCACGACGACGCCCCTCGCGAGAAGTTTGAGCGTCGCCTCGGAGTCCTCCGCCGTCGTCCGCGTCGCGGCGGCCGGGCCGAGGCGGAAGGCGCGCGGCGAAAAGCCCATCGCCTTGCCGCGCAGGCGCACGGGCAGCCCCTCCGCGTCGCGCACCCGGTCATCGAGCCGCGCCTCGGCGAGCGACAACGCCTCGACTCGCGGGGCGCCCGGCGCCGGAACGCCCGCAGGGCGAACCGGCAGCTGGAACGCCTCCGTTCCCTCCGGCACGCGGAGGTCCCGAAAGAACCCCTCGGGCAGACGCATGTCGGCGTCGAAGACGAGGATGTATGAGTAATCGTCGAGGCGCGCGCCCAGGCGCTCGGCGAGGAATGCCAGCGCATGACCCTTCGCAGGACCGGGAGATTTCTTAGAAAGGTAAGAAACCCCGTCCGCTTTGAGACGGGCCTCGGCATCGGGGTCCGGGCCGTCCAGGAGCACGAGAACGTCGACCGAACCGCCGCCCTCCCCCTCTTCCACCTTCAAAGAAACCTTCTCTTCCTTCGTCTTCTCCGACTCCCTCTTCAAGTCCGAAGCCAGATCCCCCACCCGAGGGCCCTCGGCGCGCGCCGGAATCACGGCGAGGAGCATTCCGGGCGCGCGAGCGCCGGAGGCGTCTCGCGCGCCCCCCTGCGGCGCCGTAAGGCGGCGCCACCTCAGGAAGGCGTCGAGGGCTGGCGTCGCCGCCCACGCGGCGAGGAGGGCCGTGCCGGTCGTGAAGATGTCCACGCGGCCCGCATCGTAACGGACGAGCGGGCCGCGTGGCCGGGAGCTACTTCTTGCGCGACTGGGCGTCCACGACGCCGAAGGCCGCCATGTTCACGATGTCCGAAACCTCGACGCCGCGCTGGAGGACGTGGGCGGGCTTGCTCATCCCCATGAGGATCGGCCCGATCGCGTCGGCCTTCGCGAGGCGCCACACGAGCTTGTACGCGGCGTTCGCGCTCTGGAGCTCGGGGAAGACGAGGACGTTGGCCGGGCCCTTGAGGTCCGTCCAGGGATAGTTCTCCTTGAGGAACTCCGGCAGGACGGCCGTGTCGGCCTGCATCTCGCCGTCGCACTCGAGGTCGGGACGGCGCTGCTTCACGAGCTTGACCGCGTCGCGCACCTTGTTCGTCGACGGATGGACCGTGGAGCCGAAGTTCGAGAACGCGATCATCGCGACGCGG
Organism: Acidobacteriota bacterium; assembly: GCA_016716715.1. NCBI lineage: Bacteria > Pseudomonadati > Acidobacteriota > Acidobacteriota bacterium. The sequence continues at coordinate 106,602 of JADJVE010000009.1, read as the reverse complement.
GGCTGGATCCCGAAGAGCTTCGCCGTGTCGGCCGAGAGGAGCGCGATCTCCGCGAGATCCTCGGCCGTCGGGTCGATGTTGACCGTCGTGTCCGCGAAGAAGAACACCCGGTCCTGGAGGATCAGGACGTAGAGGCCAGAGACCTTCTTGACGCCGGCCTTGACGCCGATCGTCTGGAGCGCGGGCTTGATCGTGTCCGGGTAGTTCGAGGTGAGGCCCGACAGGGTGACGTCCGCGTCGCCCTGGTCGACCATCATCCCCGCGTAATAGTTGCGGAACCGGAGCGTCCGCTCGGCGTCCTCGAGAGTCACGCCGCTTCGCTTGCGCTTCTCGGCGTATGCCTTGACGTACTTCGCGTAGTTCGGGCTTGTCTCGGGGTCGATCACCTCGATCGGCGTCTTGACGTCCATCGCCTTGAGGGCCGCCTCGGCCTTCCTCCCGCGCGAGAGAAGAATCGGCTTCGCGAGCCCCTCCTCGGCGAGGATCTTCGCGGCGCGCTGGATCTTCGGATCGTCGCCCTCGGCGAGGACGACGCGTTTCGGGTCGCGCTTCGCCTTCTCGTGGATGACCTGCATGAACGAGCGCGAGCGCGAGAGCATGCCCTCGAGCTTCCGCTTGTAGGCCTCCATGTCCTTGATGGGCCTCTTCGCGACACCCGTGTCCGCGGCGGCCTGGGCCACGGCCGGCGGCACGTGCAGGAGGACGCGCCAGTCGAACGGCTTCGGGATGAGGTACTCGCGGCCAAACTTGAAGCCCTCGACGCCGTACGCGCGGGCGACGGAGTCCGGCACGTCCTCCTTCGCGAGGTTCGCGAGGGCCTTGGAGGCGGCGAGCTTCATCGCCTCGTTGATCTGCGTTGCGCGGCAGTCGAGCGCGCCGCGGAAGATGAAGGGGAAGCCGAGGACGTTGTTGACCTGGTTCGGGTAGTCGGACCGGCCCGTCGCCATGATGCAGTCGGGCCGAGACGCCTTTGCCTCCTCGGGCGTGATCTCGGGCACCGGGTTCGCCATCGCGAAGATGATCGGGTCCTTTGCCATCTTCTTGATCATGTCGCCGTTGATGAGCTTCGCGGCCGAGACGCCGATGAAGGCGTCGGCCCCGTCGAGCGCCTCGGTGACCGTGCGCTTCTTCGTGTCGCGCGCGAAGCGTTCCTTGTACGGGTTCATGTTCTCCGTCCGGCCCTTCCAGATGACGCCGGTGCGGTCGACCATGAGGATGTTCTCGAGCTTCACGCCGTACGTGATGTAGAGGTTCGCGCAGGCGACCGCGGCGGCGCCGGCGCCCGCGAACACGACCTTCACGTCCTCGATCTTCTTGCCCGCGATCTCGAGCGCGTTCAGGAACGCGGCGGCCGAGATGATGGCGGTCCCGTGCTGGTCGTCGTGGAACACCGGGATGCCCATGCGCTTCTTGAGCTGCTCTTCGATGTAGAAGCACTCGGGCGCCTTGATGTCCTCGAGGTTGATCCCCCCGAACGTGGGCTCGAGGCGGGCGACGCACTCGATGAGCTTGTCGGGGTCGTGCTCGTCCACCTCGATGTCGAACACGTCGACGTCCGCGAACCTCTTGAACAGGACTCCCTTCCCCTCCATGACCGGCTTGCCGGCGGCAGCGCCGATGTCGCCGAGGCCGAGGACGGCGGTGCCGTTCGAGATGACGGCGACGAGGTTCCCCTTGCCGGTGTACTCGTAGACGAGCTCGGGGTCCCGGGCGATTTCGAGACACGGCTCGGCGACGCCGGGCGTGTAGGCGAGCGAAAGGTCGCGGGCGGTCGCACAGGGCTTGGAGGGGATGACCTCGAGTTTTCCCTTGCGGCCCGTCGAGTGGTAGTCGAGGGCGTCCTGTTTGGTGAAGCTCACGCGCTGTTTTCCTTTCTTCCTGAACCGGGCGATGAATCTTAGCCCCGGCCTTACGCGCCTCCCGATGATGCGGGCGCATCAAGGGACGCCCGGTTTCAGCGCGCGGAAAGCGCCTTGACCGCGTCCGGGAGCACGGCAGCCAGCAGCCGCTCGGGGAAAGCGGCCTTGAGGGCGGCGACGGCGTCGAACCCGAACTCCGCCGCCTCCTTCACGGTCCGCTCGGCGGCGTCGAAGTACGCGATCTGGTCCTCGACGGCCTCGCGCCCGCCAGCCGGTCCGTGACCCGGCACGAGCGTCCAGTACGGGATGCCGTGCAGGCGTGCGAGCGCGGCCCTCCACCCGGCGACGTCGGCGTCCTCGAGGTTCGGGTGATACCCGGTGGACACGAGGTCGCCCGACACGAGGACTCCGAGCGCGGGCACGTACACGCAGAGATCGCCGGGCGTATGCGCGTGCCCCGGGTGGAAGACGTCGAACCGGATTCCGCCGGCCTCGAACGCCAGGGAGTCCCGGACAAGGCGCTTCGGCGCGTGCGGTTCGGCGCCGTCGAAGAGGCCGCCGAGCGCGGGGTCCCGGCGCCGCTCGGCGATGAGGGCGCCGTGCTCGACCGCCATGCGCCGCGCGGCGGCCTCGTGCGCGATGACGTCCGCGCCGAGGGAGGCGAAAAAGGACGCCCCGAGAGCGTGGTCCGTGTGGTGGTGCGTGAGGACGACGTGCGTGACCGGGTCCGGCGTGCGATCCGCGATCCGCGCGCCGAGCGCCGCCGCCTGCCGCGGCGCGACGAACGGGTCCACGACGACGACCGCGCCCTTCCCGAAGAAGACCGTCGCGTTCGAGCCGTAGCTCTCGAGAAGCGTCTCGCCGCCGTGCGTGAACACCGAGACGTGCTCGGTCAGGCGGGTTTCGTCCAGCGCCACGGCCGCTCCCGTGCTCCTACACGACCAGCGTCTTCGCGCCCGCCGCGAGCGTCTTCTTCACGACGCCGACGACATCCGCGAGCGCGATGCCCTGCGCCTGCTTCTCGCGCCGCGTCGAGACCTCGACGACGCCCTTCGCGAGCGACTTGCCGCCCACGACGACGCGCACCGGAAAGCCGATGAGGTCGATGTCCTTGAACTTCACGCCCGGCCGCTCGTCGCGGTCGTCGTAGAACACCTCGACGCCCGCGGCCTTCAGCTCCTCGTAGAGCTTGTCGGCGGCGGCGAGGACCTCGGCGTCGCGCTGCAGGGCGGCGACGACGCACGCGTAGGGCGCGAGCGGGACGGGCCACACGATTCCGTGCTCGTCGTGGTGCTGCTCGATGGCGGCGGCGATGGTCCGGCCGAGGCCGAGCCCGTAGCACCCCATTGCGAGGGGCACCATCTTCTGCGCCTGGTCGGCGACCTCGCACTTCATGGCCTCGGAGTACTTCGTGCCGAGCTTGAAGATGTGCCCGACCTCGATGCCGCGCTTGATTCGCAGCGCGCCGCCCTTCGGGGCGGGCGAGGGGTCGCCGTCGCGGGCGGTGGCGGCCTCGACGACGCCCTTGAACGAGGAAATGCCCATCACGTCGCGATTGATGTCGACCCCGGAATGGTGCAGCCCCTCCTGGTTCGCCCCGCACCAGAGGTTTCGTCCGTGCTCGAGAGAGCGGTCGACGAAGACGAAGACGGGATTCTCTGCGAAAGGAAGAAGGGAGAGCGGCCCGACGAAGCCGGGGCGCGTTCCCGTCACCTTTCGAAGAATCTCCTCCGAAGCCAGCTTCACGTGAAGCGCGCCGATCGCCTTCGGGAGCTTGACCTCGTTGATCGTGAGGTCCCCTCGGATCAGGACGGCCGCCAGGCGCGCTTTTCCGTCCGCGCCCACCGCCTCGTAGATCATCGTGTTGACGATTCGCTCCGGTGTCGTCCCGAGGTGCTGCGCCTGACCCTCGGTCGTCGTGATCCCCGGCGTTGGCGCGTTCGCCTCGCCGAAAGCCTTCGCCTCCTCCCCCGCCCACGGCTCGGGGAGGGGCGCCGTCACGGCCTTTTCGATGTTCGCGCCGTAGTCGCCGGCTTCCGCGAACACGAGCGCGTCCTCGCCCGTGTCGGCGACGACCATGAACTCTTCCGAAGCCGAGCCGCCGATTGCGCCCGAATCGGCCTGCACGACCGCGAACTCGAGGCCGCAGCGGTCGAAGATCTTCCGGTACGCGGAGTCCATCTTCACGTAGTGGGCGTCGAGACCCTTCTGGTCGAGGTCGAAGGAGTACGCGTCCTTCATGAGGAACTCGCGCCCGCGCAGGAGGCCGAAGCGCGGGCGGATCTCGTCGCGGAACTTCGTGCGGATCTGGTAGAGGTTGAACGGAAGCTGCCGCCAGGACGTCACGGAGCGCCGGACCATGTCCGTCACGGCCTCCTCGGCCGTCGGCGCGAGCGCGAACTCGCCGTCCTTGCGGTCCTTCAGGTGAAAGAGGATGCCCTCGTTCTGGTAGCGGTCCCAGCGGCCGGACTCGACCCAGAGCTCCTTCGGCTGGAGGATCGGGAGGTCGACTTCCTGGGCTCCGGTCGCGTCCATCTCCTCGCGCACGATCTCGGTCATCTTCTTGAGCGACCGGAAGCCGAACGGCGTGTACGAGTAGATGCCAGCGGCGAGCTTCTGGATGAAGCCCGCGCGGTAGAGAAGCTGATGGGAGACGACCTCGGCGTCGCCGGGGACCTCCCGGAGGGTCACGAGAAACGACTGGGACCAGCGCATAGGCCGCGGAGATTAGCAGGCGCGCCTCCGCACGCCCGGAACGCGCGTCAGCGCGCGCCGGTGCCTCCGACAGCCACCCCTGGCACGCACAGACAGGACGTCGTGACGTCCATGTCCGCCCGCCTCCAGGCGGCGCGGAAGCGCGCCTGGACCTCCGAGGCGCCTGGCCTCTCCTGCATCCTGAGGGCGCGCGCCAGGCCCTGCAGCGACCAGCCGTTTTCGGGGCTGCGCCGGAGATCCTCGCGATAGACGACCTCGGCCTCCTTCGCCTTTCCCGCCGCCAGGAGGACCGCCCCGAGCGCGTGGCGCGCGGGCACGGAGGCCGGCGGAGGCTCGTCGTACTTGAGCGCGTCCTCGAGCCGGACGGCCTCGCGGAGCTTCGCCTCGGCGGTCTCGCGTTCTCCCCGCCGGAACGCCAGCTCGCCCTCGAGGTACGGCACGTGCGCGGCGAGAACGGCCGAGCTCGCGTTCGCCCCCCACAGATACTCCTTCGGGACCTTTGCAGCGGCCTCCGCGAACGCCGCACGCTCCCTTTCGGCTTCGTCGATTCGTCCGAGCGCCGCGAATGCGACCCCGCGCGCAAAGTGCGCGAACGCGCGCGCAGTCGGCACGCTCGTCCCGGGGATTGGCTCCTCGAGGATTTCGTTCCAGAGACCGAAACGCATCCGCACCTCGTGGGGGACGGTCAGGAACGCCTCGAGGAGAAACGCCAGCTCCTGGACCATCGGCGGCGGGAGCATCGCGACGACCGCGGCCGCCTGCTTCTGCGCGACTTTCCGCCGGCCCTCCATCATCGCCGTGAACACGAGGAAGTGAACGTTGTGGACTTCGTAGAGCCGGTAGAGGCCGAGGGTCGGCGTCCGCGCGTTGTATCGCGCGTCGGCCGCGATCGCGCGCTCGTTCGCGGACGCGGCGTCGGCCCACCGGCCCACGCGCGCGTAGATGTGCGCCGGCATGTGGACGAGGTGGCTCGAATCGGGCACGAGCGCCCGCAGTCCGTCGGCGGCCGCGCGCGCGCGCTCGGGGTGAGGCGACGCCTCGAGGGCGTGGATCTTCAGGTGGAGGGCGAGCGGATGGCGCGGGTTGAGGGCCAGCGCGGCCGCGATCGCGTCGAGAGCCTCGCGGGTTCCCGGCTGGGCCTTTCCGTCGTGCGTCCACTGGTCCCAGGGGCGCACGTCCATGAGCGCTTCCGCGTAGAGAGCGGCCACGTCCGCGTCCTTGGGGAACCGGCGATGGACGTCCGCCATGGACTTCGCGTACGCCTCGTCCAGCGGCTTGCGGTCGGCGGGCTGGGGCAGCGCGTAGCGGGACCCGAGGGCGTCGATGAGCGCCCTCTCGACCGGGCTCGCACCGGCGATGCGCGCACGGGCCTCACCGAGGGCGTCCCACGCCGCCTTCGCGTGCGCCTCGTCCACCTCGGTGTTGTTGATGTGCGGTCCGTTCACGAGCGCGATTCCCCACCACGCCATCGCGAGGCCCGGGTCGACGCGCGCGGCCTCGCGGAACGCCCGCTCGGACTCGTCGTGGTTGAACGCGAACGACCAGACGAGGCCCTGGTCGAACGCCTTCTGGGCGGCCGCGCTCTTCGTGGAGACGGCCCGCTGGTGGGCTCCGAGGTCGAACGGTCTCCAGGCCGCGGCGGCGGGTTCCTCAGCGCGAGCGCCGAGCGCGGCCGCCAGGGCGGCGAGGGTGAACAGGGAATGAAGCCTCATGGCTCACCTCCGGTCCCTGAGAATGCGCCTCATTCTACCGCTTGGCCTGGTCGCCTCCGAAAACCCGGGGACGAATCTAATAGACTCGCCGCGATGGACGTCACCTCCTATTTTCAGTCGGCGGAGAAGGCCGACGCAGGCCTCTCCCCTCTCGCCCGCGGCGTCGTGGGTTCCGAGATTCTCCGCATCGCGGGTGAGATCCGCGCCCTGCAGGCCACGGGCCGCCCGGTCTGCAATCTCACGATCGGCGACTTCGACTCGCGCCAGTTCCCCATCCCGGACGGCCTCCTCGCGGCCACGAAGGAGGCCCTCGAGACGGGCCAGACGAACTACCCGCCATCGGAGGGAATCCTCCCGCTGCGCGAGGAGGTCGTGAAGCTCTACGCCCGCGATCTCGGGCTCTCCTATCCCGTCGAGTCCGTCGTGATCGCGGCCGGCGCCCGCCCGCTCCTCTACGGGACGTACCGCACGCTCCTCGAGCCGGGCGACGGCGCGATCTATCCCGTGCCGTCGTGGAACAACAACCACTACGCCTACCTGTCCGGCGCCCGCGGGATCCCGATCCGCGTCGAGGCGAAGTCGAATTTCTTCCCGACGCCGGACCAGATCCGCCCGCACGTCCCCGGAGCCCGCCTGCTGATCCTGAACTCGCCGCTCAACCCGACGGGGACGGCGATCTCGAAGCAGGCCCTGACGGACCTCACGGAGATGGTGGTGGAGGAGAACCGCCGGCGCGACTCGGAGGGCCGGCGGCGCCCGCTCTACCTCGTGTACGACCAGGTCTACTGGACGCTCGTCTTCGGGAAGACCGAGCACCACACGCCCGTCGGGCTCGTCCCCGAGAGCGCGCCGTACGTCATTTTCCTCGACGCGATCTCGAAGGCGTTCTGCGCGACGGGCATGCGCGTCGGGTGGGGCGTGATGCCCCCGCCGATCCGCCGCCGGATGTCGGACATCCTCGGCCACGTCGGCGCCTGGGCTCCGAAGGCCGAGCAGGCAGGCGTCGCCAAGTTCCTCGCGCAGCCGGAGGCCGTCCGCGCGTACCGCGACGGCGTGCGGAGGAAGCTCGCCGAGCGCCTGGAAGCCCTGTACGACGGCGTGATGACGATGAAGAAAGAAGGCTTCCCCGTCGACGCGATCGAACCGCAGGGCGCCATCTACCTGTCCGTGCGCTTCGACCTCTTCGGGCGCACCGTGAGGGGCGTCCCCGTGAAGACGAACGACGACGTGCGGCGCCTCCTCCTCGAGGAGGCCGGCCTCGGCGTCGTGCCGTTCCAGGCCTTCGGGTTCGAGGGCGACACGGGCTGGTTCCGGCTGTCCGTGGGCGCGGTTTCGATGGACGAGATCGCGGCCGCGTTCCCGCGCCTGAAGTCCATGCTCGCGGCGGCTCCCGCCGCCGTCTAGACTCGGGGCGTGGAGCAGGACAAGAAGTCCGAGAAGAGCCGCACCGCCATCCTCGAGGCGGCGCTGGACCTCTTCTCGAGCCAGGGCTATCGCGGCACGAGCATCCGCGACGTCGCCCAGCGCGCCGGGGTCTCAACGGGAAACGTCTACCACCACTTCGCCGACAAGGAGACGATCTTCCAGACCGTCCTCGGCCAGTACTGGAAGGCGATCGAGAGCCCGGACTTCCCGTTCAACAAGGCGCTCGCGTCCGGGACGTTTCCCGACAACCTCGAGGAGCTCGCGGCCGCCGCGCGCGAGAGCGTGCACGTCTGGCGGCGCCACGTCGCGCTCATCTACGTCGACGTCGTGGAGCTTTCGGGCAACCACATCCGGAAGTTCTACTCGGAGATGGCGTCACGCTTCGAACGGTTCATCGTGTCGCACGGCGACGCGGTCTCGGGCGAGATACGCCCCGGTGTGCCGGTCGCCACCGCCGTCATGCTCGCGAGCCGTGTCTTCCTCCAGTACTACGCGGTCGAGATCCTCTTCGGCGTCCCGGAGCAGTTCGGCAAGGGAAGCGACGTCGCGATGCGCGAGGTCGCCGAGATCCTCCGCCACGGAATGCTGAAGGAGCCCGGCCTCGTCGCGGCCGCCCCGGTCCCGCACGCGCGGGCCCGCCGCTAGCGCCGCGTCCCGTCCAGGAACAGGCGAACGCGCGGCCAGAACACCTCGGGCTTCTCGAGATAGACGACGTGCCCGGCGCCCGCGATCTCCTCGTAGACGGCATGCGGGATCACGGTCGGGATTCTCCGCTGCTGGGGCGGCGGAATCGCGCGGTCCTCCGCGCCCGCGAGGACGAGGACCGGGCACGGGATCGCGGCGTAGGACGCCGCGTTCTCCCCGAGGGCCGCGAAGAACGGGTCCTGCGCCTTCGTGAGGCGCACGAGCGCCTCGATCCGGCTCGCGTAGCGGTCGTGGAAACCCTGACGCATGGACTCGAGCTTCGGTCCGACCCGCGCGACGAACGCCTCCGCGAAGATCTTCTCGTAGAGGTAACGGGTGTAGAGGTCGAAGAGCGGCGGCCCGCCCGCGTAGAAGCGCAGCGAGACGTCCTGGTACATCGCGAAGAGCGTCTCCTGCGTCAGGAGGATCCCGGAGAGGGTCAACGACGCCGCGCGCGCCGGGTGGCGCCGCGCGAACTCCGCGGCGACGAACCCGCCGTACGAGACGCCGATCGCGTGGACCCTCGCAATCCCCTCGGCGTCCAGGATCGCCGCGAGCGCGTCTCCGAAAGACGAGATCGGCGCGCCCGGCAGCTCCGCGTCGTCCGAGGCGCCCTGCCCGAGGTAGTCGTAGAGGAGGACGTCGCGCTCCCCCATCTCGGGCAGGAACGAAAGCCAGCTCTTCGTGGACATCGCGAGGCCGTTGAAGAGGCAGACCGTTTCGCGGCCGCCGGTCCCGTACAGCTCCCAGTGGTAGCCGTACCCGCCATGGACGAGCCGGCCCTCGCGAAGAGGCGCGGGGGGAGGGGCCGCGCTCACGCCGTTCCTCCGGCGCGGTGCACGCGCGCGAGAAAGCGCTCGACGAGGAGGACGAACTCGTCCTCGCATTCGACGACGAGAGCGTGGCCCGCGCCCGGCACGACGACGAAGTGCGCGGCCGGGATTCCGTCCGCCACGGCCTTCGTCCTCTCGAGCGGCATCGCGGCGTCGCGCTCCGCGGCGACGACGAGGACCGGGCAGGAGATCTTCGCCAGGGCGGCCCTCAGGTCGACCTTTTCGAGAGCCGTAAGCAGCCCCTCGAGCCCCGTGAACCACGCGCCCGGCAGGAGGCCGACCTGCCCGCGGCGCAGCGCGAGCTCGTCCGCGTGGGCGGCCTGCCACTCGGGCGTATAGGCGAGCTGCACGATTGCGTCGTAGACCTCCGTCCGGTCGCCGCCCCGGGCCGCGGCGCGGACGGCGGCCGCGAGGCGCGCGCCCACCTCGCCGAGCCCCGCGTCGCCGGCCCTCGCGACGTCCGTCACGGTGGCGGCGACGACGGATCCGACGCGCTCCGGATGGCGCGCCGTGAGAAGGAGCCCGGCGTAGGCACCGTACGACGCCGCGACGACGTCGACCGGCCCCAACGTCAGCGACTCGAGAAGCGCCGCGACGTCGTCCGCGTGCTCCTCCATGGACGCGCGCGGCTCGCCGGGCGAGAGAAGCTGGCCCCGGAAGTCGCAGCGGATGACGCGGTGCCGCACGGCGAGACGCCGCGCAATCGGCTCCCAGGCGGAGAACGACATCATCCCGCCGTTGAGGAGCAGGAGAGGGGGACCCTCGCCCTCCACCTTGTGGGCGAGGACGCTCATTCGGGAACTTCCGAAGAGGCCGAAGAAGAAGATTTCTTTGAAAGGTAAAGAGACCGGAGTTCGCCCTTCACGACCTTGCCGTATGGGGTGCGCGGAAGCGCATCGACGAAGACGAATTCCCGTGGGATCTTGTACTTCGCGAGGCGCGAACCGACGAATCCGGTCAGCTCCGCCGCGGCCGCCGCTTCCGCCTTCCCCTCTTCACCTTCTAAGAAAATCCTCTCTTCTCTCTTTCCCTCTTCTTCCCGTCTCACGACGAACGCGACGCCGACTTCCCCCCACTTCTCGTCCGGGACGCCGACGACGGCGACGTCCTTCACGAGCGGGTGCCGGAAGAGGACGGCCTCGATCTCGGCGGGATAGACGTTGACGCCGCCCGAGATGAGCATGTCCTTCTTGCGGCCCGCGATCGTGAAGAACCCGTCTTCGTCCTTCTTCGCAAGGTCGCCCGTGTGGAACCAGCCCTCGGCGTCGAGCGACGCGGCCGTGGCCTCCGGGTTCCTGTAGTAGCCCTTGCAGACGTGCGGGCCTTTGAGCAGGAGCTCGCCGACCTCGCCGATCGGGACCTCGTTTCCCTCTTCATCCGTCAGCTTCGCCCGGGTGAACATCATCGGCCGGCCGATCGACCCGGCCTTCCGGATCGACTCTTCGACGCTCATCGCGAAGCAGTTCACACCGACTTCCGTGAGGCCGTAACCCTGCTTGAAGTTCGCGCCGCGCCTTTGCCACGTCTCGATGATGTCGAGAGGCAGCGGCGCCCCGCCGCTGGCAAAGTAGCGGATGCTCGAGAAGTCCGCGGACGCCCAGTCGGGATGCTCCTGGAGCATCCGGAAGATCGTCGGGACCCCGAGGGCGACCGTGCAGCGCTCCCGCCCGATCGTCGCGAGCACCTCGGCGGCGTCGAAGCCCGCGAGAAGGACGATCGTCCCCCCGACCGCGAAGATGGGCGTCAGGAACGCGCCCAACCCGCCCGCGTGGTAGAGCGGCGTGTAGATGGGCGACACGTCGTCCTCGCGGAGCTGCCACGACACGACGGTGTTCACCGCGTTCCACGCCACCATCCGGTGCGGCACCATCACGCCCTTCGGCTTGCCCGTGGTTCCGGACGTGTAGAGGAGGCAGTAGAGGTCTTCGGGACCGGAGACTTCTGCATCGGCGCCAGTGGGCGCCGATGGAAGAGAAGAGGAGATTTCTTTGAAGGTGGTGTGGGCGCTGTGCGCGGACGCGGCCGCCGCACCTGGCGCTGCCGGAGCGTCGAGAGGCACTGCCCTGACTCCTCTTACCCTTCTAAGCAAATCTTCAACGGTCTCTTCAAACGTCGCACCGAATATCAAAGCCCGCGGCTCGGCGTCTTCGATGACACCCTGGAGCTCCGCCGCCGTCTGCCGCGTGTTGAGCGGGACGAGGACGACGCCGTTCTTGCCGCACGCGAAGAAGACGTCGAGGAACTCCACGCAATTGCCCGCGAGGAGGGCGAGGCGGTCGCCCTTCTTCAGGCCGAGCCCTTCCGTCAGCGTCCGCGCCGCGGATCTGGCGCGCGCGTCCAGTTCGGAATACGTGAAGCGCCGGCCTGTCGCGACCTCGACGAGCGCCGTCTTGTCCGGCGAGAGCCGCGCGCGCTCCCCGAGGACGTCGCCCGAAATCATGGCCGGGCGGCCGTCGCGGCAGCGGGCGCGGCGACCGGCGGCGACGAGACGGTGGGCTCGGGCACGGGATCCTTGAGGACTTTCAGGAGCGCCTCCGTGAACCGGTCGGGACACTCGACCTGCGGCGCGTGCCCGCAGCGGTCGATCGTCGTGAGGCGCGCTGCCGGCAGCTGTCCGGCGAGGCGTTTCGCGTAGTCGACGGAGACCAGCTTGTCGGACGCGCCCCAGAGGAGGTCCACGGGGACGTCGAAACCAGCGAGCTTTCCGTCGAGGAGGTACGCGGGCATGCCCTTCGCCTCGGCGGCGAGCCGCGCGATCGGACCCCTTGCCGCCTCGCGGATGATGTCGTCCACGACGAAATCCGGGATCAGCGGAGCCGACGGGTCGCGCAGGGCGGCAAGCGTCTTGTCGGCCTCCGCGCGCGTCTTCGGCTGGAGCGTGAGGTCGGGGCGGTCGCCGAGCAGGGGGCCGCCGTTCACGAGCACCAGGTGACTCACGCGATCGGGATGCTCCCTCGCCCACACCGTCGCGACCCATGCTCCGAGCGAATTTCCGACGAGAGTCACCTTGCCCTGCGGCAACTCCTTCATCGCGCCGTCGAATCCGGAGAGAAGAGTCGCGAACGGCAGCGACCCCTCCGCCGGCGCGCTCTCGCCGTGGCCGGCGAGGTCGACCGCTACGACCGAGAAACTCCTCGCGAGGCGCGGCGCGACCTTCGACCACCCGCCGGCCTGGTCGCCCGCGCCGTGGACGAGGACGACCGGCGCACCGCCACCGCCGGAGAACACGACCTGCGGCCCCACGGCGGACGGCCGAACGTGCTTCTCGAAACCCGACGACGAGAGCCTCCGGCGGCCGATCCACGCGAGCGTGGCGAGCGGCTTCTTCCAGAAGATCGCCCCCGCCGCCGCCCCGAGGAGGACGAGGGCGGCGACGAGGCCGAGGAGGATCTTCGCGGCGCGCGGCACGGTGCCCCGCAGCCTAGACCATGCGGAAGGCGGCGCCCGCCATGTTGTAGCCGACGCCGGACGCCACGAAGACGACGAGGTCCCCGGCCTTGACCTTCCCCTTGGCGCGGGCGTCGTCGAACGCCATCGCGACGCTCGCCGAGCCCGTGTAACCCCACTTGTCCATCACCATGTGCGTCTTTTCCATCGGCAGCCCGAGGTCCTGCATGACGAGCTCGATCGTCGGCCGCCTGACCTGCGTCAGGATGAGCATGTCGATGTCGGAAACGGCAAACCCTCCGTCCGCCGCCATCTGGCGCACGAGCTTCGGCCAGCCTTCGTTGTTGAGCTCCGGCGGGTAGCGCTCGATGAGCTTGACCGTCGTGCGGCCGGCCTTCACGGACTCGAGTGAAGCCGGCTCGTCCGTGCCGCCGGAAAGGATCGCCCAGTTGCGGTTGAACGACCCGTCGGCGCGGAAGCCGGACGCCACGAAGCCCGGGGCGTCGGACGGCCCGAGCACGGCGGCGCCCGCGCCGTCCCCGAAGAAGAAGATCATCGGATCGTTCGGGTCCGTGAGCTTGTGCATCATGTACGCGCCGATCGCCACGACGGTCTTCAACGACTTGTTCGTCGCGATGAGGCCGGCGGCGGTCGCAAGGCACGTCGGAAAGGACGCACACGCGCAGCCGACGTCGAAGGTCCCGGCGTTCTTCGCGCCGAGCTTGTGCTGGACGACGACGGAAGTGGCCGGCGTCACGAAGTCCGGCGAGTCCGTACCGAGGAGGACGAGGTCGACGTCCTCGGGCTTCTTCCCCGCCGCCGCGAGAGCCTTCTGCGCCGCGCGGACGGCGAGGTCGGACGTCGCCCAGTCGGGCGGCGCCCACCAGCGGGTCTTGATCCCGCTGCCCGCCTCCATCTTGTCGACGAATTCGGGCGCGATCGTCTTGAAGCGCTCGCGCAGCGCGTCGTTCGACACCTCGATCTCCGGCAGATAGGAGCCGGTCGAGATGATCCGGGCCGAGGGGCTCATGTGCCGAGCACCAGCCCGCCGTCCACCGAGAGCGTCGCGCCGTGGACGAACGCGGCCGCATCCGACGCGAGCCAGAAGTAGGCCTCGGCGATGTCCTCGGGCTTCCCCATCCGGCCGACGGGGGTCTTCGAGACCATCCCCGCGATGACCTTCTCGGGCATCGCCTTGATGATCTCGGTGGCGACGAAGCCCGGCGCGACCGCGTTCACGCGGATGCCGAACTTCCCGAGCTCGCGGGCCCACGTCTGCGTGAAGGAGATGACGCCGGCTTTCGTGGCGGCATAGTTCGTCTGGCCGAAATTGCCGTAGAGGCCGACGACGGACGACGCGTTCAGGACGACGCCGCTCCCCTGCTTGATCATCGCGGGGGCCACGGCTCGCGTGCAGTTGAAGACGCCCTTGAGGTTGACCGAGATGACCCTGTCGAAATCCCCGTCGGACATGGTCGAGACGACGGCGCCGTCCTTCCACTTGACGAGCTGCGAGTCCTTCACGATCCCCGCGTTGTTCACGAGGACGTCGACCCGCCCGAAGCGCGAGAAGACCTCCGAGACCGCGCGGTCCACCGCCGCGGCATCGGTGACGTCCACCTTCCGGCCCTCGGCGGCGGGCGCGCCCGCCGCCTGGAGCTCGGGAACGAGAGCCGCGGCCTTCACCTCGTCCACGTCCCACGCGGACACGGCGCAGCCGCCCTGGGCGAAGCGCAGGGCCGTGGCGCGGCCGATGCCGGCCGCGCCTCCCGTGACGATGGCGACGCGCATGGTCAGAAGGTCACGCGGAGGCCGATCTGACCTTCGCGCGGAGGCAGCGTCGCGGAGGCCCTGCCGTAGTTCGGGTTCACGACGGCGGCGGCCGCCGGGTTCGTGATCGTCGGTCCGGACAGGTACCGGGCGCCGTCGATCGACGTCACGTCGTAGTTGACCGTGTTGAAGACGTTGAAGCACTCGGCGATCAGCTCGACGCCGATCCCGCTGAAGTTGAACATCTTCGAGACGCGGATGTTCACGTTGCGGTAGGCCGGGCCGTCCTCGGCGAAGCGGTCCACGCCCGCCGGGCGGTCGGAGTTCTTGCCGTCGCCGTTGTAGTCGTAGCCGAGGCGCTGCGTCCACGGCTGCCCGGCGCCGTATTCGAAGACGGGCGCGACGTTGATGCCCCAGGGCAGGCGCGCGATTCCCGAGATGACGATGCGGTACCGCTCCCAGGACCGCGCGCGGCCGTACTCGGCATCCAGATTCGCGGGGTCGTTCGGGTAGCCCGTCGGGAACTCGGGGCTGAAGTCGTCGGAGATGTTGTGCTTGGAGGCCATCGTGAGCGACGCCGTCACGACGTGGCCGCCCTTGATGTTGCCGTTCAGGGAGAAGACGGCGGCCATGTACTCGGAGCGGCCGTCGTTCGTGTACGTGTTGATCTGGTCGAATGCCGTGTTCGGCCGGGTGTGGGTCGCGTTGCCGCTCCAGTTGCGGTCCGTGACCGTGATCTCCTTGCGGCCCTTCATGTAGATGCCTTCGACGTCCGCGTAGAGGCCCGTCTGGCCGAGCTTCGCCGTGAACCCGAGCGTCGTCTGCGTGGACTCGGGGGCGTCGAGCGTCTTGTCCAGGACCGTGACGGCGGGCTTGGACTTGATGCCCGTGTTCTGCGGGTTGTTCGGGTCGAGCGCGAACGCCGGGAGCCCGAAGAGCGCTCCGTTGAGGTTCGTGTACGTCACGCGGCCCGTGTAGCCGTTCTGCTGCATCTCCGTGAACGCCGGGACGAGGAGGTAGCGGCCGGTGAAGATCCCGACGCCGCCGCGGGCGACGTATGCGCCCTTGCCCGTGATGTCCCACGAGATCCCGAGGCGTGGCTGGAAGTTGTTCGTGTCGATCGCGCGGCCGTCGAGGCCGAGGTTCGGCTGGTAGATGTTCGGGTCGTTGCCGCCGGAGTCGTAGTCGTAGCGCACGCCGAGGCTCACGGTGAGGTTCGACATCGGCCGCCAGTCGTCCTGGACGTAGCCGGCGAGACGCGTCGTGTTCGCCTTCACGTCGGCCGAGCCGATGCCGTAGGCGTAGGCGAGCGGAAGAGCCTTCGTGTCCGTCAGGTAGAGCATGAGGCCGTACTGGTAGGTGTCGATCCGCGAGCGGTCGATCACGCGCTGGACTCCCGCGCCGACCTTCACGTCGTGCGATCCCGCGCCCGTGAAGTGCAGGTACAGCGTGTCGCGGAACTCGAACTGGGTGCCGTCGCCGAGCAGGTTGCCGAGGATGTTGCCGCCCGTCTGCAGCGTGTTGCCGCTCGAGTACCACTCGGCCGTGACCGCCGTGTTCGTGGGCTCCTCGTATTTCCGCGTGCCGAACTGGGCGCGCGCCTCGTTCACGGAGCCGTTGCCGAGGTTCCACGTGTCGCCGACCGCGAACGTGAGGTTGTCGCGGTTCAGCTCCTGGCCGTACTGGATGGAGAGGACGCCGCCGACGCGGAAGTTGTCCTGGCGGAAACGCTCGTAGTCCAGCTTCGCGGTCAGGTGGTTGTTCTCGGAAAGCGTCTGGTCGAGGCCGAGGTAGCCGAGCGTCTGGTGGATGGGCACCTTGTAGTCCGCTGCCTGGGAGACGAACGCTCCCTTCGGGCGGAAGAGCGTGGGCGTCGTCGCGTTGACCTGCTCGATCGAGCCGAAGAAGAACGTCCGGTCCTTCACGATCGGGCCGCCGACGGTCGCGCCGAACTGGTTGCGCTCGTAGTCGACGGTGGAGTCCTGCTCGAAGGCGCCCTTCGCGCGCAGGTTCGGGCCGCGATAGAAGCCGAACGCGGTTCCGGAAAGCGTGTTCGTGCCGCTCTTCGTCAGGACGGAAAGCGCGCCGCCCGCGGAGCCGCCGACCTCGGCGTCGAAGCGGTTGCTGATGACGCGAAACTCCGAGATCGCGTCCTGCGAGAACTTCGTCTTCGCGAGGCCGAGGGCAGGGTCCGTGAAATCGACGCCGTCGACGAGGATGGTCGCCTGGCTCGCGTTGCCGCCGCCGCCGATGACGGGGCCGCCCGTCACGAAGCGGAAGGCGCCGCGCTCGCGCTCGACGGTCGGGGCAATGAACGCGAGGTTCTGGAAGTCGCGGTCGGGTGTCGGGAGGTCCCGGATCTGCTCCGGCGAGACGTTCGTCGAGGAGTCGATCTTGTAGACGTCGACGAGCGGGGCCGACGCCACGACGCTCACCTCGGCGGACTTCCGCTGCGCGAGCGTGACGTTCACGCGGCCGGTCTGTCCGACGCGGAGGACGACGCCCTTCTGCACGACCGTCTCGAAGCCCTGCAGCTTGACGGTCACGTCGTACCCGCCCGTGGGCAGCGCCGCGAACTTCGCGACGCCCGTCACGTCCGTGACGCCCGTGCGGGTGAGGCCGGTGTCGGGGCTCTTCGCCTCGACGCTGGCGCCCGGCACGGGTGCGCCCGAGGCGTCCGCCGCGGCGACCTCGAGCGTCGCGGCCGCCGTCTGGGCCGCGGCGCGCGGCGCCGCGAGGAGGAGGACCGGAAGAGAGAGAAGTAGAAGATGTTTCGAAAGGGAGAAGGCGCGGCGGCCTTTGGACATCGTTTCCTCCTGCGGCAAAGCCTACAAAACCGGACAGTCGGTTTGTTTTAAGCACTCTACATTCGAGGAAAACTCGATGTCAACAAGGGAAGCGCTCTGCACGAAGGACTTGCGTTAGCGCAAGTGAGTCTCAGGCGAGGCGCGTCTTCTTCCGGTTCGCGAGTTTTTCGGTGAGCTGGAGGTTCCGGCGGATCTGCTCGAGCATCTTCGCCTCGAGCCCGCCGCGGCCGCCCGAGACGCGCACGTCGCGGCGCTTGGCGCGCCCGAACGCCTGCCGCGCCGCGCGTGCGTCGCCGAGCGCAAGGTACGCGAGCCCGAGGTGCGTGAGGCCCGTCGGCGTCTCGCCGAGGTCCGTCGCGCGCCTCAGGCATTCGACGGCGCGGTCGAACTCGCGGCGCTTGTAGTGCACCCAGCCCTTGGCCGCGAGCGGGAACTGCCGCATCTCCTTCGGCGAGAGCTTCAGGGAGAGGTCCGCGAGCTCGAGGGCCGCGTCGAGGTCCTCCCCCATCTCCGCGAGCGCCGTCGCGCGCTGGAAATACGCGATCGAGCGCGCGTAGTTGGAGCGCACCGCCCCGAGCATCTCCTCGGCGACACGGCTCCCCTCGCGAAACTTCCCTTCCGCCTTGAGGGCCTCGAGGAGCGTCGCGTACGCGGCCGCCGTCACCATCTCGCCGGGCTCGCGCGACAGGACGCGGCGCGTCGTGGCCACGGCCTCGGACGTGCGGCCCACGGCCGAGCACAGGAGCGCGAAAGCGATCAGGAGCGTCGGGTTCTCCGCGTCGAGCTTCAGCGCGCGCCGGTAGATCGCGAGCGCCTTCTGCGGGTCCCGCGGGGCCGCGGCCTCCGCGCGGCGCGCGAGCTGCGCGGCCTCGCCCGTCACCTTCGGGAGCGCCCGCGCGCCCGAGGGCGCGAGGAGCTTGCAGGCCTCCTGGTACTCGATGCGGTTCGGGTTCAGCTCGAGCGCGGACTGGAAGCGCTCGGTGGCCTTCTGCGTCCAGCCGCGGTCGAGGTAGCAGAGCCCGAGCTGGTAGAGGGCGTCCTCGTCGTCCGGGTCGAGCCGCACCGCCTTCTGGAACGCCTCCGTCGCGTCCGCGAGGCGGCCGCGCTCGTACGCGATCGTGCCGAGCAGGGAGAAGGCCTGCGGGTTCTCGTCGATCGCGACGGCCTTCCTCAGGAACGTCTCGGCGCGCGCGAGCTGTCCGCGGAGCGCGAAGAGCGCGCCGAGCGCGAAGTACGGGAGGAACGCGTCCGGCTTGACCGCGACGGCCTCCTTGAGCGCCTCGAGCGCACGGTCCGTCCGTCCGGCCTCGTTCTCGAGGACCCCCGTGTAGACGAGCGCCTCGAAGTGGCGCGGCTCCCGCGCGAGAACCGTGTTGAGCAGCTGCGCGGCGCGCTCGGTCTCGCCCTCGTTGAACGCGGTCTCACCGAGGTAGAACGCGAGCTCCGCGTTCGTCTTGTCGAGCCGGAACGCGTCTTCGAGCGACCGCACGGCCTTTTCGGGGTCGAGCGCGTAGAACGCGAACTCGGCGTCCGCGAGAAGACCCTTGAACCGCTCGCGCCGCTCGCCCGAGAACCCGCCGAGCATCCGCTCCTTGCGCTCGAGGAAGCGCTCGCGCTTCTCCATCGCCGCCATGTGGAGATCGACGCGCGTTTCCCAGAGGTCGAGGAGCTCCTCCTCGACGAGGAGGCCCTTGCGCTCGAGCAGATCCTTGAGCGCGAGGAGGCCCGTCTGCGAGACGAAACCGTTCTTCTCCTGCCGGTTCAGCGCCTCGAGGAGCATCTTGAGCGTCTCGGCGCTCCGCTTGACGATCTCCTCGAGGACCGAGACGCGCTCGAGGAGGTGCTCGTCCAGCGAGACGCCTTCTTCGGACGTGCCCTCGTCGTACGTTTCGGCCGCGCCCGAGACGACGAGAAGCTTGCTCTGGCACTTCCCGCAGAACTCGCGGTCGAGCTCGTTGGTGGTCCCGCACACCTGGCAAATCACGAGGCGGTCTTCTCCCCACCGGGAGCGTCGTAGCGGTAGAAGCCTCTCCCCGCCTTCTTCCCGAGCCAGCCCGCGTCGACCATCTGCACGAGGAGCGGGCATGGGCGGTACTTGTCGTCGCCGAGGCCGCCGTGGAGGACGCGGAGGATCGCGAGACAGGTGTCGAGGCCGATGAAGTCGGCCAGCGTGAGCGGGCCCATCGGGTGGTTCATGCCGAGCTTCATGATCCCGTCCACGGCCTCGGGCGTCGCGATCCCCTCGTGGAGGACGTAGAACGCCTCGTTGAGCATCGGCATCAGGACGCGGTTCGAGACGAAGCCCGGGAAGTCGCGGCACGCGAGAGGCGTCTTTCCCATCGCCGCGGCGAGAGCGACCACGGAGGCCGTCGTCTCGTCGGACGTCGCGATCCCCCGGATGACCTCGACGAGCGTCATGACGGGGACCGGGTTCATGAAGTGCATCCCAATGAAGCGATCCGGGCGCTTCGTGGCTGCCGCAAGGCGAGTGATCGAGATCGACGACGTGTTCGAGGCCAGGATTCCCTCGGGCTTCACGAGGCCGTCGAGCCTTCCGAAGAGCTCCTTCTTGACGGCCTCGTTCTCGACGACGGCCTCGACGACGAGGTCCGCGTCCGCGAAGCGCGCGAGGTCCGTGGCGGGCGCGATCCGCGCGAGAGCGGCGTCGCGGGCCTCCGCCGTGACCTTGCCCTTCTCGACCTGCCGGCCGAGGTTCTTCTCGATCGTCTTCAGGCCCTTCTGCACGGCG
Source organism: Acidobacteriota bacterium (assembly GCA_016716715.1). Classification (NCBI taxonomy): domain Bacteria; kingdom Pseudomonadati; phylum Acidobacteriota; species Acidobacteriota bacterium. Next base: position 86,661 of record JADJVE010000009.1, on the reverse strand, counting down.
TCCTCGGAGACGTCGAGGAGGACCACGCTCTTCCCGGCGAGCGCCGCGACGTGCGCGATGCCCGCTCCCATCTGGCCGGCGCCGACGACGCCGATTTTCTCGAGACTCATTTCCTGGCGGGCTCCCCTGTCGGGGCCGCTTCGCGGCCCGAGCCGGGAGCGTATATCAGGACGGCGCGAGCGCGACGCGCGGGGTGCGGGCTGCCACAGCCGCAAGGGAAACGCCGATCCCGACGAGGGACGCGGCGCCCCAGACGAGTGGGCCCGCGACCGGAACGAGCGAGGCCGCACCGAGGGCGAGGAGACCGAGCGCGGCGGCGGCCGGGTCGCCGAAGAGCGCGCTCCCGCGGGGCGCCGTTGCGTTCAGGCGGCGGCCCAGCGCGAGGAACAGCGCGGCGAGTCCCCAGACCTTCGCGGCGACGAGCGCGGCAAGGACGACTGCGCCGGCGGCGAGCGCGAGCCGCGAGGGCAGCACGGACAGTGCGAGCGCTCCGGCGAAAGCGGCGGTGAGGACCGCCGTTGCGCCGAGCGCGGCGAGAAACGCGCCGCGTCCCGGCACGCCGTCGGCAGCGGTGCCGAGCGCGCGCGGCGCGAGGGCGAGAAGCGCGAGCGAAGCGGCGAGCCACGCGAAGAGGAGCGCGAGGCGGAACGAGAGAAGGAACGGCCACTGCGCGAGCGACGCCGCCGGGGACGTCTGCAGCTCCGTCGCGACGGCGGCCTCGAGGGCAGAGACGCTGCGAACGCGCCCGCCCACCTGCGGGTGGCGACCCGCGGAAGGTGCGTCCGAAGAGATCGGGGAATTTTCTTCGAAGGTGAGAGAGCCGCCGACCGAGAGGACGTCGCCGTCGATGCGGGCGCCGCGGCGAATCGTGGCGTTCGCACCGAGCAGGACGAGGCTGCCCCCGACGCGCCCGCTCACGATCGCCTCGCCGCCCCCGACCAGGACGAGGCTCCCGCCCAATTCACCTTCCAAGAAAATCTTCCTTCCGAGAGCCACGAGATCGCCGGATCTCGCTTCGCCCTTGCCCACGCGAATCTCCGAAGCAGAAATCTCCTCCGAGCGCGCCATCGGCGACGCGACGAGCAGACTCGTGGCGAGAAGGGTGAGGGCGAGCGGGCGGCTGCCGCTGCGCATGGCGCCGCGTCAGCCGCGCGCGGCGCGGACGGGCCGCTTCGCGAGCCTGCGGGCGATCAGCGCGAGCGATCCGCCCGACAGGAGCAGCAGGCCGCCGAGCGCGGGCTTGAGGCCTTCGGCGCCGGCGAGCGCGCGGCCCGTGGCGTCCGCCAGCACCGGCGCGGCTGCGAGCGCCGCGCCGAGGGCGCCGGAGGCGGACGCCGCGATCACGCGGACCCACAGATCCATCGCGGCGACCGGGCCCAGCGACCAGAGAGGGGCCAGAAAGACGGCCAGGCTGGCCGCCAGGAGGCCGGACGCGGCGAGGGCGGGCACGCGCCAGGCCCGGGCCTTCCGGACCTCCCACGGGGCGAACGGACGAGCCGCCAGAATGGCGGCCGTGAGCTCGGGCCCCGGGGCCGGAGATGAGGCAACACACTCATCCAGAAGGAGTTCAAGGCGGCGATCCCGCTCCCTCTCCTCTGGAGAGAGGCTGGAAAGCTGCTCGGCGTCGTCCCGAATCTGCATCATCCCGCCTCTCTATACGATGTCCTTCGGCAAAAGATCTCGCAGGGCCTGTCGCGCCCGGAAGAGCTTGTTCTTGACCGTCCCGAGAGGCATGCCCTTCAGCTCCGCAATCTCCTCGTACGGCATCTCGCCGTAGTGCCGGAGGCTGATGAGCTCGCGGTAGTCGTCCGGCAGCCGGTCGATCGCCGCGGCGAGGGCCTCGCGCAGGCGCCGCCGCGTGAGGTCCTCGAGCGGATCGGGACGGTTCTCGCGCGGCTCGGCGATGCGCGACTCCCCGTCCTCCCCCACCGGGAGCTCGAGGGGCAGCGGCCGGACCTTGCGCCGCCTCAGGTGGTCGATCGCGGCGTTGCCCGCGATCCGGAACAGCCAGGTCGAGAACTTGTACTTCGGGTCGTACGAGTCGAGGGCCGCGTGGACCTTCAGGAAGACCTCCTGCGTGACGTCCCGGGCGTCCTCGGCGTCGTTCGTGTACCGGCCGACGAAGCGATAGAGCCGCACGCGGTACCGCTCGACGAGAATCTCGAAGGCGTCGGCGTCGTGCCCGAGCGCGGCACGGACGAGCTCGGCGTCGTCGCGTTCGGGCGCGGTCTTCACGAACGGGAGACCCGCGCCCGGGCGCCCTGCCCGGGTGGCGAGAGGATCGCGACGGCATGGTCCTCGTCCGCGTTCAGGAGCAGCCGCAGGACCGACCCGCCCGTGACCTTAGGCACGTCGATCACGCGGACGACCGCCTCGAGGTCGCGGAACTCCGGCGCGAGCTCGAGGAGCGCGCTCGGCGAGTCCCTGAGGAACCCCTCGCGGAAGCGGATGTCGGGATCGTCCGGGAAGAGCGGCAGGTAGCGGATCGACGCTTCGACGAGGTCCTGGAAGAAGTGCGTCCCGAACGAAAGATCCGGGACGTAAGCCCCGCGCCGGCGCGCGATCTCGATCAGGGCCGCCGCGTTGTGAATGTCCGAGTACCCGACGGGGACCCCGAGCCGGAGGTCGCCGCGGCTCCCCCATCGCCCGGGGCCCATGAGGATGAACTCGCGCTTCGGGAGCAGCTTGTTCATGCGCCCCACGGCCTGGCCCACGCGCCGGAGCGAGGCCGCGTCGGGCAGGGCCGCGTAGCCCTCGGGGTCGACGTACACGATGTGCGTGAGGTCCGGCACGCGGCCGTTCGAGACGAAGCGCTTCGCCTCGAAGATCACGCGGTCGCCCGAGAGGTCGGAGGGGATCGCGGCGGCCGCGGACTCCTCCGCGAAGCTCTGCGGCCGGCACTGCAGGAGGAAGAGGTCCTTTCCGTCGGACGCAAACTCGATGTCCACGGGGCCGTGCGTCTTCTCGCTCAGGACGCGGAGCAGGGTCCGCATTCGGGAGAGGAACGGCGTCGACTCGAGGAGCGTCTCGAACGTCGCGATGAACCGGCCCTTCTTCGACGTCCAGTCCAGGAAATACGGCCGGTGGACGCCGGTCTCGTCGGACACGGAGAGGATCTGCTCGACGCCCGGGATGTCCGCTCCGCACTCGTCGAGGAGACGGTCGAGCTCCATCGTCTCGAACGTCCCGGACTGAAGATCGATGACGTCCACCTTGCGGGGCGAGTAGCGGACGACCTCGGCGGGCGTGACGTTCACACGCAGGCCGGGCTTCCCCGGCGCGACGAGGATCGGGTAGTCGTCCCCGACGCGATCGACCGCGCGCGTCCCGAGCCCCGCCACGAGCCGCACGAGCCCGTCCTCGCGCGCGATCCGGGGCGACCAGCGGAACTCGTTGTTCGAGAACGCGACGCCCGCGAACGTCGGAAGGAAGTACCTCCCGACGCGGCTCCCCACGACCTCCTGCAGGAGGATGCCCATCTCCTCGTGGACGTCGAGGAGCCCGCGCTCGGCGCGGTACTCCAGCGGGTCGGGGCCGAACACCGAGGCGTAGACCTCCGCGATCGCGTCCAGGAGCGCCGTGAGGCGCTCGGCCTTCGGGCCCTGGTTCGCGAGGAATAGGCTCTTGTACTTGCCCGAGAAGGCGGCCCCGACGCGGTCCTCGAGAAGGCTCGAGCTGCGCACGATGAGCGGCCGGTCGCCGAAGTCGTCGAGGGCGACCGAGAGGCCCTTGACGATCTCGGGCGAGAAGTGTGAGTTCTTGAAGACCTGGATGACGTGCGGGTACTCGCGCCGGACCTGGTCGATCTCGAGGTACTTGCGGTCGTAGAGGTCGTCGAGCTGGTTGAACTCGATGAAGTCGAGGATCGCGTCCGACGAGACGTACCACGTCTTCGGAATCCGGATCTCGCCGAGCGCGTCCGCGAACTCCGTCGATTTCTTCACGATCTGGCTTGCGAGGAAGAGGCCGGAGGCCTTCCCGCCCACGCGGCCGTAGCTTCTCGGGGGCGAGATCACGTGCCGCACGAGCTCGAAGAAGTCCGACGTGTCGATGAAGTCCTTCGCGACGTCCACGAACCCGAGGTCGTCCGTCAGGAACCGGCGCGCGAGCGACACGCGGAGCTCGACCTGGACGGTGCGCGAGAGCTGCCGGTCGTCGCGATGGGAGTCGTGGAAGCGCGCGAGGGCCTGCGCGAGCTCGGCCGTGGACGTGCCGGGGTTCTCCGCGGCGCGGAGAAGGAAGTCCGCCTTGTCGTCGCGGATCCACTTCTGGATGCACGAGCGGATCTCCGCGGACGAGAGGTGCTCGGAGGCGAGGCGGAACGCCGCGTCCGCGACGCCGAGGAGGTGCTCGGCGCTGCGGCGGGGCGAGGGCCGGTTCTCGTCGGACTCGAGCGGCTCACGCCCGCCCGCGAAGTGCGGGAGGAGGTCCTGCGCGGCGGCGACGCCGTTCCAGCACAGGTAGTTGATCATCCGCCGCGAGATCCTGACGAGGTGGCGCGGGTCCGTCTGGCGGAGGAAGTCGACGATGATCCGCCACTCGCCGCCCGGAGCGTCCACGGGTCCGTCCTCGCGGCGGCCGTGGAGCGCGTCGAGGAGGCGCCGCTCGAGGAGGAGCTGTCCGAGCCGCTCGGCGACCGCGTCGAGCAGGCGGCGCTCCTCCTTGAGGAACGGCCCCTCGTCCGCGGCGGGGCGCTCCTCCCCGTAAAAGATCTCGAGCGTGCCCGCGGCGTCGCCCTGGACGCGGATCGGCGCGGCCTGCCGCCACGGAGAAGCGACGGAGCCGGGCGGGCCGTAGACCGTTCCGTCCACGGTGAGGCGCGCGAAGCAGGTCGCGGGGAACTGCCAGCCGGCCGGGAGGATCTGGACGACGTTCCGGAACACCTCGTCCAGGGAGGCCTGGGGCGCCTTGCACGCCTCGTTGACGCGATAAATCGTGCTGAGCTCTTTGGCCCGCTCCTGGAGCGCCTCGAGGAGATGATCGCCCGGCGTCGTCACGTGAGGCCCCAGTTTACCGGGACGCCGCCGGGCGGAAGGACCCTAAACCCAGCCGCGGTCCCGGGAGGCCTTTGCGACCCTGCTGACCGCGATCACGTAGGCCGCGTCGCGCATGTAGAGCTTCTTGGACGCCGCGAGGTCCGCGACGTCGTGGAAGGCCTTCGTCATCTTGCCGTCGAGCTTCGTGAGGACCTCTTCCTGCGTCCAGTAGTGGTTCATGTTGCTCTGCACCTGCTCGAAGTAGCTGCAGGTGACGCCGCCGGCGTTCGCCAGGAAGTCCGGAATCACGAAGATGCCGCGCTCCTTGAGCACCGCGTCGGCCTCGGGCGTCGTCGGGCCGTTCGCGCCCTCGACGACGACCTTCACGCGCTTGCCGATCTTCTTCACGGTCTCGCCCGTGACCTGGTTCTCGATCGCGGCCGGGATCAGGATGTCGACGTCCTCGGCGATCCAGTCGCCGCCGGGCTTGACCTCGTAGCCGAGGGCCTTCGCCTTGACCTTGTCGATTCCGCCGAAGTGGTCCGTGATCCCCATGAGCTGGGCGCCGTCGACGCCCGACTCCTTGCGGAACGTGTAGGACGTCTGGTCGCCCTGGTCCCACGAGGAGACCGCGACGACCGTGCCGCCCATCCTCGTGTAGAGCTGGATCGCGTACTGCGACACGTTGCCAAACCCCTGCACGGAGGCCTTCGTCTTCGCGATGTCGATTCCGAGCTTCTTGAGGGCCTCGCGCAGCGTGTAGATGGCCCCGTAGCCCGTCGCCTCGGTGCGGCCGAGCGAGCCGCCCAGCCCGACCGGCTTGCCCGTGATGAAGCCGGGGCCGCGGTGGCCGTGGATCGTCTCCCACTCGTCCATCATCCAGACCATGTGCTGGGGGGTCGTCATGACGTCCGGGGCCGGCACGTCGATCGCGGGCCCGACGTTCTTGGCGACCTGGCGGACCCAGCCGCGGCAGATGCCTTCCTGCTCGCGCGCGGAGAGGTTGTGCGGGTCGCAGATCACGCCGCCCTTGGCGCCGCCGAGCGGAATGTCGACGACGGCGCACTTCCACGTCATCCACATGGAAAGGGCGCGGACCGTGTCGATCGTCTCCTGCGGGTGGAAGCGGATACCGCCCTTGCTGGGGCCGCGCGCGTCGTTGTGCTGAACGCGGAAGCCGCGGAACACCTTGACCTTCCCGTCGTCCATGCGGACCGGGATCGCGAACCAGTATTCGCGGAGCGGCCACCGGAGGAGGTCGCGGGTCGGGGCGTCGAGCGCGAGGATGTCGGCGCTCTTGTCGAACTGGGTCTGGGCCATTTCGAAGGCGTTAAACGAGCCTGTCATCTGGTTCTCCCCTGTCTTCCTTCCTGTTTCTGCGTATCCTGAGGGATCGGCGGGCGTCCCCGAAGAGACGTCGCAGACGTGGGACGCATTCCTATGAAGTGTAGGGAGAGGCCCGCGGACCCGGCCATGAGGCGGGTGAATCAGGCCGGCTGAAGGCCTAACATTCGGCCTGATCAGCGTGTCCGCCGGCCCCGGCAGGACACAGGAAGGGTGATCCCATGACCCTGAGCCCCGAATCGACCTCGGGCGTCCTCACGCGCAAGCCGTCCCGGCACGCCAACGCCCCGATCAACCCGTTCGAGGAGATGACGCAGCGCTTCGACCGCGCGGCCGAGCTCCTCGGGCTCGACCCCGGGCTGCGCAAGGTCCTCCGGGAGCCCATGAAGGAAGTGAAGGTGGGCATCCCCGTCGTCATGGACAACGGGAAGATCGAAGTCTTCGTGGGCTACCGCGTCCACCACAACGTGGTGCGGGGGCCCGCCAAGGGCGGCGTGCGGTACGACCCCGGCGTGACCCTGGACGAGGTGCGCGCGCTCGCGTCCTGGATGACCTGGAAGTGCGCCGTCATGAACATCCCGTTCGGCGGCGGCAAGGGCGGCGTGATCTGCGACCCGCGCAAGCTGTCGCGCGGCGAGCTGGAGCGGATCACGCGCCGGTACACGGCCGAGCTCATGGACGTCTTCGGGCCCGAGCGCGACGTCCCCGCCCCCGACGTCGGCACCGACTCGCAGACGATGGCGTGGGTCATGGACACCTACTCGATGCACGTCGGCCACACCGTGACGTCGGTCGTCACGGGGAAGCCCGTCTCCCTCGGCGGGTCGCGCGGACGCGTCGAGGCGACCGGCCGCGGCGTCATGATCGCGGGCCGCGAGGCCTGCCGCGCGCACGGGATCCCGCTCGCCGGCTCGCGCGTCGCGGTCCAGGGCTTCGGCAACGTCGGCTCGATCTCGGCCAAGATGTTCCACGAGCAGGGCGCGAAGGTCGTCGCCGTCTCGGACATCAACGGCGCCATCCTGAACCCGGAAGGCCTCGACGTCCCCGCGCTCCTCGCGTACGTCGCGGAGAAGAAGTCGGTCGTCGGGTTCCCCGGGGCCGCCCCGATGGACCCGGCCGGCCTCCTCACGGTGGACTGCGACATCCTGATCCCGGCAGCGCTCGAGAACCAGATCACCGACGAGAACGCCGGCGACATCAAGGCCAGGATCATCGTCGAGGGCGCGAACGGCCCGACGACGCACGACGCGGACGACATCCTCCAGAAGAAGGGCGTGATCGTCGTGCCGGACATCTACGCGAACGGAGGCGGCGTGACCGTCTCCTACTTCGAGTGGGTGCAGGACCGCATGGGCTTCTTCTGGCGCGAGAAGGAAGTCAACGAGCGTCTCGAGGAGATCATGGTCCAGTCCTTCCAGGACATCCGCGAGATGGTCGCGAAGCACAGGGTCACGTACCGCATCGCGGCGTACATGGTGGCGATCCAGCGCGTGGCGCACGACCTTCAGATGCGCGGCCTCTACGCTTAAGATCCCGTCGTGATCCGGTTCGAGGGGGCCGTCAAGCGCTACGGCGACAAGACGGCCCTCTCGGACCTCACGCTCGAGATCCCCGCCGGCGCTCTCTTCGCTCTCGTCGGCCCGAACGGGGCCGGCAAGACGACCGCGATCGGCCTCCTCACCGGCCTGCTCTCCCCTACTTCCGGGCGGACGTTTCTCGCGGGCGTCGACGTCGCACGCGACCCCGTCGCCGCCAAGTCGAGGCTCGGGTTCGTGCCGGACCGGCCCTACCTCTGGCCGAAGTGGACGCCGCGCGAGACGCTCCGCTTCGTCGGCGCCGTCTTCGGCGCGCGCAGCGCCGCGCTCGAGGCGCGGATCGACGACGAGCTCGCGGAATTCGACCTCGCGGCCGTCGCGGACTCGCGCAACGAGACGCTCTCGCACGGCACGCGGCAGCGCGTCGCGCTCGCACAGGCGTTTCTGCACGACCCCGAGGTGCTCGTCCTCGACGAGCCGATGGTCGGGCTCGATCCGATCGCCCAGCGGAGCCTCGGCGGCCGCCTGCGCGCCCTCGCCGCCCGCGGCTCGGCCGTCCTCCTCACGACGCACCAGCTCGCGCAGGCCGAGGAGCTCGCGACGGACGCGGGCCTCCTGTTCGACGGGCGTCTCCTCGCGCGCGGAGCGCCCGGGGCGCTCCGCACCGCGTCGGGCGTCACGGGCGCGCTCTCGGAGGTCTTCTTCGCGCTCGCCGGGGATCCGCCGGCGTGAACGGCGTCTACCGGGCCAACTCCGCGCGCGCCGCGGCGCGGGCGCTGCTCGGGACGCGCGGCCGCGCCCGGATTCCCGCCCTCGCGGGCCTGTTCGCGCTCGCCGTCTTCGTCGCACTCGAGGTCGCCGGGCTCGAGGCAGCGGTCCGGGCCTCCGCGGCCGCTCTCGCGTACCTCCCCGAGCTCCGACCCCTCTACCTCGTCGAGCGTCTCCTCGCGGGCGCGTTCGGCGCCGCCGCGGCGCTCGTCATCCTCGGGTCCCTCACGACGGCCGTGTCGACGCTGTTTCTCTCCGAGGAGCTCCTCGCCCTCGCAGTGCTCCCGATCCCGCACCGCCGCCTGCTCGCGCGCCAGGCCGCCCTCACGCTCGCGCTGGCGTCCGCGCCGTCCCTCCTCCTCGCGCTTCCCGCGCTGGGCGTCGCCGCGGCCGCGTCGCCCGCTCCGCTCCTTGCCGCCGGCGCCGGCCTCCTCTCCGTCACCGGTCTCTTCCTCCTCGCCGGATCGCTTGGGATCGCGGGCGCGCTCGTCCTCGTACGAATCGTCCCGGCGCGCCGGGCACGCCTCTTCTCCGCTCTTCTCTCGGCGCTGGGCCTCTCGGCCGCTCTCGTCGGCTTCCGCGCGGCGCGCCCGGAGCGCCTCCTCGATCCCGTGGAGGCGCTCGGCCTTCTGCAGTCGTTCGGCGCGTCGGCTCCTCCCGCTCCCGGGGCGAGCCCGCCGGCCTGGGCCGCGCGCGGCGCGGCGCTCGGGCTCGCCGGCGATCCGGCCGGTCTCGTGCCGGGAGCGCTGCTGCTCGTGCTCGGACTCGCCGCGGCCGCCCTCGTGCCGGCGGTGCTCGCCGGCGCTCACCGGACGGTATGGCGCGACGTGCGCGAGGCTTCGTCGGGCGCGACCCGTCCCGGGCGGCGGCGCCCGGCCCGCTCGCTCGGCGGCGTCCTCCTGCGCGCCGAGGTCGCCACGGTCCTGCGCGACGCGTCGACCCCCGCGCAGCTCGGGTCGCTGGCCGCCGTGTTCCTCCTCGACCTCCTGAACGTGCGCCTTCTCCCGACGTCCGATCCCGCGGCCCGGGACCTCGTCGCCGGGCTGCAGACCGGGCTCTCGCTGTTCCTCGTTTCAGCCCTGTCGCTGCGCTTCGCCTATCCCGCCGTCTCCACGGACGCGCGCGCGGCCGCGGTGCTGCGGTCGCTGCCGCTCGACCCGCGCCGCCACCTCCTCGCCCGCTGGGCGGCGCGCGCGATTCCCGCCGTCCTCGCCTCGCTCGTCCTGACGGGCGCGAGCCTCGCGGTCCTCAGGCCCGGCGCTTCGACGACGGGCGCCGCGCTCGCGGTCGCGCTCGCCGGCGGCCTCGCGATCCCGGCGCTCCATACCGGCCTCGGAGGCCTCTTCCCGCGCTACGACGCCCCGAACCCCGTCGCGGTCGCGCTCGGGCCCGGCGGCCTCTTCGCGCTCGTCCTGTCCACGGGCCTCTCCCTCTTCGCGACGGTCGCCGTATCGGCGGAGCTGCGGACGCTGCTGGGGGCGCTACTCCACCAACGTCTGACGCTTGCACCGATGCTGCTTGTATTTCTCTGCGCGGCCGCTGCCGCGGCCGCGGTTCCGATGGTCCTGGCAGGCCGCTCGCTCGGGCGGCAAGACCTCAGCATCGGGTGACCTTTTAAGAAGATTTTCTTAGAAGGGTGAATAGGCGACGAGCGCCCGAGCGAGGCTCAGGGCACCGGGTTGAGCGGCGGTTCGCCCGCGAAGAACCGCACGATCTCCGTGCACGCGAGCCGCGCCATCGCGAGGCGCGTCTCCGCGGTGGCCGACCCGAGGTGCGGGAGGAGAACCACATTCGGCAGCCCGAGAAGGGCCGCCTCGATCTGCGGCTCGCGCTGGAACACGTCGAGGCCGGCGCCGAAGAGATGCTTCGAATGAAGGGATGCGACAAGCGCTTTCTCGTCCACGATGGGGCCGCGCGCGGTGTTGATCAGGATCGCCCCCTCTCTTCATTCGCAGGAATTCCCGTTCTCCGAATCTCCCGCGCGTCTCCTCGGTCAAGGGCGCATGGATCGACAACACATCTACTTCCAGAAGAAAGTTTCTGAATTCCTCTTCCGTCCCGTCCTTCTCGAACGGAACGACGTCCATCCCGAACGCCTCCGCGCGAAGTGCGACGGCGCGGCCGATGCGGCCCATGCCGTAGATGCCCAGGGTCTTCCCCGCGAGCGAGACGCCGAGCAGTTCCTGCGGCTTCCAGCCGTCCCACGTGCCCGAGCGGGCGAGCGCCTCGCCCTCGTGCAGGCGCCGCGCGACGGCGAGGATCAGCGCGAAGGCGAGATCGGCCGTGGCGTCCGTGAGGACGTCCGGCGTGTTCGTGACGAGAACTCCGCGCGCGCGGCAGGCGGCGAGGTCGACGTGGTCGACGCCCACCGAGTGGCTCGCGACGATGCGCACCCGCGGAGCCGCCTCGAGCACCTCCGCCGTGATCCGCTCGCGCGGTGTCGGGAGGAGCGCGTCCGCATCCGCGAGAAGCGGCCACTCGGCGCGCGGGAGACTGCCTTCGCCCGTGACGACCACGTGCCCGGCGAGGACCTCCTGCGTCGAGGGCTCGACGAGCGGCTGTCCGACGAAAACCTTCATGGCGCCTTGTAGGGCCTCACGAGGAGCCAGCCGGCGAAGAAGACGCCCCCGCCCGCGAAGAACATCCGCTCTTCGTACCTCAGATCGTCGCGGAAGAGGCCGATGGCGAGCCCGACGCCCACGAGCACGATCCCGACGAGCTGCAGTGCGCGGCCGATCGAGAACCTCACTCGGACGCTCCCGGCGGCCGCGCCGGACGCGGGCGCTCCGTCACGCGCACGGAGACGAGCGTGTCGTCCTGCTCCGTGCCGTCGAAGAGGTCCATCCCGCTCCGCACCCTGCCGAACACCGTGTACCCGCCGTCGAGGTGAATCTGGGGCGCCAGCGTCGCGAACCACTGCGAGCCGCCGGTATCCGGTCCGGACAGGGCCATGCCCACGGCGCCGCGCGCGTAACGGAGGGCGTTGATCTCGTCTCGGATCGCGTAACCCGGGCCGCCGCTCCCGTCGCCGCGCGGATCGCCGGTCTGGACGACGAAGTCCGGGACGACGCGATGGATCACGATGCCGTCGAAGAAGCGCTTCGCGGCGAGCGCGCGGAAACTCTCGACCGTCATCGGGGCCTCCTCGGCGTCGAGGTCGAGGACGGCGGTCCCCCGCGCGGTCTCGACCGTCGCCGAGAAGAGAGATTCGTTGGCGGCCCGCGAGAGACGGTCGTAATCCGCGTCCGTGAGCCGCGTATTCACGGGAATCGGGCGGAAAGAGGCGGCCGCGGCGCCGTATTTCTCGACGAGAACGCGCCGGGCCTTGTCCCGCGTCACGGCGTCGGCGTCGTTCGCGTGGCCGGCGACGAGAGCCCGCCCGGCCTCGCCACGCGCGGCGGCGGCGTCCAGCGCGCCGACCGTGAAGTCCGGTTCGCTCGAGTCGAACGCGGCGTCGAACGCGGACTTCCAGGCGCGCCGGAGGTCCTCACTCCCCTTTTCGAGCAGGGGCGCGGACTCCTCGAGCGCCACTCCGCGCACCGCAGGGTCGCGGTCAGCGAGGCCCGCGAGGAGCCAGAAGAAAGCCCGGGGAGAAGAATTCTTTGAAAGTGAAGAAAGGACGGCAGCGCGGACGCGCGCGGCGGGATCAGCGAGAAGGGTCGTTACGAGAGGGTCATTCAAAGAAATCCCCTCTTTGTCCTTCCCGGTCTCTCCTCCGGCAAGATATTCCAGCGCCTCGGCGGCGCCGAGACGCTGCTCGAGCGTCCCGCCGACGATCGCCTTCTCGAGCCGCGCGGCGGCCTTCTCGGGCGCCCGTGCCCCATCGAGGCGCGTCAGGGCGACGAGAGCCGTCTGCCCTCTCCACCCCTTTCGAAGAAGGTTCTCTTCGAGCGCCGCCCGCGACTCGGGCGAATCCGGCAGCACGCCGAGAAGGCGGATCGCCGCAACGGCGACCCCGGGGACGAAGTCTTTTGCTCGGAGGAGACCGACGCCCCGGACGATCCGAGTCAGGTCCGAAGACTCGGAGAAGAGATTCTGCTTAGAAAGTGAATTCAGCGCGCCCAACGCCTGTACCGCGATCGAGACGCTCGGGCTGCGGGCGAGCGCGACGAGGTCCGCGGCGCTCTCTTCATCCCCCAGCAACCCGACTGCGCGTGCTGCCCAGGAAACGACGATCGGCTCGTCCGAACCCTTTCTAAGCACGGCGCGAAGCGCCGGAACGGCTGCGGGTTCTGGCTTGCGCGACAGTGAATAGACGGCCGCCTGCCTCAGCTCGGGAGCAAGAGGATCCTCTGCGAGGACCTTCACCAGCGCCGCGACCGTCCTCGCCTCGGGCCTGCGGAACATCGCGAGTGCGCTTGCGGCGCGTGTCGACGTGACGCCGTCGCGCGCCGCGAGAACGGCCAGGAGCGCGTCCGTCGCGTCCTTGCCGCCGAGCTTGCCGAGCGCCTCGGCGGCGTTGGCCGCCGTCGCCGCGTCGGCGTCCCGGAGAGCCTTCGCAAGAAGCGGCACGAGCCGCACGTCGCCCGAGACCCCCGCCGCGAGCGCCGCCGCGCCGCGGACGGAAGCCTCGGGATCGGCCAGCAGGGGCGGGATCAGGATCGACGCGTCGGGATCCCGGAGGCGGCCCGCGGCAAGCGCCGTCTTTGCGCGCAGCCACGGGTCCGGGGACGCGGCCATGCGGCCTGCGAGGAGCGGGTCGTAGGAGCGCCGGTCCTCCATCGCGAGGAGGCCGGCGAAACCGTGGAGGCGCTCGCGGTACGTGCCCTTCGGCGGGCCGGGCGCGCCGCCGAAAGACACGCAGCCGGCAGCGGCGAGAAGAATCCCAGCCGTGGCCGCGGCGCGGCGCCCGCCGTGGGTCAAAGGCCGACGAGGAGCCGGTCCCCGAGCACCGCCGGAAGCCCGGCGCGCTCGATCTTCCGGCGGGTCGTCGCGACGTCGTACGGGACACGGTCGAAGTGGACGACGCCCGCGTCCGAATCGTAGATCGCGTACGCGGCGCGCGGATTGCGGTCGCGCGGCTGGCCCACGGAGCCGGGGTTCACGAGGTAGCGCTTCTCGGGGTCGAGGCGCAGCTTGTACCGCGGGTCGCGCACGGCCTCGACGCGGATGCCGCCGGGCTCGAGCGTGAAGATCGACGGGATGTGGCTGTGGCCGAAGAAGCACAGGTTGACGCCCTCGGCGAGCCGGTGCATCTGTACGAAGTTCAGCGACGCGTCGAAGTCCGAGAAGATGTACGCGTCCTCGTCCAGAGGCGAACCGTGGCACACGACGAACTTCCCGTCGACGACCTCGGGACCCGGGGCGAGCTTCCTCAGGAAGTCGGCGTTCTCGCGGGAGAGCCGGTCCGTCGTCCAGCGAGCGGCCTCGAGGGCGGGCGGATTGAAGAGCGCGCCCTCCTCGACGCCCGAGACGACCTTGTCGTGGTTTCCCCGGATCGCGTACGTCGGGCGCCGGAAGGTGCGGTAGCGGTCGAGGACCTTGTTCGGGTCTGCGGCGTAGCCGACGAAGTCCCCGAGGCAGATGACGCGCTCGAATTTCTTGCGCTTGACGCGCCGGAGGACGGCCGTCAGCGCCTCGTCGTTCGAGTGCAGATCGGAGATGATCAGGTAGCGCACGTCAGGCCGCTCCGTCCGGGGCCGTCAGCGGCGGTGCCGCGAGATCCGCCAGTCGGCCGGCCACGTCGGCCGCAGTCATGTCGCGTGTCACGTCGAGCGTCCGATCTGCCATTCTATAGGATGGGAGGCGCGCCTCCCAGAGCTCCCGCGCACGCTCCTCGGAGGGAAACAGAGGCCGGTCGGCGGTCTTGCCGGCCAGCCGCTCGGCGATCACGTCGAACGGCGCGTCGAGGAAGATCGAGAGCCCGTGCGACTTTACGAAGTCGCGATTCTCGGGGAACGTGAACGTCCCGCCGCCGAGCGCGACGACGGCCGCCCCGAGCGACGCCGTCCCGCGCAGGAGCTCGGCCTCGCGCTCGCGAAACCACGGTTCGCCCCGCGTCTCGAACGTCTCGCGGATCGTCTGCCCCGCCATCGCCTCGAACGCGAGGTCGAGATCGACGAACGGGAGGCCGAACAGCCCGGCGAGGAGCCGTCCGGCGGTCGTCTTCCCGCTTCCCATGAAGCCGACGAGGTAGATGCGCCCCGGCGCGGCCGCCACGCGCGGGCCTCCGGTCAGCCCGGTCCGTGCTTGAGGAGCCAGCGCTCGAGCCACTTCGTGGAGAAGCGCCCGCGCCGCACGTCCGGGTCGTCGAGGAGCCGCAGGTGGAGCGGGATCGTCGTCTTGACGCCCTCGACGATGAAGAGCTCGAGCGCGCGCCTGCCGCGGGCGAGCGCCTCCTCGCGGTCGCGGCCGTGGACGATGAGCTTCGCGATGAGCGAGTCGTAGTACGGCGGGATCTTCCAGCCCGAGTAGGCGGCCGTGTCGACGCGGACGCCGGGTCCGCCCGGGAGGTGAAACGTCGTGATCGTGCCGGGCGACGGCGCGAACGTGACGGGATCCTCCGCGTTAATGCGGAACTCGATCGCGTGCCCGCGCGGCTTCCAGCCGGCCCCGTCCCCGTCGCCGGGCGTCGGGCCGAAGGACAGGGGCTCCCCCGCCGCCACGCGGATTTGCTCCTTCACGAGGTCGAAGCCCGTGACCATCTCGGTCACCGGGTGCTCGACCTGGATGCGCGTGTTCATCTCCATGAAGAAGAACGACCCGTCCTCGTCGAGGAGAAACTCCACGGTGCCGGCGCCGACGTAGTTCACGGCCCGCGCGCACGCGACGGCCGCCGCGCCCATTTTCGCGCGCAGGGCGTCGGAGAGCGCCGGCGACGGCGACTCTTCCATGATCTTCTGGTGCCGGCGCTGGAGCGAGCACTCGCGCTCGCCAAGGTGGACGACGCGTCCGTGGGCGTCGCCGAAGATCTGGATCTCGACGTGGCGCGGCTCGGCGAGGTACTTCTCGAGGTAGAGGCTGCCGTTGCCGAACGCGCGCTCGGCCTCCCGCGTCGCGAGCTCGAAGGCCGCGGCGAGCTCCTTGTCGTTGCGCGCCACGCGCATCCCGCGCCCGCCGCCCCCGGCGACGGCCTTCAGGAGCACGGGGTACCCGATCCGTTCGGCGAGGCGCATCGAGTCCTCGATCGAGTCGAGCGGGCCCGCGCTTCCGGGGACCGTGGGCACGCCGGAATCCTTGACGGTCGACTTCGCGACCGCCTTGTCTCCCATGCGCCGGATCGAGTCGGGCGACGCGCCGATCCACTTCAGGCCGACTTCCTCGAGGATCTCGGCGAAGTGCGCGTTCTCCGCGAGAAAGCCGTAGCCGGGGTGCACGGCGTCGGCCCCGGTGATCTCGGCCGCCGCGACGAGCGACGTGATGTTCAGGTAGGAGCCGGACGGCGCCGGCGGCCCGATGCACACCGACTCGTCCGCGGCCCGGACGTGGAGCGCGTCACGGTCGGCCTCCGAATGGACGGCCACGGTCGCGACGCCCAGCTCCTTGCAGGCGGCGATGATGCGGAGCGCGATCTCTCCACGGTTGGCGACGAGAACCTTCTGGAACACGTCGCCTCAGCGGGGCTGGATCGCGAAGAGTTTTTCGCCGAACTCGACCGGCTGCGCGTTCTGCGGGTAGATCGCCACGATCGTCCCCGCCACGTCCGCCTCGATTTCGTTCATGAGTTTCATCGCCTCGACGATGCAGAGCGTCTTGCCCTTCTCGACCACGTCGCCGACCTTGACGAACGGATCCGCGTCGGGATTGGCCGCGCGGTAGAAAGTGCCCACGATGGGCGACGTGAGGACGTGGAAGCCCTCGGTCTCGCCCGAGCCCGGGGGGCCGGGCGCGACGCGGGCGACGGCGGGCGGCCCTGCGACCGGCGCGGCGGGCGCGGGCAGGGAGACGGGCTCCGCGAACACGGCCGGCTCCCAGCCGCGCGGCCCCGCGGCCGGGACCCGCGGGGCGCCCTCGATCCGCAGGCGGAAGCCCGCGCGTTCGATCTCGAGACCCGCGAGCCCGCGTCGGGATACGAGGTCCACCAGTTCCTTGATTTCCTTGACGTTCATGTGTCCTCTCGGTTCGTTTCCTGAATTCTCTCTCGGCGCTCAGCGAACCGCGGGGGCGAGGGCGCGGGCCGTGCGTTCGGCTTCCCATCGCACCTCGCCCAGGATCGCATCGGGGTCCACGTGCAGGATGAGCGAATAGTCGTCGCTCACGCGGGACACGATGGCGGTGCCGTTGGCGCCGGCGAGGGCGAGGCTGCGCAGGCGCCCCGCGCCGACTTCTCCCGCCGAGCGTCCGACGTTGTTGAGGAAGGAGGTCAGCTCGGCGACGAGGATCTCCTGTGAGCCCTCGCGCGCGCCGGGTCCGGCCGTCACGACCGGCAGGCCTTCGAGATCGGTCAACGTGGCGGCCCGGATACCCTCGGTCGATTCGACGAGCGCGCGGATCATCGCGTGGAGGTCGTTCGCCGTCGCCTCCGTGCGCTTCGGAAAGCGCCGGGCGAGCCGGCGGAGATGCGGCCGGTCGCGCCGCTCGGCGGGGATCGCCGCGGCCTTGTCGCGAAGGGCCTGGGCACGCGCCTCGTCCGCCTCGGTCTCGGCGAGCGTGCGGTAGGTCTCACGCGCGTCGGCCGCGAAGCCCTGCCGCTCGTAAAGCGCCGCGAGCGTCGGCGTGACGAGGGGCGGTTCGGCGGGGGCCGGTGCGGCTTCCGGCTCGGGAGCCGGCGCCTGAACCGCGGCCGGGGCTGGGGTCGGAGCCTCCGGCAGAGCTGCCGCGGGCTCGGGCGCCGATCCGACGCGGTAGAGGTCCACCGGGAACTGGAATGGCGCGGTGGGAACGTCGTCGATGTCCACTTCGGGCGGGGAAACCTCGAGGGGAGCCGGCGGGGCCGGGAGGTCCAGCGCCGGAGCCGTCTCGCGAACCTGGGCAATCGGCGCCGTGAACGGAGAGACCTCGACGGCGGGCGCGGCCGGCTCGGGCGTCGTCTGAAGGAAGAGGTCCTCGAGCGGAGGCGGCGGCGCCGGCGGCGGCGGCACGACCGGGATCGGCCGGGACCTCTCCAGAGCGCGCGCGATCGAGGCGCCGTCGTACGTGAGGGCCATCGGGTCGGCGGCCCGCTCCGCCACCGGGAAGGGGGGCGCCGTCGCCTCGGGCGCGCGCGTCTCGAGCTTCCTGAGGAGCGCGGCGCGGCGGAGCGTGCTCGACGAGGCGGGGCCGGGCAGGAACCCCGGCGGCGCCTCGGCCGCGGGGCGGGCTCCGCTGCGGAAGCCGGCGCGCTCGCTCACGGCCGCCGACATCTCCAGCTCGAGGCGCGCGATGATGTCGTTCACGTCGCGGTCCCCGGCCTTGAGGCCGCGGTAGAGCTTCAGCTTCTTGATCGCCTCGATCTTGTCGCCCTTGGCGAGGAAGACCTCGGCGAGCTGCCGGATCGCGACGAGGTTCTCACGGTCGATCCGGAGCGCGTTGTTGAACGCCCGGATCGCGTCCTCGAGACGGTCGAGCTGCTGGTACGTCTTCCCGAGCGCGACGTGCCCCGCGACGGAGTTCGCATGGAGGGCGAGGCCGCGTTCGAGCGTGATGACCGCGTCGCGGTACTTCCCGTGCCGCCGGAACTCCTCCGCCAGCGCCAGGAACTGGCGCGACGTGGGATCCCGCTGGAGGAGCCGTTTCAGCTCCTCGAGACGGGTCACGGGCTGGGACGGGCCGCCGAAGAGAGCCATGTGTTTCGATCCGTCTCCGAGTCTACGGCATCCGGTTCCGAGACAGTTCGGGCCGCCCGAAGGCGGCCCGAACCCTGGAGACCCGAGTGCGGCGTCAGTTGACCTGCAGCGTGTAGATACGGGTCGTGGTGTTGGCGGCCGCGTCCACGACCGTGACGTTGATGGTGGCCGTGCCCGCCGCGGCCGGCGTGCCCGAGATGATGCCGGTTGCCGCGTTGAGCACGAGCGCCGCCGGAAGGCCCACGGCCGACCACGAGTACGGCGCGCCCGCGCCGCCCGAGGCGATGAACTGCGCCGAGTAGGCCGCGCCCGCCGTGCCGTTCGGCAGCGACGGCGTGATGATCTGAAGGGCCGCGCGGCAGGTCAGGTCGATCGGGTTGTAGACGAGGACGTTCGGGAGGTCGACCGTGCACCCCGTGAGCGTGTTCCTCACCCGGATGCCGAACGACGTCGAGACGTACTTGAGGCCGTTGATCGGCCCGCCCGAGGAGCAGTTCTGCTGGTTCAGCGCGTTGTTCGGGACCGCGGGCGCCGCGAACGTCAGGACCGTCGGGTTCGAGACGGACGCGTTGTTGACCGGCGTGTTCGGCACCGGGACGCCGTCCTTGATGAGCGTGACCGTCATCGGGGCCTGGAAGTTCGTCCCGACGAGCGTGATCGTCGCGGGCGAGCCGGTGCCCGGGTACAGCGTGCCGTCCTGGCTCAGGTTCGACGGCGAAGCGGTCGAGGCCGTCGGCGGGTCGCTGTGGTAGGCGAACGGCACCGAGATCGTGTTCGGGATGCACGTGACGCCCGGGAACGAGAGGTCGATGAAGCCGTCCGTGTTCCCGCAGCTCAGCGAGCCGCCGAGCAGAGTCTGGAGCGACGGCATCGTCACGATGATGGAGGTGTTCGACACGCTGGTGACCTGGAGGGACGTGAGCGGCGTGCCCGAGGATGCGAGGCGGAAGTTCGCAAACGTCGGCTCGGGGAAGTTGTTGCCCGAGATCACGACCGTCGTCGGCTGCGTGGTGCTTCCGATGGACGGCGACGCGACGCTGACGACCGGGCACGAGTAGTACTTGAAGCACGACACGCACTTGGCCGTCTTGCCGGTCGACGGATTCAGGATCACGATGTCGACGAGCTGGCCCGCGAGGCAGGCGTTCCCGCCGTTCGCAACCGGAGTCTGGAAGATGATCTGCGTCGGGGACACCTGAATGGGCTGCGCCGCTTCCACGCGCTGCGCGCCGCAGGTGAGGCCGCCCGTCATGAAGACCTGCATCGGGAACTGGAAGTTCGTGCCGAAGAGGGTGACGCGCGTCGACTGGTCGTTGGGACCGGTGACCGGCGAGTTGCCGTAGATCGCCGGGTCGAGCGCCCTTGCCGTGTAAACGAAGGCGCCACCGACGCGGGCGCAGCGCTGCGAGGCGCTGCCGAGGTCCGTCACGACGACGTCGACGGTCTCGGGCACGTCCGGCGTCGCGAGAACGCGGCGGGGCGTCGAGACCTGGAACGTCGTCGACGTCGGACTCCCGACGAGCGTGCCGGGGTTGCCGCCGAAGTCGACCCGGAGAAGGGTCGCGTTCGTCGGGAAGCCCGAGCCGGTGATCGTCACGACGTCGCCGCCGTCGGGGCTGCCCGAGGTCGGCTTGAGACTCGTCACGTAGAAGGTGGGGTCGGTGTTGCAGGCTCCTGTCGAGCCGCTGCCGCGGTACGTGAACGGCACGGGCGACGTCGCGGACTGCGTGGAGACGAGCCCGAGGTCGCGTGTGACGACGACCGGGCAGGCCTCGGAGAAGGCCGGGTTGGCCAGCGTGTGGGCCGGCGTCGTGACCGTGATCTGCGAGTCCGACTGGCCCGTGATCTGCGCCGGAAGGCCGCAGAACGTGACCTGGGTCGTCGAGATGTTCAGGCCGAAGTGGCTCCCGAGGATCGTCACGGCGTCGCCGCCGCCGGGCGAACCGGCGATCGGGTTGATGGACGAGATCGACATCTTCTGGTCGGGCGCGATGCAGAAATACGTGAACTTGATGGGCGCCGTGACCGTCGCCCCGGCCGCCGAGATCACGACGTCGACGAGCTCCGGCACGGCCGGGTTCTTCAGATTCCGGATCGGCGTCCTGACCGTGATCGAGTTGGTCGCCCAGGTCACGAGAGAGGCCGGAGCGCCGCCGAAGTAGACGATTCCCGCCGTGTTGCCGAAGAGGCCGCCAAGGATGGTGACCGTCTCGCCGCCCAGGCAGCTTCCGCTCGTGGGCGAATAGGAAGACACGTAGGGGCCGAGCGTCGAAGCGCCCGAGTAATTGATCGTGAGGCTGGCGGACCCGCAGTCGTAGGCCGCCTTCACGTGAGCGGCGCCCGCGTTCTGCGAGAAGAGCGTGACGTCGGCCGCGCCGGCGACCGTCGTCTTCGAGACGGTGGGCAGGCCGTTCTCGGCGAAGACGCCGAGGTCGGTCGTCAGTTGGACGGACGTTCCGTCGGGGACCGCCGCGCCGCCCTTCGTCACCGCGGCGCGGACGACGACCTCGCTCCCCACGACGGGCGAGAGGGACGTAGACAGCATCGCGATCGAGACCGTGCAGGTGCCTGGGGGGCCCGGGGGCTGCGTGCCCGTGGGCGACGTCGGCGTCTCGCCGGCGCAGCCGGTGAGGAGGGCCACGAGGCCGGCGGCCAGCGCGGCGGCCGGAAACGGGATTCTTCGCATGGGTTTCACCTCGTCACCGAGCAAGCTGTCCCTCGATTCGGCCGGACGCAGCGCTGTACCGGAACGTGAGGTCGAACGTGGCCTCGTTCGACACGACGGGCTGACCCGAGAGCGTGTGGCCGTACCAGATGACGTGGCCCGCCTGACGGATCGAGGTCCTCCCGGTCTCGCGGTCGATGCCGCCGTTGAACGGGTAGAGCTGGTCGAGAGGAGACCGCAGGAGCGCGTCCGCGGTCATGTACTGGTAATTGTTGAGCGTCGACGTGCCTCCAACCGGCACGATGATGTTCCCGGCGAACGTCTCCGAGCGGAGGCCTTCGTCCCGCCGTCGAGGCGGCTCCAATTCACGACGTAGCTGTCGATCTGCACGTCGAGGAACTGCACCGACGCGGAGCCCGGCACCTTGAGGCGGCTGCGCAGCGTCGTCGTCTTGAACTGCACGGGGGTGCCTTCGACGAGCAGCTTCTCGAGGAGAAGCTCGGTGAACTCGCCGACCAGAAAGACCGGTGCGGCGTCGTCGCCCTGCGTGTTCGTCGAGCAGCCCGGAAGGAGCGCCAGGAGCAGGGCTCCGAGGGCCAGAACGGAGGAAGTCGTCTTCTTCATCGCACGCGCTCCTGTCAGCGGATGATCCGCGGAGTGATGAAGATCATGAGTTCGTCGGTGTTCTCGCTCTGGGTGCGACTCCGGAAGAGATTCCCGATGATCGGAATCTTCCAGAGCCCGGGGATCATCGATTGGCCGTCGTTGCTCGTGATCTTGAAGATGCCGCCGATGACCGCCGTCCCACCGTCGCGCACCATGAGGCGCGTCTTGGCGTCGCGCGTCGTGAGCGGGATGTTCTGGCCGCCGGCGATGTTGATGCCGACCGCGGGTTCGCGCTTCTGGACGGTCACGTCCATGATGACCGTGCCCTCGTTCGTGATCTGCGGGGTCACGTCGAGGCGGAGCGTCGCGTTGATGTAGAGGACGGACGTCGTGTTGTTGACCGTCGTCTGAACCGGGATCTGGAAGCCCGACTGGATGCTCGCGGCCTCCCCCGTCTGCGTCTGGACCTTCGGCGTCGAGACGACCTTCACGAGGCCGCGCGACTCGGCCGCGTGGATCGAGGCGTCCAGCCGGAACGTGTCGAGGACGTTCGCGAGCGAGAGGCTGAGGACCTGGGGCGCGCCGCTCGGGAGCGAGACGTTGCCCGCGACGTTCCCCGAGTTCGGGAAGACGAGGCCCGTCGTGTTGCCGTGGGCGGCGTCCGCGACACCCTGGAAGCCCCACACGACGCCGATCTCGTTCGAGAACGTGCGGTTCGCCTCGATGATGCGGGCCTCGATCATGACCTGGGGGCTCGCGACGTCGAGGTTCTTGATGAGGTCGAGGACCGTCGGAAGGTAATCCGGCAGCTCCTTGATCACGAGCGTGTTCGACCGGGCGTCGACGAAGATGTCACCGCGCGACGACATGACCTTGCGAGCCGTCGCCGCCATTTCGGACACGTTGGAGTACGAGATCTTCTGGAGGACCGTGCGGAGCGGGCGATTCTTGTCCTGCGCCGCCGAGAACGCGAGCCGCGCCTGCTCCTCCTGGAGGAGCTTGTTCGACGACGCGATCCGCATGACGTTGCCTTCGAGCACGTAGCCGAGCTGGTTGATCTTGAGGATCAGCTCGAGCGCCTGGTCCCACGGAATCTCCTGGAGGGAGACCGTGACCGTGCCCCGCACGTCGGGGTCGAGGACGATGTTGAGCTGGGTGAGCTCGCTGAACCTCTGGAGCGTGTCCTTGATGTCCGCGTCCTTGAGGTTGAGCGTGATCGGCTCGCCCGTGTACTGCTTGTCGCCGGCGCCGAGCGTGCGCGCCTCGAAGGGATTCGCGATCTCGCGCGGCTTTCCGGCCGCGTCCTGCTGGTTCAACAGCGTCTCGGCCGCCTCGATGAGCGCCTTGTCCTCGGACGTCTTCCGGCGCTTCGGCGCCGGCTCGGCCGCGGGGGGAACGGGGCGGGAGGCCGCGCTCGCGACGGGCGCGGGCTTTTCCGCCGGGATCAGCCGGATCTCCGGCGTCGCCGTCACGATGTGCGGCGCGTCGGAAACAGCGGGTTCGGGCGCCGCAACCGGCTGCGGCGGGGCCGAAAAAGTGGCGGGAGGTGCCGCCGCGACCGCCACGGGGGCCGGGGTGGCCGGAGCGGGCGCGGCCTTCACGACAGGCTCGGCCGCGTCCTCGACTTCGTGCTTTTCGTAGGACGAGGCCGCGGGGGCCGCGATCACGGCGACCTTCTCGGGCGCGGCCGTGACTTTGTTGACGGGCGCGGGAGCCGGAGCCTCGACCTTCACGAGCGGCGCGGGGGCTTCCTTGACGATCGGCGCGGCGGCGACCGCGGGCGCGGAGGAGCCCGACCCGAACGCGAACGCGAGGCCCGCGGAAGCGGACTTCGCGGCCGGCTCGACCGGGCTCGCGAGGTCGAACACGACGCGCGTGACGGGCTCGAGCCCGCCCTTGAACTGCGAGGCGCGGACGCGCGTGACGGCCGGGTGACGGACGTCCTGCGACTTCTTCGGCGTCGCGAGGAGGACGCCGGGAAGGTCGACGACGTAGCGCGGGGGGTTCGCGAGGGCGAACGTCTCGTAGGCGAACGATCCGTTGCCCGAAAGCGTCACGACGAGCCTGCCGCCGCTCTGGGCGACGGCGACGCCCGAGAGGCGCGTGGCGCGCGACCCGGTGGCCGCATGGTGGACGGGAACCGGCGCCGCCTCGGAAACCGCGATCGAGGTCGTCGTCGACGTCGTCGCCGCGGGGGCCGGGATTTCTTCAGCCTTCACGCTCGGCTCGGCCTCGACCTTGACGACGGGCATCTCGGCGGGCGGGGCCGCGGGAGCGGCCGACGCCACGAGGACGGGCGCCGCCTTCACCAGGCTGACGGCCATCGCGGGCGACCCGGAGTCCGAGGAGATCGCGGGCTCGAGAGGGACGCGCGCCGTCAGCTCGAACTGGATGTGGGGCTTGCCCATTTCCACGAAGGACTTCATCTCGAGGCGCGAGAGCAGCGTGCCGTCGGCGCGCGGCGGCTCGAGGCCGGGCGCGGCCACCGCATTTGCGACGTCGATGACGACCTTGGTGGAACCCTCGCGGTTGTAGAGCGTCGGGGCGAGCGGTCCGTTCCCCGTGAGGAGGAGACGAGGGGAATCCCCGTCCGCGAGAAGCGTCGCTCCGGTCAGGACGACCGGCGCCGGCGCCGTGGTTCCGGAGCTCCCCGCGGCGACGTTGTCGCCCGAGGACGCGCAGCCGGAGAGCACGGGGACGAGCAGCGCGAGCGCCGCGACACGGGCGGCGAGGACACACGGGTTGCGCATGCTTCCTCCACCAGACCCCACCTGATCGGGAGAGCCCCTTCTTTTTCCGGACCCACTGAGCATCGTCGTCATGGACGTCCCTTCGCTCACGGCTTCTTCTGGAGTGCGAGCGCCTTGACCACTTCGCGGAACGGCTTCGGGTTCGTCGGATCGTTCACGTTCTGGCGGAACGTGACTTCCGTCGCGGACACGTCGGTGACCTCGCCGTCGAAGAGGGTCGTGCCTTTGCGGATGAGATGCGACTTGTTGTCCGGGCCGCGCATCATCGCGACCCAGCCCTGCTTGACCTTGATCGTGCCCTGGAGCTCGAGCTCGTCGACCATCACGCCGGCGAGGCCCGGCGGACGGACGCGCTCCCTCTCCGAGGGGTTGCGCACGAGAAGCGACCGGAACGGATCCCGCCGGCCGCCGACCTCGTACGTGTAGACGGAGGGGGTGAAGTCCTGGTCCGTGATCTTCGGCGTCTCGGCGGGCGGCGGCGCCGGGGCGGCCGGAGCCTGGGCCGCGGCGGGCGAGGCCGCGAGGGCGGCGAATGCAGCGGCCACCGCGAGCAGACGGAGGCTGGAGTGGCGGGCGCTCATCCTTCCGTGTCCTTCTTCGAGACGCCGGCCGGCTTCGGCGCGGCCTTCGGGGCGGCTTTCGCGCCGGCCGGCGTCGCCGGCTCCGTGTCGCCGAGGTAAATGAACGTCTTGGCGGTGAAGTTGGCCCCGAGAGTACGGCCGCCCCGCGCGTCGGGGTAGCCGGTCATCACGAGGTCCTCGATGTTGATGATCCGCGAGAATCGCGCGACCTTCTCGAAGAAGAGCGCAAGGTTGTGGTACGAGCCGTCGACCTGCAGGTCGATCGGCCACTCCGCGTAAAAGTCGCGGTTGATGTACTCCTTCGGCGACCATTTCTTCGTGAAGAGCTCGCCCTGGCCCGCGAGGGCCTGGACCTTCTTGATGAGCTCTTCGGCGTTGCGGGCCGTCGGAAGGATCGCCAGGAGCCGCTGGAGGTCGAGCTCGGTCCGCCGGACCTCCTCGCGGAGCTGCGGCAGCCGGCGCTCGGCGGCGCGGCCCTGCGTGATCTTCTGCTGCAGAACGTCGAGCTCGTTCTTCTTGTTCTCGAGCGTCTGCTTCATCTCGGAGAAGTTCGGAATCTGGTAGTACGCGACGGCGTACAGCGCGAGCGCGATCGCAACGCCGATGCCGAGCCCGTAGTACCAGGGCTTCCCTTCCAGCTGCTTGAGGTCGAGCGAGGCCATTCGCGCGCCCTCCTACATTCCCTGGACGCCGGCGGCGCCGCCCGCGCCGCGTTCGGCCTTCTTCGGAGGCTCGGCCGGCTTCGGAGGCGGCGGAGCGGCCGTCTCGGGCTGCGTGCGGTCGAGGTTGGAGAAGGTGAAGGACATCTTGTAGCAGTAGAGCGAGGAACCGGAGGCCCCGGAGCAGGCGGAAAGGTCCGCGAGCTTGGGCTCCTGGAACGCGGGCACGAGCCTCAGGTTCGCGATGAAGTTCGCGACGGCCGGCGGGTTGAAGGCCTTGCCCTCGAGCGAGATCGCGTTCCCGTGGTACTCCATCCTCTCGATCCAGACGAGGTCGGGCAGCGCGCGAGAGACCTCGTCCATGAGACGCACGGGCCCGCGCTGGTTCTGCTTGAGCTGGTTGATGAGGTCGACCTTGCGCTGGACGCGGGCCTTCTTCGCCTCGTAGTCCTTCACTTCCTTGAGGACGGACTCGAGGCGCGTGACCTCGACCTGCGCCGTCCGGATCTTCTCTTCCTGCGCCTTGATCTGGCTGCGGAGCACCCAGAACTGGATGACGCCGACGAGGACCGCGAGGCCGATCGCCCCGCCGAGGAGAAGGGTGTTCAGCCGCCCGCCTGCGCCGAGCGCGGAGACGCCCTTCTTTTTGCGCTGGGGCCGGGCTTCGGCGAGGAGGTTGATCCGAATCATGCGGCTACTCCCCGATCTTCCGGACGCCGAGTCCGACGGCGATCGCGAGCGAGGGCGAGGCCTCCGAGAGCCACGCGGCGTCCACCGCGCGGTCGTCGGTGAAGATCGAACGGAACGGGTTCATGACCTCGACCGGGAGGCCGAACTTGTCCTTCAGGACGTCCTCGAAGTGCGCGGCCTTCGAGCCGCCGCCCGAGACGACGATGGAATCCACACGGTCGGCGCCCGACGTGGCCTGGAAGAAGTCGAGCGTCTTCTGCAGCTCGGCCGCCGCGTCCTCCGAGACGCCGGTCAGGACGGGCTGGATGGACTGCGCCGTCTGCCCCGCGACGGGCTCGCCCTTCTTGAGGGACTCGGCCTGCTCGAAGTTGAGCGAATAGGCCTTCTGGAGCGCGTCCGTGAACTGGTTGCCGCCGAACGTGATGTCGCGCCAGAAGACCGTCTGGCCCTGCGACAGGATGTTCACGTTCATGACCGAGGCGCCGATGTTCACGAGAGCCACGACGCGGCCCGGATCGGCCCCGTAGTTGACCTCGTAGCAGTTCTGGAGAGCGAACGCGTCGACGTCCACGAGCGACGGCGTGCGCCCCGCCTGGGTCACGACGTTCTTGAAGTCGTCGACCTTCTCCTTCTTGGCGGCCACGAGCAGGACGCCCATGGTTTCGCCCACGGCGCCGGGGTCGAGGACGACGTAGTCGAGGTAGACGTCGTTGATGTCGAACGGGACGTACTGCTCGGCCTCCCAGCGGATGGACTCCGAGAGCTCCTCCTCCGGCATCGTCGGCAGCATGATCTTCTTGACGATGACGGAGTGGCCCGAAACCGACACGGCGACGTTCGGGTTCTTGACGCCCGTCGACGCGAGGAGCCGGGTGATGGTCTCGACGACGAGAGACGAGTCCATGATGGCCCCGTCGACGATGGCTTCGGGCGAAAGGGTCTCCAGTCCCGCCTTCACGAGGTGGAACGTGCCCTCCTTGCCCTCCTTCAACTCGACCATCTTGACGGCCGAAGAGCCGATGTCGAGTCCGACGAGGTTTTTCGCCTTGCGGAACAGCACGGTCTGCTGACCTCCTACCCCGGAACGCGAGACACGGTCTGCCGTGAAAAGAGATTGACTCGCCTTATTCTGGGCGTTCCCCCCCGGGTAGTGTCAAGTCGTTGCGAATGTGCGATTTCCCTTGCGGCCGGGAATCGATTGTGGTACAAGTCCGCCCCATCCGGAATTCAGGAAAACGCGGGTAGAGGCGAAGCTCCGTCAGGGCCCCGCCGATTCGATCGCGCTGAAAAAGGACACCATCCGGGGCCAGGGTCAGCCGGCTTCGGCGTCCGAGGAATGCAGCTTTCGTCTCACGTCGGTGACGCCCGGAAGCGCGCGCAGGCCGACGAGGAGGCGCTCCAGGTGCCGCCGATCCTGAGTCGTGACGCTGGCGTCGATCGTCGCGCGGCCGTCCCCGCTCGTCCGGGCCTCGATCGAACGGATGTTGGAGTTCGCGGCCGAGAGGAGCTGGGTGATGCGGGCGAGCATGCCCTGGCGATCCTCGGTGTGGATCTCGAGGTCCACGGTGACGGACTGGTCCTTCGCCGTCTCCCACTGGACGGCGATCTCCCGGCTGGGGTCGAACAGGAGGCTCCGCACGTTCGAGCAGCCCACGGAGTGGACCGAGACGCCCCGGCCGCGGGAAACGTAGCCCACGATGTCCTCGCCCGGGACGGGCTGGCAGCACTTCGCGAGCGTCGCGAGGAGGTCGTTCTCCCCTTTGACGCGGATCCCCGGCGCCGCCCCGAACGGCAGGACGCGGCGCATGGCGCTTCCGATCGCGGCCACGCGGGACTGCGCAGGCGCCTGGCCGTCCCCCCCCGCTTCGGGCAGGAGCTTCGCGACGACGGCGCGCGGCGCCAGCTTGCCGAAGCCGACGTCCGCGATGAGGTCGTCCACCTTCGAAACGCCGAAGTCCCCGAGGAAGGGATCGAACGCCTTCGCCTCGAGGAGCTTCGGGAGGCTCTTCTTCCACTTCTTGAGCTCGCGGTCGAGCAGGCGCCGGCCGATCTCGACGGACTTTTCCTTTTCGGCCGTATGGATGTGGGCGCGGATCTTGTTCTTCGCGCGCGCGGTCAGCACGAAGCTGAGCCAGTCGCGCGAGGGCTGGGAGGAGGGCGACGTCAGGATCTCGACGATGTCGCCGTTCACGAGCGGGGTCTTGAGCGGCACGAGGCGCCCGTTGACGCGCGCGCCCACGGTGTGGTGTCCGACGTCCGTGTGGACGCGGTACGCGAAATCGACCGGCGTCGCGCCACGAGGAAACGCGAAGACGGCGCCCTTCGGGCTGAAGATGTACACGTCGTCCGGGTACAGGTCGATCCTCAGCGACGAGAGGAACTCGCGCGGGTCCGACACGTCCCGCGTCGTCTCGAAGATCTGCCTCAGGAGGCCGACGTGCGCCTCCTGCGCGCGGCTCGCTTCCCCTTCCTTGTACTTCCAGTGGGCCGCGATGCCGTTCTCGGCGATGAGGTCCATCTCCCGCGTGCGGATCTGGACCTCGAACGGCACGGCCCCTTCCGGGACGAGCGTCGTGTGGAGGGACTGGTAGAAGTTCCGCTTCGGCATCGCGATGTAGTCCTTGATGCGCCCGGGAACGGGCCGCCAGGACTGGTGCACGATGCCGAGGACCGTGTAGCAGTCGGGGATGCTCGAGACGAGGATGCGGAACGCGAGGACGTCGTAGAGCTGCTCGAGCGGAATGGCCTGCCGGATGAGCTTCTGCCGGACGGACCAGTACCGTTTCACACGGCCCGTGATCTCCGCCTCGATGCCCATGGCCTGCGTCCTGGCGATGAGCTCCTGGCGGATCTTCTCGACGCTGGCCGCCGAGGCCTTCATCCTCTCGTCGACCGCCGTCTGCAGCGTGGCGAACTCTTCGGGGTAGAGGAACCGGAACGAGAGGTCCTCGAGCTCGCCCTTCATCTTGCCCATCCCGAGCCGGTTCGCGAGCGGGGCGAAGATCTCCATCGTCTCGGCGGCCACGGTGCGCTGCTTCGGCTCGGGCAGGTGCTCGAGCGTCCGCATGTTGTGGAGGCGGTCCGCGAGCTTGACGAGGATGACCCTCAGGTCGTCCGTCATCGCGAGCAGCATCTTCCGGAACGTCTCGGCCTGCTGCGCCTCCTTGGACGTGAAGGCGTACTTGCCGATCTTCGTGACGCCGTCGACGAGGTGGGCGACGTCGGGGCCGAAAAGCTCCGCGACCCGCTCCTTCGTCATCGACGAGTCCTCGAGGACGTCGTGGAGCAGGCCCGCCGCGATCGACGCCTCGTCGAGCTTCATCTCCGCGAGGATCATCGCGACGTTGAGCGGGTGGACGAGATAGGGCTCGCCCGAGGAGCGGAGCTGATTCCGGTGCTCGTGCGCGGAGACGACGTAGGCGCGCCTCAGCAGGTCCTCGTCCACGTGGGGGTGGTAGGACTCGACCTTCTCGAGGATGTCCTCGAAGCGCAGCACGGCCGCCCATTATCGTCCTTTCCGGCTATCCTCCGCACCCAACGAGGGCCGAAATGGATCTGTTGAAGCAGCTGATCGACGTCTTCCTGCACATCGACAAGCACCTTGCCGAGGTCACGCGGGACTACGGGGCCTGGACGAACGCGATCCTGTTCGCGATCGTCTTCTGCGAGACCGGCCTCGTCGTCACGCCGTTCCTCCCGGGCGATTCGCTCCTCTTCACCGCCGGCGCCCTCGCCTCGCTCGGCACCCTGAACGTCTGGGCCCTCTTCCTGCTCCTCTCCCTCGCCGCCATCCTCGGCGACACGGTCAACTACTGGATCGGAAAGAAGATCGGCCCGCGCGCCTTCGACGGGACCGTGAAGTTCCTCAAGCAGGAACACCTGAAGAAGACGGAAGCCTTCTACGAGAAGCACGGCAAGAAGACGATCATCCTGGCGCGGTTCGTCCCGATCGTGCGGACGTTCGCGCCGTTCGTCGCGGGCGTCGGCTCGATGACGTACGGGACGTTCATCGCCTACAACGTGATCGGCGGCGTCGCCTGGGTCGCGATCTGCGTCTTCTCGGGCTACTTTTTCGGGAACATCCCGATCGTGAAGAAGAACTTCTCCCTCGTCGTCCTCGCGATCATCGGGATCTCGGTCCTGCCGCTCGCCTGGGAATGGTGGAAGGCGCGCAAGGCCCGCGGGGGCGCCGCGGCGTGAGCGGCGGCCGCGCGCGGAGCCGCTGGCTATCCCCGACGGCGCTCATCTTCTACGCGCTGATCCTCGGGGTCGTCCTCGGCCACTTCCTCCCGGCCGAGACGTACCCCTGGGCCTACGAATCGTTCCGGTTCCTCTCGAAGGCCTTCATCAACCTCATCAAGATGCTCGTCGTCCCGCTCATCTTCTCGACGATCGTCCTCGGGATCGGGAAGACGGGCGACGTGAAGGCCGTCGGGCGGATGGGCGTCAAGGCGCTCATCTATTTCGAGATCGCCACGACGATCGCCCTCGTGATCGGCCTCGTCTTCGCGAACCTCGTGAAGCCCGGTCTCGACCTGAAGCTCCCGGCCACGGGCGAGATCCTCGCGAAGCCGAAGACGGCCGTCGAGACGCTCCTCCACCTCTTCCCCTCCAACGTGGTCGACGCGATGGCGAAGCAGGACATCCTGCAGATCGTCATCTTCGCGACGCTCCTCGGCGTCGCCGCGGCCCACGTGGGCCACGAGCGGGCGAAGCCGTTCGTCGACTTCTTCGAGTCCGCCGTCGCCGTGCTCTTCAAGCTCACGGACTACGTCATGGCGCTCACGCCGCTCGGCGTCTTCGGCGCGATGGCGGGCGCGGTCTCGCACCACGGGATCACGGTCCTCGGGAGCTACGCGAAGCTCGTCGGCTCCCTCTACGCGGCGCTGATCGTGTTCGCGCTCATCGTCCTCGTGCCGGCCCTGAAGCTCTGCGGGGTGTCGATCCGGCGGTTCTTCGCGAAGATCCGCGAGCCGTTCCTCATCGCGTTCTCCACGGCGTCATCCGAGGCCGCCCTTCCCCGCGCGCTCGAGCGGATCGTCGAGTTCGGCGTCCCGAAGGGCGTCGCGGGCTTCGTCCTGCCCGCGGGCTACAGCTTCAACCTCGACGGCTCGACGCTCTACATCGTCCTCGCCACGATGACGATCGCGCAGGCCGCCGGGCGCCACCTGTCGATCGCCGAGCAGATCACGATGTGCCTCGTGTTCATGCTCACGTCCAAGGGCGTCGCCGCCGTGCCGCGGGCCTCGCTCGTGATCATCGCGGCCGGCTGCGCGAGCTTCAACCTGCCGGGAGAGGCGGGCGTCGCGATGATCCTCGCGGTGGACGAGCTCATGGACATGGCCCGCACGTCGATCAACCTCGCGGGCAACTGCGTCGCGGCCGTCGTCGTCGCGAAATGGGAGGGCGTCCTCGGCCCCGAGGCCTCGGACGCCGCCTGAACGCTAGCGGGACTTCGCCGCGGCGGCCTTGCCGGGCTTCGTCGGGGCGGGAGCGCCCGTGGACTTCGCCGCCGCGCGCTTCTGCCGCCACTCTTCCCAGACGACCACGAGCGGGGCCGCGATGAAGATCGACGAGTACGTTCCGACGATGATCCCGACCAGCATGACGAACGAGAATCCGCGCAGGACCTCGCCGCCGAGGAGGAACAGGACGACCACGACGACGAACGTCAGGAGCGACGTGAGCACCGTGCGCGAGAGCGTCTGGTTGACGGAGTGGTTCACGAGCTCGGCGAGCGGGGCGCGCCGGTTCTTCTCGCGGTTCTCGCGGATCCGGTCGAAAACGACGACGGTGTCGTTGACCGAGTAGCCGATGAGGGTCAGAAACGCGGCGACGACCGTAAGCGAGATCTCGAGGTTCAGGATCGAGCAGAGGCCGAGCGTGATCCAGGTGTCGTGGATCAGCGCGACGACCGCCGCGGTCCCGAAGGACGCCGAGCGGAATCGGAAGGCGATGTAGAGCAGCATCGCGAGCCACGAGAACAGGATCGCCCACGTGCCCTTCTCGCGGAGGTCCTTCCCGACCTGCGGGCCGACGTTCTCGGCCGACATCAGCGTGAAGGGGCCGGCAATCGTCTTTGCCTTGAGCCACTCCGCCAGCGTCGGCGAGACGCCGGGCGTCTTTGCGGCGTCGGCCACGGACGCAAAGAGTCCCTTCTCGGACCGCGCGGCGATGATCGCCTGCGTGACCCGGCCGTACTCGACCTTGGGGTCGACGCTCGGGCGCTGCGCGGCGTGCTCCGGGTCGTCGGCGATGAGCTTCTTGAGAAGCAGGTCGGCGCCGTTCAGGTTGAGGTCGAAGGCGTCCGGGCCCGCGCCGGCCGGGTGGAGCGCCTTCGTGAGGGCCGCCGTGACTTCCTTCGAGACGTCACGCCCTTCCTTCTTCTCCATGGGCACGCGCAGGAGCACCTGGTTGCGCTCGGCCTTGTCGTACCGCTGGACGGAGACGACCTTGACGTTCGCGGCCTCGACGATCTTGCGGATCTGGTCCTCGTCGGGGGTCTTCGAGAACGCGTAGACGATCTGCGCGCCGCCCGTGAAGTCGATCCCGAGGTTCGGGCCGCCCTTGGCGACGAGGGAGATCGTCCCGATGACGATCGCGAGGATCGACAGCGAGATGCAGATCCACTTGATCTTCAGGAAGTCGATGTTCGTGTTGTGGAAGAGACGCACGCGATGCTCCGATTCAGATGGACAGGGTCTCGACACGCTCCTTCGGCCCGTAGATCAGGTCGAACAGGAGGTGCGAAACGAAGACCGCGGTGAAGACCGACGCGGTTAGGCCGATGACGAGGGTGACGGCAAAGCCCTTGATCGGGCCGGTGCCGAACTGGAAGAGGAAGAGCGCGGCCGAGATCGTCGTGACGTGGGTGTCGACGATCGTGCCCCAGGCGCGCTTGAACCCGAGGTCGATGGCGTTCTTCGGGGCCTTGCCGTTGTCCATCTCCTCGCGGATGCGCTCGAAGACAAGGACGTTCGAGTCCACGGCCATGCCGATCGTGAGGATGAAGCCCGCGATGCCGGGCAGCGTGAGCGTCGCGTTGATGTACGCCATTGCGCCGAGAAGGATGATCGCGTTCAAGAGGAGCGCGACGACGGCGTTGACGCCCGCGAGCCTGTAGTAGAGGACGACAACGATGAAGCAGCAGAGCATCCCGACGATCGAGGCGGTGACGCCCTTTTTGATCGAGTCGAGGCCGAGCGACGGCCCGACGGTGCGCTCTTCGAGGACGATCATCTCGGCGGGCAGCGCGCCCGAGCGCAGGACGAGCGCGAGCGCGTCCGCCTTCTCGGCCGTGAAGTTGCCCTCGATGATGCCGCTCTCCTTGATCTGGCTGTTGATGTTCGGAGCGGACATCACGCGGTTGTCGAGGACGATCGCGAGGCGCTTGTTGATGTTCTCGCCCGTGACCTTCGCGAACTTCACCGCGCCCGGCGCGTTCAGGAAGAACATGACGGCGGGCTGGTTGAACTTGTCGCGGTCCACCCGCGCGTTCTTCATGTCGCGTCCCGTGACGGCGGCGGCGCGCTTCAGGACGTAGAAGACCGGCGTGCGCGTGCGCGCGTCGGCGTCCTCGCTGAAGCCCTCGACGAGGCGGAGGTCTTCCGGGATCGTCCCGCCGTAGGCCGCTCTCGCGCCCTCGGCGGTCGGGTACGGGCCGCCGCGGTCGTCCACGAGCGTGAGCTCGAGGAGGCCGGTCGTTCCGATGATCTCCTTCACGCGGCTCGGGTCGTCGACGCCGGGGATCTCGACCACGATGCGGTCGGTGCCCTGGCGCTGGATGACGGGCTCGGCGACGCCGAGCGCGTCCACGCGGTTGCGGATCGTCTCGACGGCCTGGCGGGTGGCCTGGTCCTCGATCGCGCTCTTCTCGACGTCCTTGAAGCCGATTTTCCACTCGCGGCCGCGCTCGTCCACGGACCAGGAATTCGCGGGGAGGATCGACTTGACGAGGTCCTTGAGCTTGGCCTGGTCCGTCTTCTCGTCGAGCTTCAGCGTGAAGCCCGTGCCGTCGGCGGGGCCCGCCGGGGTCACCGCAACGCCGCGCTTCGTGCCCTCGTCCTTGAGGTGCTCGAGCGTGTCCTGCGCCTCGACCCTCAGCGCGTCGGTCGTCTTGACCTGCAGGACGAGGTGGATCCCTCCCTTGAGGTCGAGGCCGAGCTTGATGCCGTTGCGGAGGACCTCGGACATCGAGGGATTCGGCGGGGCAGTGGGCGACTTCTTGAGCGCCTCGTGGCCGCGCCACCAATAAGCGCCGAGCGAACCGATGAGGACGGCCAACGTCACGCCGACGCGCCATCCGATGGGCTTGTTCACGAACGCAACCTCCGGGAGCGGGCCCGGCCGGGGGCGGCCGAGGCCACCGGAGCGACGGGAAACCCGCGGGATACACCCGGCTTCTCCGGGCGAACCGGCGGAGTCTAGCAGAACCCGGGAGGGTCAGTCCGGCGCGGCGACGCCCGCCGGCCGGGACGAGAACGGCGCGAGGGACACCCGCGCCAGGCGCGGCGCCGCGTCTCCGAGCGCCGCGAGGAGACGCTCGTGCCGCCATGCGTGGCACGACACGACGAGGACCGGCCGCTCGCCCAGGACTTCGGTCGCGAGGAACCTCATGACGGCGACGAACCGCTCGTCGTCGGCGCCGACGAGCGGGTCGTCGAGGAGGAGCGGGACGCCGGCCGCGCCGGTCCCCAGGTAGCGGAGCGCGGCGAGCCGCGCCGTGAGGTGCAGCTGCTCGCGGGCGCCGGTCGAGAGGCCCGCCTCGATCTCCGTCTTCGTCGCGACCCGGCCGCCCTTCACGCGCGCCGAGAGCGTGAGGTCGTCCGAGAATTCGAGCGCCTCGTACGGGGTCCTCCACGTGGCGAGGATCGCGCGCGAAGCCTCGTTCAGGCCGCGCCGAAAGTCCGAATAGACGGACGCCGCGGCCCCGCCGAGGGATTCGCGCGCGAGGTCGACGGCGTCGCGAAAGACGATCGCGCGCGCGAGGAGCGCCGTGGAGGTCTCGAGATCCTCCTCGACGTCCCGCGCCGTGTCTCCTCCCGCGCGCGCCGCCGCCGCGAGCGCCCTCTCGGCCGCCGACCGCTCGTCCTCGGCGCGCGCCAGGGCCGCGCGAGCCTCCTCGGCGGCGCGACGCGCCTCCTCGGGCGTGCCGGACGCGCCCGCCGCCGCGGCCTCGCCCCCGGCCTCGGCGGTGCGTCGCGCGATCTCCGCGTCGAGCGCCTCGATCCGGGCCGCGAGATCCTCCGGATCGCCGGCGGTCTCCGCCTCGCGGCGCGCGGGCAGCTCGTGCTCCTGGAGCTGGCGGAGCTTCGCGGCCTTGCGCCGCCCCGCCTCCACCGCGAGAAGCGCCTCGGCGATCGGGAGACCCTGAGGCACGCCGGTCGCGGCGAGCGCGTCGCGCAGGCGCCGCTCGAGGTCGCGGAGGTCCGCGTCCTCGCGCGCGAGGCGCTCGCTCTCCTTGGCGAGGACTTCCTCACGCGTTCGGGACTCCTGCCGGACGCGGCCGAGCTCGACGAGGACGTCGAGGAGGCGCGCCGCGTCGTCCTCCCCGGGGATCCCGGGCGGAAGGCCCTGCGTTTCGCGGAACGGCGCGAGGTCGGCGTCGAGCGCGTCGAGGCGCCGCTTCGCGTCGTCGCGGCGCGTCGTCGCGGCGGCGAGAGCGCGGCGGCGGTCGTCGGCGGCACGGACGCGGCGATGGGCCTTGAGGAGCGAAGCCGCGTCGCGGAAGCCGGCGCTCCGGGCCACCTTGTCCAGCCGGAGGCGCAGCTCCGAGAGCTGGCGCCGGAGCTCCGCCGCGCGCCGGCGCGCGGCGGCCTCCTCCTCGCGGGCCCGGGCCTCGTCCGCGACGCGGTGCGTCGCCGCACGCGTCCAGCCGATCGCGCCGAGGAGGCCGAGCGTCAGCGCGAAGACGGCGACGGCGACGGTCACATGGAGCGGGGCGCCGGCCGAGGGCCACGCGAGCCACGCGACGACCGGCACGAGAGCGCCCGCTGCGGCGACCGTCCCCCGGCCGAGCCTCACCCTCTGCGCGCGTTCGCCCGCGACGATCGCCGCGATCGCCGAGGCGTCCGCGACCTTCCGGTCCAGCTTGACGCCCTCGAGCTCGAGCGTTCCGCGCTCTTCCTCGGCCCCGAGCACGAACTCGCGGTCCTCGGCGGCGATCGCATCCAGCCGCACGAACTCCTCCGCGAGCCCGTCCGCGCGCAGCACGTCCCAGTGCGCCTCGAGCGCCCGCTCGGCATCCTCGAGCTCCTTCCTGAGGCCGGCGAGGGCGCGCAGGAGCGCCTCGAACCGCGCCCGGGGCTCGTCCTCGAGGCGCGAAGCGGCGCCGAACCGGCGCGACAGATCCCCGGCGTCTCGCAAGGCCTCGCGCAGGCTGGACTCCAGAGCTGCGCGCGCGGCGTCGAGGGCCTGCGGGCGCGCGCCACGCTCCTCGCGCAGCCGGTCCACGTCCCGGAGCGCGGCGTCCGAGAAGAGCGCGGCCTCCGGCGCGAGCGAGCGGACCTCGTTTTCGGTCTCGCGGCGCTTCCGTTCCGCGGCGAGCGCGACGTCGAGCCGCTCCGAGAGGGCGCGCCGCTCCGCGGCGACGGCGAGAAGCTCCGCGAGATTCGCGCGGCGACGGACGTCGTCCCGCACGCGTGTGCGGTACGCGAGGGCGGCGGACGCCTGGGCGGCCTCACGCCGCTTCTGCGCAAGGGTGTCGCGCCGGGCCTTCGCCGCTTCGATCTTCTTCGTGAGGCGGGAGATCTCCGTGTCGACCGAGACGGCGCCGCCCGTCGTCGCGCCCGGCATCTCCCGGCGGGCCTGCTCGAGCGCCGCGAGCGCGCGCACGACCGAGGCTTCCCCGCCGCCCGAGTCGGCGATCCGGGCGAGCTCCACCGTGAGGCCGGCCTCGAGACGGTCCGTGTCCAGCACGTTCTGCTTCACGTACGCCGTCGCGCGGAAGAGGGGCTCCCCGAGGCCGC
Organism: Acidobacteriota bacterium; assembly: GCA_016716715.1. Taxonomy (NCBI): domain Bacteria; kingdom Pseudomonadati; phylum Acidobacteriota; species Acidobacteriota bacterium. The sequence goes on along the minus strand of JADJVE010000009.1, from coordinate 49,416 downwards.
CGGTGACCGTCTCGCCGAACACGTCCCGGCCGCCCGCGCGCAGGAATTCGGCCGTGGCGTCGGCGCCGCGCTCGCGGTCCACGATGCGGAGCGTCCCCGCGTCGAGGTCGCGGTCGACGGACCACTTCCGGCCGTCCGCCGAGACGTCGAGTCCGACGCGCATCGGAGCGCCGCTGCGCGGGCGGCGCAGCTCGCGGACGCGCGTCGCGACGCCGCGCAGTTTCGGCAGCCCGTAGAGCGCCGTCACAATCGCCTCGCAGAGCGTGGTCTTGCCCGTCTCGTTCGGGTCGACGGCGAGGAGGACGCTGCCCTCCGGCCACGCGAGGTCGAGGTCGCGCAGCGCGCCGAAGCCCTCCACCCGGATGCGCTCGATCCTCACGCGTCCTCCGGCTCGGGGGGCAGGACGGGACGCCCCGCGAGCGCGTCGCGCCCGAGGCGCAGGGCCAGGTCCGCGAGGCGGCGCGGGCCTTCCTCGACGGCCAGGTCGCGCCGCGCCCGGAGATCCGCCGCGAACCGGCCCTCCGCCGAGCGCAAGCCGGCGTCCTCGACGGGAGGCGTCGTGAGGTCGCGCACCGCGAGGTGCCGGGCGCGCGCGGCGAACGCGCGCGCCGTTTCCGCGGGCCGCGCGCCGAACGGCTGCGTCCCGGTGAGCGTGAGGCGCACGAGGTCGGCCGGGCCCACGGCCGCGACGGCCCACACGGTCTCGACCCTCTCGGCGAGCGCCGCCCCCTCGAGATCCGTCGCGTCGACCGTCAGGTCGTGGACGACGCGGGAGTCCGCCGGCAGCGTCTCGACGCGCGGCGGCTCGCCCGGGACGAGCGTGACCTCGAGGAACACGCGGGCTCCCGTCTCGTCGAGACCCCGTCCGGTCGGGCAGCCCGAATACGCCCCGCGGCGCACGCCCGAGTCGTCCTCGACGAAATGGACGTGGTGGTGGTGGCCGAGCGCCGCCCAGGAGAAGCCGGCGTCGACGACCTCGCGCCGCGAGAACGGCGCCGTGCGCTTGGCCCCGCGCGGCGAGTCCGCGCCCGGATAGCTCTCGAGCGAGCCGTGGAGAAGGAGCAGGGCGTGTTCCGAAGCGGGCCGCGGGGGCGGCGGCGAAAGCGGACGGTCGACGACGACCGCGGGCGACAGGAACGCGCGGCCCGTGACGGTCGCGTCGTCCCGTCCCGGGAACGGAACCGTGGCCCACGCCGGGGCGCGGAAGACCACGACGTTCTCCGGCCACGCCCGCATGCCGAGCGCCGCGAGCACAGACGGGTCGTACCAGCCGCCGGCGCCGGCGAAGTCGTGGTTGCCGGGCGCGACGAAGACGGGCCGCGGCGCGAACGAGGCGAACGCCTCCAGCAGTCGGTGGACGGCGGCGGCAGGAACGTTCTCGGCGTCCCAGAGGTCCCCGGGGACGACGAGGGCGTCGACGCCGCGGGCCCTCGCGGCCTCGACGGCGCGCTCGGCGGCGCCGTCGACTTCCTCGCGCCGGACGGCGCGCACCTCCGGGGGCATTCCGAGCCCCCCGCCCGTGAGCGCGGAACCCACATGCCAGTCCGAGGACTGGAGGAGCGTGAGAGGTCGCCGGGGGGGCACCCCTTATTTTCTCACGGAAGTCCGGAGGTCAGGCGGGTTCCTTCGTGTCCGTGTCGGCCGAGAGGCCCGCGATCGCGCTGCGGTTGATCTTGATCTTCGTCGTGTCGGAGATCTTGAGCCACACGATCTGGTCCTCGACCTGCGCGATCGTCCCGTGGATCCCGCCCGACGTGACGACGCGGTCGCCCTTCTTCAGGGCCGAGATCAGCTCCTTCTGCTTCTTCTGCTGCTTGCGCATCGGCGCGAGGAGCACGAAGTAGAAGATCACGAACATGAGCAGGTACGGGACCATCTGCACGATCGGGTTGGCCGCGATGCCCGCGGGGGCGGCCTGCAGCAGGGACGGGTTCATCAGGAGTCCTTTCCGACGGCTCGCGACCAGCGGGGAAGCGCCTCCGCCGCCCACGCCGTGAACCGATTCGAGGCGAGAGCCTCACGGATTCCCCGCATCAAGTCAAGGATCGCCGTGAGGTTGTGGACGGTGAGGAGCGTCGCCGCCGTGGGCTCGCCGGCGACGAACAGGTGCCTGAGGTACGCGCGCGAGTGGCGGCGGCACGTCGGGCAGCCGCACGCGGGGTCCGGGGGCGCGGCGTCCTCGCGGTAGCGCGCGTGCTTGATCGCGAGCGTCCCCTCGGAGGTGTAGAGCAGGCCGTGCCGTGCGGCGCGCGTCGGGAGCACGCAGTCGAAGAGGTCGAACCCCCGCGCGACGGCGTCGATGAGGTCGTCGGGCCGCCCGACGCCCATGAGGTAGCGCGGCCGGTCTTCCGGGAGGAGAGGCGCCGTCGCCGCGACCATCGCGCGCATCTCGTCCTTCGGCTCCCCCACCGAGAGCCCGCCGCACGCGACGCCGTCGAACGGGAGCGCGGCGATCGCGGCGGCGCTCTCCGCGCGCAGGTCCGGGTGCATGCCGCCCTGCACGATCCCGAACAGCGCGCCGCGCGGCGAGGCGAGCGCCTCGCGCCGGACAGCCGCGCGCGCCGCCCAGCGGTGGGTGAGCTCCATCGACGTCCGCGCCTCGTCCTTCGTCGCCGGCCACGGCGTGCACTCGTCGAGGACCATCGCGACGTCGACGCCGAAGTCCCCGAGCTGCAGCTCGACGGCGCGTTCGGGCGTGAGCGCGTGCGCGGACCCGTCGACGTGGCTGCGGAAGAGGACGCCGTCCTCCGAGAGCGTCCGGCTGCCCGCAAGCGACATCACCTGGTATCCGCCCGAGTCCGTGAGAATCGGCCGGTCCCATCCGGTGAAACGGTGCAGTCCTCCGAGCCGCCGCACCGTGTCGCCGCCGGGCCGAAGCATGAGGTGGTACGTGTTCGCGAGGACGATCTCCGCGCCGGCCGCTTCGAGGTCGCTCCAGCGCGCCGCCTTGACGGTGCCCGCGGTCCCGACGGGCATGAACGCCGGCGTCTCGACCGTGCCGTGGTCCAGCGTCAGGCGTCCCCGGCGCGGGCCCGGGCCGGGGGCCGTGAGCCGTTCGAAACGGAGCATCGGGTCAGATGCCGAAGCGCGCGGTCGCCACGAGGCCGAGCGCCCCGTCGGCCGTGCGATACACGCCGCTGAGGTCGACCTTCGCGGGGCCGATCACGACGCCCGCGCCGCCGGTGAGCGCCGGCTTCTTGTCGGGCGACTCGAGGTTGACCGACGCCCCGGCGCGGACGACGAGGGCGACGATCGTCCACTCGACGCCGCCGCCGATCTCCCGGCTCTTCAGCCCCTCGACGAGCGTGTCGTTCGCCGTCAGGTCGGCGTCCGCCGCAAACGTGAGGCCGATGAGCGGAACGTGCACGGACGCGCCGACGCGCAGCTGCTGGCCCCACGTCACGGACTGCCCCCGCTCGGCCGCGGGCGCGCCGTCCGCGTACGGGAACGACGGCTTGTTGATGCCCCGCCAGACCGCGCCGACGTGGACCGGGCCGAACGACGCGAGGGCGCCGAGGTCGGCGGACCAGTCGGTGTGGGACTGGGCGAGTCCGTCGAGGGACGTCTGGGCGAAGCTCAAGGGCCCGGCGCCCGCGTCCGTCGTGAAGGCGGACTCCTGTGAGACGTACGTCGTGCCCCAGAGCGCGTGGACGGCCGCGCCGACCGTGATCGTGCCCTCGAGAAACGACATGGACTTCGCGAGCGCGAGGTCCTTCAGCTCCAGGCCGCGGAAGACGGCGGCAGACTTGTTGAAGGCGATCGACGTCGCGGGGTTCGCCCCGAGCGCCGTGTGGACGAGGTCTGCCCGCACGAACGTGCCGCTGAACGCGCGATCCGTGAACGACAGCTCCCAGCCCCCGTGCGCGGCCGCGAGCGAGACGTTTCCGTTCCCGAGCATCCCGTTGCCCGGGTCCGCGAGCGTGCGGAGCGCCGCGACGACGTCCGCGTAGCTCTGCGGCTGGGCGCCGGTCGCGAGCTTCACGGGGTCGTTCCCGGCGATGATCTTCAGCGGCGCGAAGTAGTCGCCGCTCTCGCGCGTGACGAGGCCCGCCGAGAGCGCAAACGCGAAGTTCTTGTCGGGAGCGAGCGCGGGGTTGTCCACGGCGCCCGCGACGTCGGGCCCCAGGCCCACGGCCGCGCCGCCGAGGGCGGTCGCGCGGGCGGTCACGGCGCCGAAGGGCATCTGCGCGCGGGCGGGAAGGGCTGCGGCGGCGAAAAACGCCGCGGCCCCGAGGGCGGCCCCGGCTCGCCGGAGGGAGGTTCGGGAGGGCTCGCCCATCGTCCGGCCGAGTGTACGTGGCGGGGCGCGTTGACCCAAAAAAACACGGATGCTATGTTCCGGCGTCTTTTCGGGAGGCTCATGGCCGAACTGGGAACGAAACACACGTGCTTCAAATGCGGGACGAAGTTCTACGATCTCAAGAAGAACCCCGTCCTGTGCCCGAAGTGCGGAGCGGATCAGAAGGACGCGCCACCGCAGCCGACGTCTCCCGTCGTGCTGCACGCGGCGCGGCGCGCCAAGCGCGACGAATTCGCCGATCCGGACGTCTTCGACCGTAATCGCGAGGAAGAGGACGTCGTCACCGAGCCCGAGGATCCCGCGGCCAAGCGCGTCGACGACGACGAGGAGCTCCCGCTCGGCGAGGCTCCCACGCTGGAAGGCGCCGAAGAGTCGGACGACGAGTACTGACGTGCGGGCGCGCCCCGCGCGCCCCCGGCCCGTCTTCGTCGCCATCGGCCTCGGATCGAATCTCGGAAGAAGAGAAGATTTTCTTAGAAAGGGTGTAGAGGCCGTCGCGCCGCATCTCACGCGGATGCGCGTTTCACCTTTCTATGAATCTTCTCCGGTCCCTCCACTCCCCCGTCAGCCCGATTACCTCAACGCCGTCATCACGGGGCGGACGAGGCTGTCCGCTCCGGCCCTTCTCACCCTTCTAAGAAAATCCGAATCCTCCGCTGGCAGGAAGCGAGCCCGTGCCGCGAAGGATGGTCCTCGCACGTTGGACCTCGACATCCTCCTCTACGGAAACCAGAGGATCGCGAGTCGCAGCCTGACCGTTCCCCACCCGCGCATGGTGTCGCGCCTCTTCGTCCTCGTCCCCCTCGCCGATCTCGCGCCGCGGCGCGTCGTCCCCGGCACGGCGAAGACCGTCGCCCGCCTCCTCGCGGAAGCCCGGCGCGTCTCGACCGACGCCGTCAGGCCGTGGTCGCCACGCCGTCGTCCTTCTCGACGAGGCGCGAGAACGCGAACGCCATCAGCGTCAGGCGGTTGAAGACCCTCACGCCGAGGGACGGGCTCTCGACGTCGCCCGCGAGCGTGGAGGTCACCGCCGCCCGCAGCGCATCGAGCGGAGCCTCCTCGCAGAACATCCGCGTGAAGACCGGGTCGTAGTAGCCGTACACGAACGGCCGGAACCGCGCGACCATCCGCTCGTTCGTCCGCCCGTAGGCCTTCAGGTCCGCCGCGTCGACGCGGCCCTTCGCCGCCAGCGCCGCGTCGATCGCCTTCGCCGCCCGGAGCCCGGCCGACATGCCGAGGAAGACGCCCGTCGAAAACACGGGGTCGAGGAACGTTGCGGCGTCGCCGGCGAGGACCCAGCCGTCGCCGCCGTGAGGCGTCGCGGTGAACGAGTAGTCCGAGACGGACCCGACGTCGCTCGTGCGCGCCGCGCCCGCGAGGTAGCCGCGCATCGTCGCCGAGAGCGCGAGGATCTCTTCGAGCCTCTCGACATTCGTCTTCCCGGCGAGCGAGCCGAGAAGCGAGGGGTCGAAAACAGCCCCAACCGAGGCGCTGCCGTCGGCGAAGGGAATCACCCAGTACCAGACGTCCGGCCGGAAGGGCAGCAGGATGTCTCCGGCGCGCTCTCCCTCGCCGCGCCAGACGCCGGTGTAGTGCGCGTAGAGCGCCGCGCGCCGGAGCTTCGTGTCCTGGCGCCGGATCTTCAGACGCGAGGCGAGGAAGGCGGCCTGGCCGGTTGCGTCCACGACGACCTTCGCGGCGATTTCCTCCGGCCCGCCGGGGCCCGCGACGCGGACGCCCGTCGCGCGCGCGCCGTCGAAGCGGACGTCCTCCACCGCGGCGCCGCGGCGCACCGTCGCGCCGGACTCGGCGGCGTGTGCCGCGAGGATTCCGTCGAAGTCCTTCCGCTTGACCTGCCACGCGGAAGGCCTGGCCGCGTCCCAGGCGCGGCGAAAGTCGACCTGGCGCGTGCCGCCCGTACGCTCGTTGGTGAAGAACGCGCCAAACTTCCTCTGGAAGCCCGCGCCTTCGATCTTCTCGAGCAGCCCGAGCTCCTCGAAGATCGGCGTGTTCCACGGGAGGAGCGACTCGCCGATCTTGAAGCGCGGCTCCGGGTCGCGGTCGAGGAGGAGAACGGAGCGTCCGCGGCGCGCGAGCGCCGTCGCCGCGGAGCAGCCGGAGGGACCGGCGCCGAGGACCACGGCGTCCCAGGTCATCGCCGGACCGGCGCGACGGCCGCGATACGCGGCTCGCGCTTCAGCTGGTCGCCCTGGAGCGTGACGCGCGTCCCGGGCGGAACCGACGCCGTGAGCCAAACGCTGCCGCCGATCACGGACCCTCGCCCGACGACGGTCTTGCCGCCGAGGATCGTCGCTCCCGCGTAGATCACGACTTCGTCCTCGACCGTCGGGTGGCGCTTCGTCCCGCGGATGAGCTCGCCGCGCTCGTTCTTCGGGAACGAGAGCGCGCCGAGCGTGACTCCCTGGTAGAGCTTGACGCTGTGCCCGATGTCCGTCGTCTCGCCGATGACGATGCCGGTGCCGTGGTCGATGAAGAACGAGCGCCCGATGCGCGCGCCGGGGTGGATGTCGATGCCCGTCTCGAGGTGGGCAAACTCCGTCAGCATGCGCGGGACGAGCGGCACGCCCGCCTCGTGCAGGGCATGGGCGACGCGGTACGTGAAGATGGCCATGATCCCGGGATAGGCGAGGATGATCTCGTCGAAGCCCGTCGCGGCGGGATCGCCGTCGAACGCGGCGCGCACGTCGTCGGCGACCATGTCCGCGATCGCGGGCAGCGTCTCGAGGAGCCCCGTGGCGAGCTCCGGCGCGCGCGCGGCGGCGCCCGAAGGGTCGTCCGGCATGAGCGCCTTCTCGATCTGGTTCGAGAGCTTCTCGTGGACCTGGTGCAGGACGTACGCGAGGCGGTCGCCGAGGTTCGCGCGGATGAGCGGGGCATCGCCGTAGAAGCCCGGGTACACGACCTCCTGGAGCATCCGGAGGATCTCGACGAGCTCGCTGCTGCGCGGCCGCGGAGGCGCGTCGACCGCGGACAGCAGCGTCCGGCTCTCGGCGCCGGCAACCACGCGGCTGATCGCCTCCCGGAGGCGGGAATCGTTCATGCGACTCATTCTCTCATCGGCCCCACTCCCGGAGCTTCGCCGCCGCGTCCTCCTGGGACCGCCGGCCCTCGACGAGCCATTCCGGCTGCGGTGCCTCGTCTCCGAGCGCCTGCATCAGGGCGCGCGCCTCGCCGCGCCTCTCCGGCTCGTAGTCCCAGATCGCCTCGGCGAGGAACTGGCGCCCGAGAAAGTCCTTCGGCCCCGTCGCGACCGCGAGCCTCAGGTTCTTCAGCGCCTCCGTGCGGGACGCCCAGCCCGTGAGGAACGGGACGGAGGGCGTCTGGTGATGGAGACGGCCGAGGATCCGGTAGCCGCCGCCGCCGTTGAACGAGGGGTCGAGGAGGATGACCGCCTGCGCGTAGTCGCGGATCTTCGCCGCGGCGCCCTGCTTGACGGCGGCCATCTTCCCGAATGCGAGCGACCACTTGCCCCAGTCGGCGGCCGCCCAGTAGAACGCGTCGACCGCGTCGGAGCGGCCGCCGAGGTGAGGCGCGAGCTCGACGGGCGACGCCTTCGAGAGGTCCTTGCCGGTCGCCTTTGCCGCGTCGCGCCGCAGCAGGCCGAGCGCCTCCTCGGCGACCTTGCGGCCTTCGTCGAAGACGTCCCTCTTGGCCGTCACGTCGTCCAGGGCGTGCTCGCCCTTGAAGTACAGCGCGCGCATCAGCCGGCCGCGTGCGGCGATGGAGTCGGGCTCCTTCGCGAGCGCGGCGCGGCTCGCGGCGATCACCGGGTCGATCGCCTCGGCGCGGGCACGCCCGCCCGTCGAGCCCTCGGCGCGGAGCGCCCAGAGGCGGTCGGCCTCGGCGAGGGGCGTCGCGTCGTCGGCGGAAACGGGCGCGAGAATGGCGAGAGGGAGCGCGAGGACCAGGAGAGCGGCTCTCATCCGTGACACTATACTGGCGCGCCTTTTGCGAAGAGGCTCCCGAATCGACCTGCGAGGTGCCGCCGTGGCCGACGAACCGAAGACCGAAGGACCCCAGCCCCCCACCCTGCAGTTCTCGATCGACGACACCGTCGCGAACGGCGTCTACGTGAACTTCGCGAACATCATCCACAACCCGGCCGAGTTCGTCCTCGACTTCGGCCGCGTCGTCCCCGGGCGCACGGACGTGCGTGTCCTCTCGCGCGTCCTGACCTCCCCCGTCCACGCCAAGCAGCTTCTGAACGCCCTCTCCCAGAACGTCGCGCTCTACGAGAAGACGTTCGGCCCGATCCGCACCGATTTCGAAGCGGCCTCCGCGCCGCCCTCGACCGACCCCACTCGGCCGAACTGAAGACCGAAGACCACCCAAGGAGACTGAACCCCGATGCCGCTCCCGCTCCGCCCCGCCCTCCCGGCTCTCGCCCTCCTCGCGCTCGCCTGCGCCGCGCCGGTTTCCGCCGAGCAGCCCGCGAAGAAGACTCCACCGCCAGCCGCCGCCGCCACGCCCGCCGCCGATGCGCCGATCTACGACCCGGACCTCATCGGCGACAAGGCGATCGCGGTCGCGCAGAAGGTCGCGAGCGATTCGGGCCGGCGCCTCCTCGTCAACCTCGGCACGAACGACTGCCGGCCGTGCGCCGTCGTCAACCGCGCGCTCCACAAGAACAACTTCTTTGAGGTCTTCAGCCAGCAGTTCGTGGCCGAGTACGTCGACGTGTCGAACATGCCGAACGCCGCGCTGATCGACAGGTACCACATCAACCCGAAGGCGGAGCTGCCCGCGATCATCATCCTCATGCCCGACGGACGCCTCATCGAGGCGCTCGCGCACGGCGAGATGGCGGCGATCGCGAAGAAGGGCGAGCCCGCGGTCCAGGAGTGGCTCCTCAAGCGGTTCGCGAAACAGTAGGCGGAGCTTCTGGCACAATGACCCGGTGGCCGTCTCCGCGCACTCCGCGGCCGCGTACGGGCCGGATCCGGGCGACCTCCTCCTCGTGGCGACAGGGGACGACGCTGCGCTGAGGCGCATCCTCTCGCGCTGGAAGCAGCCGGTCTACGCCGCCTTCGAGCGCCTCCGCGAGCCGTCCGCGGCGGCCGAGGCGACGATCCAGACGTTCGAGCGCCTCGTGCGCTCGGCCGGACGCTTCGAGCCCGGCGCGTCGTTCCCCGCGACGCTCTGGGAACACGCCGCGCGCGTTGCGCAGGAACTCCCCCAGGTTCAGCCCGTCTCCGTCTCGCCCGCGCGCCTGGCCGAATCCGCCGCCGCGCGCACCGCGCTGCAGCGCTCCGCGCTCGCGGCCCTCCAGCCGGCCGAGCGCGCCGCCTTTCTTCTCACCCGCGTCGCGCGGCTCCCGCTGGCCACGGCCGCGGCCGCTCTCGGCACGTCCGAAGGCGACGTCCGCCGGCGCCTCGTGCGCGCGCTCGAGACGCTCCGCACGTCCCTTCGGCCCCTTCTCGACCTCGGCGTCGGCGGCGCCGATCCGTCGCCCGACGCGGCGACGACGGAGCCGCCGCCGTTCGGAGACGCGCCGTGACCTGCGACGAGCTGCGCGAGCGCATCGTCGATCCCGCATCCGCCGGGCAGGGCGGTCACGCACCCGTCGTCGAGCACCTCGAGGAGTGCGCGGCCTGCCGCGCCTCCGCCCGCGACTTCGCGGCGATCGACCGTCTCCTGAAACCCGCCGCGGCCCCCGAGCCGCCGGCCGACCTCGACGCCCGGCTGCTCCAGAGGCTCGCGACGCCGCCCCGGAACCCGTGGACGCAGCCCGCGGCGCTCCTCGCCGCGGCGGCCGCGGTGCTCATCCTCGCCTTCTTCGGGACCCGCGCTCTCCGCCGCGCGCCGGCGGCCGACGGTCCCGCCGCCGAGCCGGCGCCCGAGCTCCCCGCCGCCCCGAGCACACGCCCCGCGCCGTCCGAGCGCCCGCCCGACATCGTCGCGGTGCGCTCGACCCCCATCAACCTCGACCGCCCGCCTCTCACGAACGAGGAGAAGGCGCAGGCGGCGGCTCTCCATCAGTTCGACTTCCTGAACACGTTCGAGACGCTCGCGCGCCTCGACGCGTTCTTCCCGGAGCCGGTCGGCCCGCGTGCGCCGGTGCCGGTGCCCGCGGGAGGCTTTCCGTCACGCCCGCCGGACACGCCCGACGGCCTCACGGGACGCTTCCTCGACTGGCAACGGGCGAGCGCGAAGGAACGCGCCCGGCTCGTCGCGCTCGAAGCGTCGTTCAAGAACAGACCCGAGGAGGAGCGCGCGCTGCTCGAGGACCGCTGGACCCTCGTGAAGGACTTCACGGAAGAGCAGCAGGTCGGGTTGCGCCGCCTCGCGAGCCGCCTCGACGAGGCGGACGCGCGTTCCCACGACCGGCTCGAGTCCGAGATCCGGCTCATCGGCCGGCTCCCGATGCCCCAGCGCGTGGCGCGCTGGCGCGGCCTCCCGTTCGCGAAGCCGCTCACGGGACAGGAGCTCGAGAGCGCCGAGCGCCTTCTTCTGTCGCGCTGAATCAGCGAACCCGAAAACCTCAGGTCGTGGAGACGAGGGCGGCCTGGGCCTCGAGCTTCGCGATGAGCGCGGCGCGGCGCGCGGCGTCGAGGTTCTCGGAGCCGGCGCGGAGGATGTCCGGGTTGCCGTCCACGGAGCGGCGGAACAGGAAGTCCTGAACGGCCTTCGCGTCGACCTTCGTCGTCTCGCGCAGCAGGCTCGCGACGGCGGAAACCATCGCCGGGTGGTCCTCGTGCAGGAGAAGCTCGGCCAGCTCGAGAACGGCCGGCGCCTCGCGGCGCCCGTCGCTCACGAGGCCGACGGCGGCGAGAACGGCGAGGCGGCGCTTCCCGACGCTGCGGAGGCGCGCCCACTTGCGCAGAACGTTGATCTTCGCGGGCTCGAGGGCGAGCGCGGGCGCGGCGACGCGGGCGCCGAGCGCCTCGGCCACCTCGAGATCCTCGGCGACCGAGCTCCACTTCTCGACATGCGAGAAGAGACCGGCCGCGAAGTCCTTCCGGTGGCGCTCGAGGACGTCGAGCGCCACGAGGATTTCCTCGCGCACCTTGCGGCTCACGGCGGCGTCCATCAGGGCGACCGCGGCGCCGTAGTCCATCGCGGGCTTGTTCCTGGTCTGGATCTCACGCGCGATCGAGCGCACGAACGACGGCTTCACGCCGAGCGCCTTGAGAGGGCTCCTCGGCTGAAGGGCGCCGCCCTTCGACTTTCCGTTGGCCTTGCCCTCTTTTGCGGCCTCTTTCTCGTCGGCACGGGCCTCCAGAAGGGCTCGAACGTCCTTGAGAATTGAGGCGGCGGCAGCGGCAGACTTGGCCATAAGCAAACTCTGATTCTAGCACACAGGGTGACCACTTCCGAGGTCGCGGAACTGGTACTGGACTGAGTCTCAGCGGGTTCGGCGTCAGCGGAACACGCCGGGGGCAGACCCGTAGGTCATTGATACCGATTGGCTTGCCGGCGCAAACAGCGATCCTTGCCGGACCTCCGGACCGACCGGTTTGCGCCTCGGCATCAAACTGCCAGCCGCGCGCCCGGCGTCTTTCCCAAAGGAGGCGACGAACGGCGGCACCTGGCTGTCGAGGGCGCTTCGGCAGGGAGCCTCGAGGCTGTACGACACGCGGTCGACGAGACGCACGAGCTTCTCGATCTGGCCCGGCAGCGCACCGGAGAGCGCCTTGACGTGCAGGTAGCCGCGGTAGCCGTGCGTGACGCGGAGGAGCTCGACGAGCTCGAGCATCCGGTCCATCGCCCGCACGGCGTCCTTCGGAATCCCGCTCGTGACGAAGAGGCCGTCGCACAAGCCGCGCCGGAACGCGGTCATGAAGAGGCGCGCGAGACGCGCCGGCTCGAGCGCGTGCCGCGGCAGGTCGCGCTCGGCGCGCGCCGGGCAGTCGTCGCAGGAATATCGGCACGCGTTCGCGAGCAGGATCCGAAAAATGCGCCGGTTCCCGAGCCCGGGGACGATGAGCTCGCTGAGGATCCCGACTTGTTCCTCGACTTCGATCGCCCGCTTCACGGAGACCATGTCTCACCTCACCACGGACGCAATGTAGGCGTAAGTTACGCGCAAGTCAAGGGCCGGGTGAAAAAAAGCAAAAACGCCAACGAAAACGGCATCAGGCGGGAGAAACCGGCCGGGAAATCGTTCCGCCGCCCAGCACGAGGTCGGGCCGGGCCGGGTCGTAGAAGACCGCCGACTGCCCGGGGGCGGCTGCGCGAACCGGCTCCTCGAACTCCAGCCGGCCGCGGCCGCCCTCCTCGAGCGTCAGCGAGGCGGGCTGCTCGGGGTGGCGCGAGCGGATGCGGGCCAGCACGGGCACGGGCACGCGCGACCTCGCGCCTCCAGCCATGCGCACACTCACGGCCTCAAGGAAGATTTTCTTAGAAAGAAGAGAAGGGGCTGGCCCCACGACGACGCGTGAGTTTTCGGGAGAGGTCGAAAGAACGTAGAGAGGGTCATTCGAAGAAATCTTCAGCCCCCGGCGCTGGCCGATCGTGTAGCCGAACGTTCCCTCGTGCGCTCCAACTCTCTCTCCACCTTCTAAGAAAATTTCCCCTGCCCGCGCGCCCCCGATCGCCGGAAGGTCCAGACCGAGACGCGGGGCCTCGCGCCGGATGAAGTCCGCCGGCGTCGTGCCGTTCGGAACGAAACAGATCTCCTGCGAGTCCGGTTTGTCCCAGTTCGGCAGTCCCGCCTCTCGCGCGATCTCGCGCACGGCCGTCTTCTCGAGCTCCCCGAGCGGGAAGCGCACGCGGGAGAGCTGCTCGCTCGTGAGGTCGTAGAGGAAGTAAGACTGGTCGCGGCCGAGGTCCTTCGCCTTGAGGAGACGACTCTCTCCGGACACCGCATCCGTCTCGACACGCGCGTAGTGGCCCGTCGCCACGGCGTCGCACCCGAGCGCTTCCGCGCGTCCGAGCAGCGTCTTGAACTTCACCTCGGTGTTGCAGGCCGTGCACGGGATCGGCGTTCTGCCCTCGAGGTAGCTCGTCACGAAGGGACGCACGACGGCCTCCTCGAAACGCTCCGTGAGGTCGAGGACGTAGTGCGGGATCCCGATCGTGTCCGCGGCGCGCCGCGCGACGGTGAGGTCGTCCAGCGTGCAGCACCGGCCCGCCGCCGAGCCCGTGCCGTCGCGGTCGTGGTCCCAGAGGTGCATCGAGAGGCCGACGAGCTCCGCCCCCTCGCGCTTCAGGAGAAGCGCGGCGACGGAGGAGTCGACTCCTCCCGACATGGCGACGGCGATCCGCACGGAGACGATTCTAGAGGCGAATGCGACCCGCAGAGCCTAAGGACTCTCCTCGGTGCGGCACGAAGTGTCCGACTCTCCGACAGTGATCTTCAGGATGGGAGCGGTGATGCTTCGGCCAGGAGGCGTGTCCGGTTCTGGATGTCCGTCCGGGAACAGCGTGAACGCGCCGATAAAAACGTGGGAATCGCCGATCCGGCGAGCCGTGACGTTCGCCCGGCCCATCGGGGAGCCCTCGGTCACCGATCGGCACACCACGTCGATCCGGTCTTCCTTTGCATCCTGCTGGCTGAAGACGAGGAATTGCCGGAGCGGTCCATGGACGACGACCTGCTTCTCCTCCATGTTGCCGTCGAGGATTGCGCCGCGGTCCTTCCCGGAGAAGTCGGTCTCCAGCCGGCGAAACGCCGCCAGGGCGGTTTCCGGGCTCGCCTCTGGACGCAGTGAGAACGTCTCGTCGAGATACGGGATGACGAGGCCCAGGTCACCGTCGACCGAATTCACACTCACGTGAAGACGGCCGTTCTCCCGCCACCAGGGAACGGCGCGCGCGCCGTCGGTCGCCCCGGGCGCAAGGCCGGCGGCCGTGGCCCGCCCTCCCAGCGCGACGACGAAGTCGCGGCGCGCCGGCAGTCGGAAGCCCGCCTTCTCCGGGTCGCTGAAGGGAAGGAGCATGGACGTGCAGGCCGATTTCGTCTCCGCCGGCGCGAGGCTGCCGGCCCCGTCGCCCTCGATCCGAATCGCGACGAGGAGGGGCGTGACTTCTGTATGCCGCCCCGGTCCGTCACCTCGACGCCGACCCGAACGCTCTCCCCCGCCCGATGGCCGACGATGCCGACGGAAGGGTCGACGACGCGGGGAGGAATCGCCGAGAGATCGGTGAGCGTGACCCAGACATCGCCCACGAAAGCGTTTCCCCGCCGCTCGGGAAGCTCCGGGATGCTGCAGGGGTTCAGCCGCGCGCTTCGGAAGTCTCCTCTTCTCGGAGCGGACGCCTCACCCAAGGGCTCGAAGGCGGGCGGCGGCCGCCGAAAGCTCCCGGCCCGAGGGCGCGACGCGCACCAAAACCTGTCGTGCCAGTCGGCATCCCGTCCGAGCCAGCACTCGTCGCCCGTGGAGATCACCCCCGAGGGCAGGGGCGCCTTCGGGTGTCGGCTTGCGACCTCGGCGACGAGCGCGCATTCCGGCGCCACACCTTCCAGGAGCGGGTCGGAGGCACACACCTTCGCCGCCATGTCGAGGGCGGCTCCCCGGAATCCCTCGTCCTCGGCCATCCGCCTCTCGAAATCCTCGGGGCGCATCGCATGAATCCGCCGGGCCGCCCATCGCGCGCCTGGCGCGACGCCAGCCGGCGCACAGCTCGAAGAGCGCCGCGACGTTCGTGAGCTCGAGCTTCCGGATGCGCGGTTCGGTGAGTGTCGCAGGTACTCTTCGGCGAGAGGGCGCAGTTCCTCGAGGCCCTGCTCCGCAGCCATCTTCACGGCCCACTTCCGCTGCACGGTCGTACCGGCGCCCATCTTCACGACGCCGTCTCGAATCGCACGCTCGAGAGCGTCGAGGCGTTCGGCGCGCCTCCCGTTGTGCAGGAGCGCCCAGTCGGCGTCCACCGGCTGCCACAGGCACCGAGGCGCTTTTTTTTCGCAATCCGCGCTCAAGAGGTCGGCGAAGGGGCGGAGGTCGATGCGGTATTTCAGCTTCTCGATCGCGTACGCAACGACCGGAAGGACCGCCGGGTCCTCGCTCTTGAAGGCCTCGTTCAACACAGTCCGGGTTTCGGTGATGCGTCGGGCAGGATCGGAATTCCGGAGTGCCCGGCAGAGGCTTTCGGTCTTGTCGCCGCACGGGGGCGCTTCGTAGATCACCGAAGTGGCGCGCAGGTTGAAGCGCGTCACGAGGAAGAGCCCTCCGAGAACGACCCAGATTCTCCAGGGACATTTCATCTTCCTGGCCTCGTCATTCCTGAGACCAGGTTGGGGCGGAATCAGTTCCGCCGCCATGATCCTTCGGAATCAAATCAGGGCGGCGGGCGGCCTACTTGCGCTTGGCCGCCGGCGCCTTCTGCGCCGCTGGCGGCTCGGAGACCCACCCCATCGGCGAGGACGCGCGGTCGGGCCACGTCAGCGAGCGCTTCGTCACGATCGACGCGCGGCCCTCGGGCGTGACCGCGTACACCCACGCGACGTCCTTCGCCTTCGACGCCTCGATGTCCTTCATCGCCGCCGGCCACGCGCCGGAGGCGGCGCGCGCCGCGCGGATGTCGAAGACCTTGTTCGTGAGCTCGGCTTCGAGGACGAGCCGGTCGGCGCGCTTCCACGCGCTCGCGAGGTTCGGGACCGCCGGCGCGGCGTCCGCCCAGCGGCCCATGCCCGTGCGGAACGCGGCCGCGAGCTCCTTGCCGTCGCCGTCCGAGACGGGGCTCTTGGCGCCCGCTTCGGTCATGGAGCGCCAGCCGTCGAGGAACGCGGCCGCCTCGAGACGCTGCCCGGGGCGCGCGACGAACCGCGCGAACGAGCTCCGGGTCGGGCCCGGCGCCTGCTTTCCGGCCTTCCACGTCGTCCACGCCTCGCTCGCCCAGGTGCGCTTGACGGAGTCGCGCGGATCCCAGGCGGCGATCCGCGCTCGCCAGGGCTCGGGATTCACGGCCAGCTTGCGCAGGACGCCGAGCTCGAGATGCGTCGCGAGAGCCGCGATCGAACGGCTCGGCACGTCGGCGCGCAGGCGCTGGGGCGCCGCGAAGTTCCACGAAGCCAGGAGGCTGCGCTCCGCGCCCGCCGCATCGCCGCCGGCGCGCGCGAGGGCGCGCCCGAGAAGCACGATGTGGAGCTGGAGGTGCCCGGACATGCCGGCACGGGCGCGGCGAAGAGGAGGCTGGAATCCGCGGCCCACTCGGGTGCGGGGCCGGCGACGAGCGTGTTCTCGATGGCGCCGAGCTCGGCGGCGTGGCCCGTCAGCCAGGCCGCCACTTCGGGCGGAGGCGCCTGGACGTTCGCCTCGGGGCGCTCCGCCTCGTTCGTCGCCCATTTCGTGAGGGCGCCGCGCGTGCGGCCCCACTCCGACTTCTCTTCCCGGACCATTCCCACCGGCTCCGGCTCGACCTCCGCCGGCCCGCCGCCGGGCTTGAGGTGGATCCCGAGCGGCTCGGCGGCCTTCTCGAGCGCGAGGGCCGCGGCGTTCGTTTCCTTCTTCGGGAACGGCGCCGCCTCGTTCAGCGTGAAGCCCAGCGCCTTCCACGCGCCGAGCGCCTGCGACTCGCGCCGCGCCGCCCAGGCCGCAGTTCCGGCGAACCAGACGAGGCCGGCGCCGGCGGCGAGGAGTGCGGTCAACGCGAGGGCTTTCAAGACTTTCATGGGGCCTCCGAACCGCCGATGATAAAGGTCCTTGAGAGCATCCGGGATGATCCAGAATCAATCCATGTCAAGACCTCCCCTTCTCGGCGCAAAAGACGTCAAGGCCAGGCTGAAGGCGCATCCCGCGTGGACGCACAAAGGCGGGAAGCTCCATCGCACGTTCAAATTCGCGGGATTCTCGGAAGCGTTCGGATTCATGACGCGAGCCGCGCTCGCCGCCGAAAAGCTCGACCACCATCCCGACTGGTCGAACGTCTGGAACCGCGTGACGGTGACCCTGCAGACGCACGACTCCGGCGGCGTCACCGACCTCGACTTCCGCCTCGCGACGGAGATGGATCGGATCGCCGGGAGCTGAAGACGAAGACCCGGGGAAGATACTTCTTAGAAGGTTAAGAGGGGCGAGCCGCAGTTCATTCGACGGGCCCGGCTCAATGTGCCGATTTTTCAGCAGCCCGCCTGGTCAGGCGCGACTCGCTGCGCGCCGCCCTTTCCCCCGTCTAAATTACCTTCTAAGAGAATCTTGGGTGCTCTTCGAACCAAACCCGAAGAGGCTGGCACGGCGTATGTAAAGCGACAGTGCGGGAGATACTGCCGCCATGTCGCAAAAGTGCGTCGAGGTGATTTTCGGGAAGCTCGCAACGGACGAGGAGCTCAGGCGCCGCTTCCAGGCGGACCCCCTCGGAACCCTCGGCCAGCTGGCCGAGCACGGGTTCGAGCTGACGCGCGCCGAATGCGAGGCGCTCGCGGCCACGAGATCCGACCTGTTCACGCGCCTCTCCGAGGCGATCGACCCGCGGCTCCAGAAGGCCAGCCTGCGTCCGGACCCGCCCGTTCCCGCTCCGTCCGCCGGAGAAAGGAGACCCTCGTGATCCGTACGGCTCTCGCCGCCCTGCTCCTCGGCACGGCGACGCTCGCGGCCCAGACCGCCCCCGCGCCGCCGTCCGCGGCGCCGGCGGGCGTCCCTCTCACGCTGACCGACGCGACCGTGCGCGCCCTCGCGCGCAACAACGAGATCGCCCTCGAGCGCGAGTCGTTCCGCATCGCGGATGCCTCTCTCCTCAGGGCCGACGGCTCGTACGACCCGACGTTCCGGCTCGACGCCCGCTACCGCAACCACACGGACCCCGCGAACTCGCTCCTCTCGGGCGCGCCCTACGGCGAGATCGTGCCGTCCGCCGAAGGCGTCGCGGGCTCGGCCGGCATCGGCGCGCTGCTCCCGACGGGCGGCACCGTCAGCGTGTCCGCCTACGGGTCGCGCGACCTCTCGAACAACTTCTTCGCGCTCCTCTCGCCCGCGTATTCGACTTCCCTCGGAATCGACCTCCGGCAGCCGCTCCTGCAGAACCTCTCGATCGACCCGGCACGGCGCGCGATCCGGATCGCGTCCCTCGGCAAGGAAGCCGGCACGGCCTCCCTCCGGTCGACCGTTTCGGACGTCGTCGCGGCCGTGGAGCGCGCGTATTGGAACCTCGTTTCCGCACGCCGCGACGTTCTCGTCCGCGAGGCGAGCATGCGGCTCGCCGCCGAGCAGCGCGAAGACACGAAATCGAGAATCGACGTCGGGACGCTGCCCGAGTCCGACATCGCGCAGCCGATCGCCGAGTACGAGCGCCGCCGCGGAGACCTCTACGCGTCGCAGGAGAACATGCGGCGCGCCGAGCTCCTCCTCAAGCTGCTGATCCTCAACGACGAATCCGACGCGCTCTGGAACCAGACGCTCGACCCCGTCGACAAGCCGGAGATTCCCGTCGTCCGGTTCGACCTCGCGACCGCCCTCAAGGTGGCCGACGAGAAGCGCCCCGAGGTCGCGGAGGCGCGCGCGCGCGTCGCGCAGCGCGACGTCGACGTCGGATTCTTCAACGACCGCCTCAAGCCCCAGCTCGACCTCGTCGCGGGCTACGCCCGGCGCGGGCTCGCGGGCACGCTGAACCCGAACGCCCCCGCGATCGGGTTCACGGGCCAGCCCGTCGTCGTGCCCGACGCGCTCGAAGGCGGCTTCGGCCGCTCGCTCGGCACGATCGGCGAGGGCCGCTTTCCCGACGCCTCGATCGGCCTCGCGCTCACGGTGCCCGTGTTCAACCGCACGGCGCAGGGCGACGCCGCGATCGCGAAGGCTCAGAAGAGCCAGGCCGAGATCCTCCTCGGGCGGCAGAGGCAGCGCGTCGCCGTGGAGGTCCGGAACGCGATCCTGACGCTCGACACCGCCGCGCAGCGCATCGACGCCGCGAAGGCCGGACGCTCGGCCGCCGAGACGCAGCTCGCCGCCGAGAAGGAGCGCTACAACGTCGGCCTCTCGACGAACTTCTTCGTCCTGACCCGCCAGAACGAACTCGCGACCGCGGTCCTCACGGAGATCGCGGCGCTGACCGACTACCGCAAGGCCCTGACCGACTACGCACGCGCCGCCGGCACGCTCCTCGACGAGCGGCGGATCGAGATCGCGGGCGACGCACCGGCCCTCAGGGCCGCGGAAGGACGCTGACCTCATGAACCCGAAGAACGCCGCTCTCCTCCTGTGCGGAACGCTCCTCCTCGCGGCCTGCTCGCGGCCGAACGCGGCGTCGAAGGCCGCCGCGTCCACGGCTCCGCCCCCGATCGCCGCGGTGGCGGCGCCCGTCGAGAACCGCGTCCTGCCGCGCATCCTCGAGGTCACGGGCGCGCTCGCGGCCGACGAGTCCGCCGACGTCGCCTCCGAGCGGGACGGAAACGTCGCGAGCCTTCGCGTGGAACGCGGCACCTACGTCGAGAAGGGCGCCGTCCTCGCGACGCTCGACGAGCGCGAGGCGAAGGCCCAGCTCGACCAGGCCCGCGCGAACGTCGCGTGGACGACGTCCGAAGTGGAGCGCTACGCCGAGCTGCGCAAGAAGCAGGTCGTGGCGAAAGCCGAGGACCAGCGCAAGGGCACCGACCTCGATCTCGCGAAGGCGGCGCTCGCGCTCGCCGAGAAGGGCTATTCGGACTGCACGATCCGCGCGCCGTTCTCCGGCGTCGTGACCGAGAAGAAGATCTCCGCCGGAGCGTTCGTGCGCCGCGGCCAGGCGATCTGCGGTCTCGTGAAGATCGACCCGCTCCGCGCCGAGCTCGCGATTCCCGAGATCGCGACGCCCGCGATCAAGGTCGGCCAGAAAGCCAGGCTGAACGTCCAGTCCTTCCCGGACCGGGCGTTCGAGGGCATCGTCCGTTACATCGGCCCGTCGCTCCGCAGCGAGGCGCGCACGCTCGTCGTCGAGGCGGTCGTGCCGAATCCCGAGCGCCTCCTGAAACCCGGCCTCTTCGTGACCGCCCGCGTCGAGCTCCCGAAAAGGGAACCGACGCTCCTCGTCCCGTCCGCGGCCGTCGTGACGGACTCGGGCGTGTCGCACGTGTTCGTCCTCGGCAAGGACCGCGTGATCGAGCGGATCGTCGCGCTCGGCGACCGCTACGGCGACTCCGTCGAGATCCGCACCGGCGTCGTGGCCGGCGAGCGCGTCGTCGTGAACCCCGACCGCAGGCTCGTGGACGGACTCGAAGTCGCCCACGCCGCGGCCCGCTGAGGCATCGCCGTGCAGGCACTCGCGCGCCTCTGCGTTCGCCGCCCCGTCTTCGCGTCGGTCCTCATCATCGCCCTCGTCGTCGTCGGCGGGGTCGGGTACTCCCGGCTCGGCGTCGACCGGTACCCGCGCATCGACTTCCCGACCGTGGCCGTCATCACGCGGCTCCCGGGCGCCGCGCCGGAGGAGGTCGAGACCGAGGTCACGGACAAGATCGAGGAGTCCATCAACACGATCGCGGGCATCGACGACCTGCAGTCCGTGTCGGCCGAGGGCATCTCGCAGGTCTTTGTGACGTTCATCCTCGAAAAGAACGCCGACGTCGGCGCGCAGGAGGTGCGCGACAAGGTCAACCGCGTCCTCGCGGAGCTGCCGCGCGACATCGACCAGCCCGTCGTCGAGAAGCTCGACCCGGACGCGACGCCGATTCTCTCGGTCGCGCTCTCGGGCAAGAGAACGCTTCGTGAAACCACGGAGTACGCGGACAAGGTTCTCCGCCGGCAGATCGAATCCGTGAACGGCGTCGGCCAGGTCACGATTCTCGGCGGCCGCTCCCGCCGCATCAACGTGCGCCTCGACACGGAGCGCATGAAGGCCTACGGGCTCTCGGCCGTGGACGTGCGGCGCGCCCTCCAGACACAGAACGTCAAGATCCCGGGCGGCACCCTGAAGGCCGGCTCGAACGAGGCGACGGTCCGCGTCTACGGACGCGTCGCGAACGCGAAGGAGTTCGAGCAGATCTTCATCACGCAGCGCAACGGGCTCCCCGTGCGCGTCGGCGACGTCGCGAAGGTCGAGGACAGCGAGGAGGACGCCGAGCGCGCGGCCTCTAAGGACGGTGTTCCGACCGTCGTCCTCTCCGTGCGCAAGCAGTCCGGCACGAACACGATCGCCGTCATCGACGCGCTCAAGGGGCGCCTCGCGGAGATCGCGCCGCAGCTCCCGCCGGGATACTCGACGGAAATCGTCCGCGACCAGTCCCAATTCATCAAGGCTGCCGTCGACACCGTGCAGGAGCACCTCCTCCTCGGCGGCTTCCTCGCGGCCATGGTCGTCCTCCTCTTTCTCGGCAATATCCGCTCCACGCTCATCGCGGCGGTCGCGATCCCGGCGTCCATCATCTCGACGTACGCCCTCATGTACGCGATGGGCTTCACGCTGAACGTCCTGACGCTCCTCGCGCTCACGCTCGCCGTCGGCATCGTCATCGACGACGCCATCGTCGTCCTCGAGAACATTTTCCGGTTCATCGAGGAGAAGAAGGTCATGCCGTTCCAGGCGGCGATCGACGCGACGAAGGAGATCGGCCTCGCGGTTCTCGCGACGACGCTCTCGCTCGTGGCCGTCTTCCTGCCCGTCGCCTTCATGGGAGGCATCGTCGGCCGGTTCATGAACTCCTTCGGTCTCACGATGGCGTTCGCGATCCTCGTCTCGCTCCTCGTCTCCTTCTCCCTGACGCCGATGCTCTCGGCGCGCTTCCTGAAGAGGAAAGAGGAGAAGAAGGAAGCGTCCAAGTCCCGCGGCTTCTACGCGGTCATCGACCGGACGTACACGGCGATGCTGAACTGGTCGATCGGCCATCGCTGGGCCGTCGTCCTGATCTGCGTCCTCGTCCTCCTCACGGTCCCGATCCTCTTCAAGCTCGTCCCGAAGAACTTCCTCCCCTACGACGACGAGTCGCAGTTCGAGGTGAACTTTCGGGCGCCGGAAGGGACGTCGCTCGAGGCGACCGCCCTCATCGGAAACCGGATCAGCAGGGACGTCAAGACCCTCCCCGGAGTCGAGTACGCGCTCCTGACCGTCGGCGCAGACGACGCGAAGACTCCGAACGTCGCGAGCGTCTACGCGAAGCTCGTCGACGCCCGGAAGCGGAAAGACTCGCAGACGGACGTCATGGCCCGCGTCCGAAAGGAGATCCTGCCCCGCTACGCGGACGCGAAGCTCCGGACGGACGTCTCCTACGTCAACGCGTTCTCCAGCGGCCAGAAGAACGCCGAGATCATGTACGTCATCAACGGCCCGGACCTCGACCAGCTCGCGAAAATCTCCGACACGCTCATGGCGAAGCTCCGAACCGTGCCCGGCATCGTAGACGTCGATTCGTCGCTGATCTTCGGCAAGCCCGAGCTCGGCGTCACGGTCGCGCGCTCGAAGGCGTCGGACCTCGGCGTCTCCGTGGCGGACGTCGCCGACACGCTGCGCGTCCTCGTCGGCGGCGAGAAGGTCTCGGCGTTCGACGACGGCGGCGAGCAGTACGACGTCTATCTCCGCGCGCGTCCGGAGGATCGCGCCGACGAGGCGAGCCTCAAGCGCTTCAACGTCCCGTCCTACCGTCTCGGCGCCGTCCCGCTCGAGGACGTCACGTCCTTCCGCCGGGGCGTCGGCCCGTCGGAGATCCGCCGCCTGAACCGGCGCCGGCAGGTCACGATCCTCGCGAACATGACGCCCGGATCCTCCTCGCAGACCGCCCTCGACCTCCTCACGAAGGAAACGAAGGCGCTCAATCTCGACGCGTCCTACACCTACCGGTTCGTCGGGCGCTCGAAGGAGCAGGGCCGGTCCGCGCAGAACTTCCTGCTCGCGTTCGCACTCTCGGGAGTCTTCATGTACCTCATCCTCGCGGCGCAGTTCGAGAGCTGGCTCCACCCCGTGACGATCCTCCTCGCCCTTCCACTCACCGTCCCGTTCGCGCTGCTTTCGATCCTCATCTTCGGGCAGAGCG
Organism: Acidobacteriota bacterium; assembly: GCA_016716715.1. Classification (NCBI taxonomy): domain Bacteria; kingdom Pseudomonadati; phylum Acidobacteriota; species Acidobacteriota bacterium. Next base: position 26,287 of record JADJVE010000009.1, on the reverse strand, counting down.
TCAACATCTTCACGTCTCTCGGCATCCTCGTCCTCTTCGGCGTCGTCAAGAAGAACGGGATCCTCCAGGTCGAATTCGCGAACCAGCTGCGCGAGCGCGGGATGGAGCGCGACGCCGCCGTCGTCCTCGCATGCCGCGAGCGCCTCCGCCCGATCCTGATGACGACGATGGCGTTCGTCGCGGGAATGCTGCCGCTCCTCGTCTCGTCGGGCCCCGGCGCCGGAACGAACCGCGCGATCGGCTCCGTGATCGCGGGCGGCCAGACGCTCGCCCTCCTCCTCACGCTCCTCGCGACGCCGGTCGCCTACTCGCTCTTCGACGACGCCCAGCAGGCCGCCGGGCGGCTCGCGAAGCGCCTGAGGCGCGTCGCGCCCCGGGTCGCGGTCCTCGTCGTCGCGTTCCTGGTCTCCGCCTGCCGGAACGGCGGCGATCCGAACGTCGTCGTCCTGAGCGGCCGGCTCGAGGCGCCCATGGTCGACCTCGCGCCGAAAGTCGCGGGCCGCGTCGTCGAGGTGAAGGTGAAGGAGGGTGACCGCGTGAAGGCAGGCGACCTCATCGCGAGTCTCGACCTCGGGGAAACGGCGCTGGCGCCCGAGCGGGACCGGCGAGGGGTCGAATCCAGCCAGGCGCGCTTCAACGACCTGAAAGTCGGAAGTCGTGCGGCCGAGATCAAGGGAGCCGAGCAGGAGGTGGCAGATCGCCGCGCCGCAGTCGACCTTGCGAAGCCGGAGCTCGAGCGCCAGCAGATATTACTTTCTAAGAAAGTCGGAACTCCTCGCGACGTGGACGTTGCACGTACAAACGTCGATCGCGCAGCCGCGAACCTGAAGATGAGCGAGGAGCGACTCCGTCTGGCCCGCGAAGGCTTCCGTCGCTACCAGACCGAGCAGGCGCGCGCGGACGTCGGCCGCGCGCAGACCGTGCTCAAGCAGGCCGAGTCCGTCGCCCGGGAAGCAGAGATCCGCGCGCCGGCCGACGGCGTCATCCTCCACCGCATGGCCGAGCCGGGCCTCCTCCTCGGAGCCGGCCAGCCCGCCGTGACGATGGCGTTCCTCGACCGCCTCTACGTGCGCACGTACATCCCCGAGACGCAGCTCGGCCGCGTGCGCATCGGGAGTCCCGCCGAGGTCAGCGTCGACGCGTTCAAGGGGCGGACGTTCCCGGCGAAGGTCACGGAGATCTCGCCGGACGCCGAGTTCACGCCGAAGCCGGTCGACACCCCCCGCGAGCGCGTGAACACGGTCTACGCCGCGAAGGTGGACCTCGACGCGGGCTGGAACGCGCCGCTCGTCCCTGGCCAGCCCGCCGACGTGCGCGTGAAGACCGCCGAGAGCGCCCCGAAGTGATTCGCGCCGAGAAGCTCGTCCGGAGCTTCGGGGCCCGCCCGGCCCTCCGCGGGATCGACCTCTCGATCGCGCGCGGCGAGATGTTCGCGCTCATCGGACCGGACGGCGCGGGCAAGACGACGTTCTTCCGGATCGTCGCGGGTCTCCTCGAGCCGACGTCGGGCCGCGCCGTCCGCGACGACGTCCCGTTCGGCCTCGTCCCGCAGCGCTTCTCGCTCTACGAGGACCTCACCGTCGACGAGAACCTCGACCTGCGCGCCCGGCTCTACTCCGTGCCGCCCGCCGAGGCCCGCGCGCGCGCGGGACCTCCTCGCCCGCGTCGGACTCGACCGCTTCGGCTCGCGCCTCGCGGGCGCGCTCTCGGGCGGCATGAAGCAGAAGCTCGCGCTCGTCGCGGCGCTGCTGACGCGCCCGGCGCTCCTCCTCCTCGACGAACCGACGACCGGCGTCGACCCCGTCTCGCGCCGCGAGTTCTGGCACGTCCTGAACGCGCTCCACCACGAGGGCCTCACGATCGTCGTCTCGACGCCCTACATGGACGAGGCCGAGTACGCCACCCGCCTCGCGTTTCTCGACGAGGGGCGCATCGTGGCCACCGGGACGCGCGAAGAGATCCTCGCGGCCTGTCCGACCGACGGCAGCCGCACCGGAGGGCCGACGCTCGACGACGCCTTCGTCTTCTTCAGCGAAGAGAAAGAGACGAAGGAAACCAGGGACTTCTTAGAAGGTAAAGAGGGCGAGGGTTCTTCACTTTCTAAGAAATCTTCTCTTCTTTCTTCCTCTTTTCCCGAGATTCTCCTCCGCTGCAACAACCTCACGCGAAGGTTCGGGAAGTTCACGGCGGTGGACGACGTGTCGCTCGAGATCCCGCGCGGGAAAGTGTTCGGATTCCTCGGCCCGAACGGCTCCGGCAAGTCCACGACGATCCGGATGCTCACGGGACTCCTCCACCCGACGTCCGGCAGGGCGACGGCCTTCGGCGGCCTCGACGTCGTGAAAGACACCGAGGAGTGGAAGAAGCGCCTCGGCTACATGAGCCAGAAGTTCTCGCTCTACCTCGACCTCACGGTGAAGGAAAACCTCGAGTTCTTCGGCACGATCTACGGCCTCTCCCGCTCCCGGCTCGCCGAGCGCATCGGCGCGCTCGCCGCGCGCCTGCGCTTCGAGTCGATCCTCGGCGAGCTGACCGAGAACCTCTCGACGGGCCAGCGGCAGCGCGTCGCGCTCGCCGCGGCGCTCCTCCACGAGCCCGAGCTCCTGTTCCTCGACGAGCCGACCGGGGGGCGTCGACCCGAAGGGCCGGCGTCTCTTCTGGGACCTGATCTACGAGCTCGCGGCAGCGCGCGGGATGACGGTGCTCGTCACGACGCACTACATGGACGAGGCCGAGCAGTGCGACGGGCTCGCCTTCATCCTCGACGGCAGGATCATCGCGTCGGGCAGCCCGGCCGAGCTGAAGGCGTCCCTCGGCGGCCGCCTCCTCGAGGTGCCGCTCGCCTCCGAGCCGTTCGCGGCGCTCGCGTCCGTGCAGGGCGACCCGAGCCTCGAGGACGCCTACCTCTTCGGCCTGCGCCTGAGAGCCGTCGCGCACGCGGGCGCCGCCGACGCCGCCGGGCGGCTCCTCTCCCGGTACGGGACGCCGGCCGCCGCCGCGCCGTCCCTCGAAGACGTGTTCGTGTCGCTGGCCCGGAGCGCCGCCCGGCCGGGCGCCGCGGTGGCGGCCTGACGGAGGAACGATGCAGCGCCTTCTCGCCCTCGTCCGCAAGGAGTTCCTCCAGCTGCGCCGGGACACGATCACGCTGCGCATGATCGTGATGGTGCCGATCCTCCAGACGATGATCTTCGGCTACGCGATCAATTACGACGTCAAGCACCTGAAGACGGTCGTCCTCGACGAGGACCGGTCCTACGACAGCCGCGAGCTCGTCGCCAAGATGACGGCGAGCGAGTACTTCGACGTCGTGAAATACGTCGGCTCCGAGGCCGCGCTGCGCCACGAGATCGACGCCGGCCACGCCTCGGTCGGCCTCGTGATCGACCACGACTTCGGCAAGGACCGGCGCCGCGGTGCTTCCGCGAAGGCCCTCCTCGTCGTGAACGCCTCGGACACGACGACCGCGAGCCAGGCCATGGCGATCGCGGGCGGCATCTCGAACCAGATGTCCATCCGGACTCTGGCGGCAAGGGCCGGCTGGAAGGAGTCCGGGCCGCCCATCGACCTGCGCGTGAGGCCCTGGTACAACCCCGACCTCCGCACGGCCACGTTCATCATCCCGGGCCTCATCGCGATCCTGCTCACGTTCACGCTCATCCAGTTCACGGCGATGGCGATCGTCCGCGAGCGCGAGCGCGGGACGCTCGAGCAGCTGCAGGTGACGCCCGTGACGCGCGTCGAGCTCATCCTCGGGAAGATCGCGCCGTTCGTCGTGATCGGCGTCTTCCAGCTCACGCTCATCATCGTCCTGATGCGCTTCCTGTTCCAGGTGCCGATCGCGGGCAGCGTCTTCGAGCTCTACCTCGTCGGGCTCATGTTCATCGCGGCGGTCCTCGGGCTCGGGATGCTTCTCTCGACGCTCGCGAAGACGCAGATGCAGGCGATGCAGATGTCGTTCTTCTTCCTCCTGCCGTTCGTCTTCCTGTCGGGCTACGTCTTCCCGATCGACGGCATGCCGAAGTTCTTCCAGTACGTCACGTACGCGATCCCGGCGAAGTACTTCATCCAGGTCGTCCGCGGCATCGTCCTGCGCGGCGCGGGCCTGACGGAGCTGTGGGAGCCCGTCGCCTGGCTGACCTTCTACACGCTCGCGATCATCGGCCTCGCCGTCTCGCGCTTCCACAAGACGACGGCGTAGGGCTGGATTTCCTTCGGCGAGAGGACTAACGTTTCCCTCGTGCTCGACGAAGAGGTCCGCTACTTCGAGGAACACTTGAAGGATCTCCTTGCGAGGTCCATGGGAAAGTTCGCCGTCGTGAAGGGTTCCCGCCTCGTCGGGACCTTTGACACGCAGGAAGAAGCTCTCGAAGCGGGCGCTCGCGCCTTCGGGCTCGAGTCCTTCCTCGTTCGTCGCGTCGAGGAAACGCCGGTTGCCGCCTACGTCCCGGCCTTGACGCTGGGCCTCCTCCGTGCCGGTTCTTAACATTCAGTTCGGAGGCCAGGGGAAGAGGGTGGATGGTTTCGCCCTCGACCTACCCCCTGCCTTCGCGCTTGCGCAGCGCGGACCATGTGTTCAGGTTCTTCTCGGAGTCGCGCAACCGATCGCACGCCAGCTTCTCCAACAGGGTAAGACGCTGCCGCAACCGGTCTCGGGCCTCGCCCTCATAGACACCGGGGCCAGCACGACTTGTATCGACGAGGAGGCCGAGGAACCTTGGCTTGCCCGTTACGAACGTCGTGACGGTCGCATCCGCTTCACATTCGGCGGCGCAGGGGAACGTCTACCCGGCACAGATCGAAGTGATCGGTCTTCCGATCGCGATCAACGCACTGAACTCGATCGGCGCCCCTCTCGCTGCGCAAGGCCTCATCGCCCTGCTGGGCCGGGACGTACTCCAGCACTGCACCGTCTTTTTCAACGGCCCGGCTGGCTCCATCTCCTTCGCTTTATGACCTCGACTTCTCCGGACCGCCCCACCGCCAAGCCCCTCCTCCGCGGCGTTCTCCACGAAGTCGCCGCGTTCGTCGCGGCCGTCGCGGGGGCGATTCTCTTTTTCCGCGCCTCCGGGGCGCGCGCCCGCGCGGGCGCGCTCGTCTACGTGTTTTCCCTCGTCACCCTGCTGTCCGTCAGCGCGGCGTACCACCGCCGGAACTGGCCGGAGAAGGCCCGCGCGATCTGGCGGCGGCTGGACCACTCCGCGATCTTTCTCCTGATCGCAGGGACGTACACGCCCCTCAGCTTTCTCCTCGGCAGCCGCCTCGGCTGGATCTTCCTCGGCATCGTCTGGGGAGGGGCGCTCCTCGGAATCGTGATGTCCGTCGCGTGGGTGAAGGCGCCGAAGGCGCTCGTCGCCGTCGTCTGCGTCCTCCTCGGCTGGGCCGCCGTGCCGCTCCTGCCGGCGCTCAAGGCCGCGCTCGGGACCGGCGCCGTCGTGCTCCTCGCCGCGGGCGGCGTCGTCTACAGCCTCGGCGCGGTCGTCTACGCGATCAAGCGGCCCGACCCGTTCCCGCAGGTCTTCGGCTACCACGAGATCTTCCACGCGCTCGTGATCGCAGCGGCCGTCTGCCACTTCGCGGTCGTCGCGCGGGCGGTCGTGGCGCTGTCGGCCTGAAGTCCGGGCCTACACGTCCGTCCCGCGGACGGGGCCGGGCTTCCCTCTATCGCTCCTCGTACGCCTGGATGGCGGCCACCAGCTCGTCCGAGCCCGCACCGGAGAGAGCCCGGTCGGCCATCGGATACAGGATTCCTTCTTCCTTTTCGTTGTGGGGCCCGAGAGCGGCGTGGAGACGCCCGCGCAGGGACGCGGCGTCAGCCGACGGATCACCGATGGAGTCGCGCAGCAGCTGGACGGCCGCTCGGATCTCGAGGTGCTCAGCGCGCATGACCGCCGTCGGCCCTGCGTGGCGCGGGAAGCCGGCGGCCGATTCGACGGCCGGGAAGAGGATGTCTTCCTCGAACCCTATGTGCCGGAAGAGTCCTCGGGCAAACCGCTCGAAAAGCACACGCGCGCTCTCGAAGTCGCCCGCCGCCCTCGCGGCGAACGCGCCCTGCTCGAACGCGTCGATCCGGTCGTGGTCCCAGCTCAGCGCCTCGAAGACGCCTCGCCTCGACCCCGGGGCGGCATCCCGTCTCGCGACGTCGACCCGCAAGGCGTCGCCGTCCGCTTCGGGGCTCCACTCGAACAGGCCCTTTCGCTCGGCGGTGAGCGTCGCGAGGAACGCGCGCGCCGATGCAGGGCTCAGGCGCAGCGTGAGCGTCTCGCCCGTTGCGAGGGCGTCCACGAGGGCCAGAACATCGGCCGGGCGGGGCGTCGTGCCGGTCGGGTCGTGCGCGGGAGGGGCGAGGGGACTCGTCATGGGCGAACTCTGATCCCGGACCCAGCATCCCGCTATGACGGCCGTCATAGGAGACCGCACCTCGGGACCCTACCGTTCGGGGATGGAGCCCTCCGCGGCGCCGCTTCCGGCCGCAGCCGGCTGTTCCCGCCCCGGGGAACGGCGGACCGAACGACTCGGTCCGACCCTGGCCGCCGGGCTCACGGATCCCATCGGCCGGCGCATCACGTATCTCAGGCTCTCGATCCTCGAGAGCTGCAATCTCCGCTGCACCTACTGCCGGCCCGCAGGAGAGGCCGGAGTCGCCGCGCTCGCACCCAGGATGGAGACGAAGGAGATCGTCCGCCTCGCGGCGCTGTTCGTCTCGCTCGGCGTGCGAAAGGTCCGGCTCACCGGGGGCGAGCCGACGCTCCATCCCGGCCTCGTGCCGATCGTCCGCGCGCTCGCTGCGCTCGCTCCTCATCCGCCGCTCGTCGCCCTCACGACGAACGGCGTGCTGCTGCCGCGCCTCGCCCGCCCCCTCGCGGAGGCAGGCGTCGCCCAGGTGAACGTGAGCCTCGACGCGACGAACCGAGAGACGTTCCGTGCCCTCACGGGGCGGGACCGGCTCGACGCCGTGAGAGCCGGGATCGACGCGGCCCTCGCGAGCGGCATCGCGCGTGTGAAGATCAATGCCGTGATCCTCGGAGGCCTGAACGAGAGCGAGATCCTGCCCCTCGCGCTCCTGGCCCGCGACCTCCCCGTCGACGTGCGCTTCATCGAGTACATGCCGATGCCCGGCGGCCCGGAGCGACCCGGGAGGACGCTCGCGGCGGACGAGATCGAGCGCCGCCTCAAGCTCCACTTCGCGCTCGAGGAGATCCTGAAAGAAGCGGACGCGGGCCCGGCACGCACGTTTTCCGTCGGCGGGTTCCGCGGCCGAATCGGCCTCATCTCCCCGTTCTCGGTGCGTTTCTGCAGCGATTGCAACCGGCTTCGGGTCACGGCCCGGGGAGCGCTCCGCCTGTGCCTTCTCGGCGGGGGCGAGGCGGACCTTCTCGGACCCATTCGCCGGGGCGCCTCCGACGAGGAGCTCGCGGCGCTCGTCCGGCAGGCCCTTTGCGGAAAGGCGGAGCGGCATCCATTCGAGAGCGCGAGCGACGCAGCTCCCCCGAGCGCGACTCCGATGTGGGCGGTGGGGGGATGAGCGCCACACGGGACCTGCGGCTCTCCGCGGGCGCGGCAGCCGCCACCGTCCTTTTCCTTTTCCTCGCCTTCGAAGGGATCGAACAGTCCTTCGTCAGGACGGAGGGGGCGCGGCGCGCCGTGCACTACGCCCGCGGCATCTCGGCGAGCCTCCTGACGGCGGCCGTCGTGGGCCTCCTCGGCTATCGCCAGCACCGGGCGAGAGCCCGCGTCCTCCGCGAGGAGGCCGCGGCGCGCGCCGCCGAGTCCCGCGACGCGCGGGCGCTCCTCGGCTTCATCGCGGACGCGACGCCCGCCGCGCTCGTCGTCCTCGACCCGGAGTACCGCGTCGTGCGCGCCAACCGTGTCGCCGAGAGAGTCCATGGCGCCGGCCTCGAGGGGCGCCCCTGCCATGAAGCCCTCGCGGCCTGTGCGACGCACTGCGACGAGTGCCCCGCGGCCGTGAGTTTCGCCACGGGCGCCGCGGAGACGTGCATGCGCCCTCACACCGACCCGCGGACGGGCGAGGTTCTCGCGGTGGAAAGCCATGCGCTCGAACTCCCGGGCGGCCGCCGCCACGTCCTCCTCGTCGAGCGGGTCGTCACCGAGCAACGCAAGCTCCAGGCCCGACTCATTCACCAGGAGAAGATGGCGGCGTTCGGTCTCCTGGCCGCCGGCATCGCGCACGACCTCGGCAACCCGATCGCGTCGATCGAATCGCAGATGCAACTCCTCGGCGGCACGCGCCTCGAAGAGGAGCCGGCGGCGATCATGACGGCCGTGCGGCAGGAGGTCGGGCGCCTCGGGCGGATCCTCCGCGAGCTCGTCGACTTCGCCCGCCGCCGCCGGGACGAGGCGAGCCTCGTCTCCGTCCAGTCCGTGACCGAGGATGCCCTGCGCCTCCTCCGGCATGACCCCCGCGCGCGGGACGTCCGCGTCGCGACCGACTTCGACCTCGAGACCCCGCCCGTGCTCATGGTCGAGGATCACCTCATGCAGGTCGTCCTGAATCTCCTGTTGAACGCCTTCGATGCGATGCCGGGCGGCGGAGCGCTCCGCATCGAGGTGCGGCCGGCGGGGCACGGCGTCGCGCTGCGGGTTCACGACACCGGATCCGGCATGGACCGGACGACTCTCGGGCGCTGCTTCGAGCCGCTCTTCACGACGAAGGCGCCGGGCAAGGGGACGGGACTCGGCCTCAGCATTTCCCGTGACATCGTCCACGAGGCCGGTGGCGAGCTCGAGCTTCACAGCACGGCCGGCCAGGGCACGACGGCCGTCGTCTCGCTTCCAGCCGCGCGCCTCGAGGCGGCGGTGCGCGCGCCGGGTGCCGCGTCGTGAGCGCGCCGACCGGGCGCGTCCTGATCGTCGAGGACGAGCGCGCCCAGCGCGACGCCCTCGTGCAGTACCTCGCCCGGCACGGACACTCCGTCGAAAGCGTCGCGACGGGCGAGGAAGCCCTCGAGCGCCTCGCGAAGGAGAGTTTCGCGCTTCTCGTCACGGACCTCCGTCTCCCCGGGATCGACGGCCTCGCCGTCGTCCGGCGCGCCGTGGAGCTCGACGAGGAGATGGGCGTCCTCCTGATCACCGCCTTCGCGTCGGTCGAGTCGGCGGTCGAGGCGCTGCGCCTCGGCGCGCACGACTACCTCCTGAAGCCCCTCATCTTCGAAGAGGTCGCCCGGAAGGCGGCGAACCTGCTCGCGCAGCGCAGGCTCGTCCGGGAGAACGCGCGTCTCAGGCGGATGCTCCAGGAGCAGCGTCCCGGGACGGAGATCGTCGCCACCTCGGCGGCCATGCAGGACGTCCTCGCCTGGGTGCGCCGGGCTGCAACCTCGCGCTCGACGGTTCTCGTGAGCGGCGAGACCGGAACGGGCAAGGAGATCGTCGCGCGCGCCATCCACGAGGCGAGCGCCTCGCACGCAGAGCCGTTCCTCGCGATCAACCTCGCGGCGGTCCCCGACACGCTCGTCGAGAGCGAGCTCTTCGGATACGAGCGGGGCGCGTTCACGGGGGCCGAGCGCCGGCGCGAGGGGCTTCTCCGCGCGGCGGGAAAGGGAACCGTCTTCCTCGACGAGATCGCGGAGCTCTCCCCCTCCGGGCAGGCCAAGCTCCTGCGCGCCATCGAGGCGCGGGAGGTGCAGCCGCTCGGGAGCGACCGCACGTTCCCGTTCGAGGCGCGCCTCGTCGCGGCGACCCACAGACGCCTCACCGACCTCGTCGAAGCGGGCTCGTTCCGGGAAGACCTCTACTACCGGCTCGCGGTGCTCCAGATCCACGTCCCGCCCCTGAGAGAAAGACCCGAGGACGTCCCCGGCCTCGTCCAGAAGCTCCTCGCGCGACACGCCGAGCGGGGCGGGGTCCCCGTCCCCGTCGTGACCGCGGACGCGATGCGCGCTCTCTGCCGGTTCCCGTGGCGGGGGAACGTCCGCGAGCTCGCAAACGTCCTCGACCGCGCGCTCATCCTCGCGGACGAGGGCCGGATCGACGCCGAGCAGATTCCGGCCGACGTGCGCAACGCGGGCGGGCCCGACCTCGACCTCACCGCGGCGATCGACCGCTTCGAGCGCGGCTACATCGCGATGGCGCTGCGCCTGTCGGGGGGAAACCGCGAGAAGGCCGCCGAAGACCTCGGCATCTCGCCGGCGACGCTGTACCGGCGCCTCGAGCGGCTCGGCCTCAAGGGTACGGAGCCGGGCCGCTCTCGCGGCTGAGCCGGACCTCACGACTCTCAGTCCTGAGCGTCCCGGGGTCCCATTTTCTCAGGAATGAGAGCGCCCGTGCCCGCTGAGCGAGCCCCGCGCGAGGTTCGGCCGTGGTACGCAGCTTGCGCTCTCCTTGGCCTCGGCCCGGCGAGAAACGCCGGGGCCGAGAGGAAGGGAAACGCGTGAGACGAGCGGTCCTCTGGATCTTTCCTCCGCTTCTTCTCTCGACCCCGCTCGCCGCGCAGGCGCCGGCCGGGGCGGCGGTACAGGTCCCGGCGCAGGCGCCGGCAACGGCAACGGCGCAGTCCCCGGCCGAGGACCTCTTCGCCCGCAAGTGCGGTTCCTGCCACACGGTAGGAAAGGGCGTCCGCGTCGGACCCGACCTCAAGGACGTCGCGAAGAGGCGGGGCCGGGCGTGGCTCGACTCGTTCGTGAAAACGCCGAGCACATTCCTCGATAGCGACGCCGACGCGCGGAACCTCCTCGCCGAGTTCAAAGGCGTGAGGATGCCCGATCTCGGACTGAACGACGGCGACGTCAAGGCGCTCGTCGACCTCGTGATCCGCTGCTCGGTGGAGCCCTGCAACCTGGCGGGCAAGTTCGTCCCCGCGACGAGCGCCACCGAGCGCGACATGGCCCTGGGCCGCGAGGTCTTCCTCGGATTGACGCCAATGAAGGCAGGCGGCGCGCCGTGCGTGTCCTGCCACACGGTGCGGGGAGCGAAGAGCCTGCTCGGCGGAGGACGCCTCGCAAAGGACCTCACGAACGTCTTTGCGCGGCTCGGGGACGAAGGGCTCGACAACGCCCTCAAGAGCCCCGCGTTTCCGCTCATGAACAAGGTCTTCGCCGACCACCCGATCGACGCCGGCGAAGCGTTCACGCTGCGGGCGTTTCTCTACAAGGCGAACCTCGGCGGCGAGCCGGCGCGGGACGACGCGTGGAGCGTCTTCCTCGCCGGCAGCCTCGGGGCTTTCGGCGTCCTCGTCGGGCTCAACGCCGCGTGGGGCCGCCGGCTGCGCGGCGTGAGGGAGCCGCTCACACACCCCCGCGAGGACGGAAAGGAACACCGGCCGTGAAGTGGATCAAGGACCTCGTCAGCCCGAAGACCCGCTCGTGGGAAGAGTTCTACCGGAACCGCTGGCAGCACGACAAGGTCGTCCGCTCGACGCACGGCGTGAACTGCACCGGCGGCTGCTCCTGGAACATCTACGTCAAGGAAGGGATCGTCACCTGGGAGATGCAGGCGCTCGACTACCCCCTCCTCGACCGCTCGCTCCCGCCGTACGAGCCGCGCGGCTGCCAGCGCGGGATCTCGTACTCCTGGTACCTCTACTCGCCGATCCGCGTGAAGTACCCGTACATCCGCGGCGCGCTCCTGGACCTGTGGGCCGAGGCGCGGAAGAAGCACCAGGACCCGGTCGACGCGTGGGCGTCGCTCCAGTCGGACCCCGAGACGAGAAGCCGCTACCAGCGCGCGCGCGGCAAGGGCGGCTTCCGGCGCGCCACGCTCGACGAGGCGATGGAAATCATCGCGGCCGCCAACGTTCACACGGCCCGGACGTACGGGCCCGACCGCGTCGTCGGTTTCTCCCCGATCCCGGCGATGTCCCAGCTCTCCTACGCGGCCGGCTCGCGGTTTCTCCAGCTCTTCGGGGGCGTGAACCTCTCCTTCTACGACTGGTACTGCGACCTGCCGCCCGCTTCGCCGGAGACCTGGGGCGAGCAGACGGACGTCGCCGAGAGCGCGGACTGGTTCAACTCAAAGATGATCGCGGTGATGGGGTCCAACCCCAACATGACGCGGACCCCGGACTGCCATTTCCTCCCGAGGCGCGGCACAACGGGACGAAGCTCGTCGTCCTCTCGCCGGACTTCTCACAGGTCTCGAAGTACGCGGACCAGTGGATCCCGCTCCACGCGGGACAGGACGGCGCGTTCTGGATGGCCGTCACCCACGTCATCCTGAAGGAGTTCTACGTCGACCGCGACACTCCCGCCTTCCAGGCGTACCTGAAGCAGTACAGCGACTGTCCCTTCCTCGTGGAGCTGACGCCCACGGTCCGCGGCCACCGCGCGGGACGGCTCGTCCACGCGAAGGATCTCGGCGCCTATGCGGACGAGGAGAACGGCGACTGGAAATACGTGGTCCTCGACGCGAACACGGGCCTCCCGAAGATGCCGGGCGGCGCGGTCGGCCACCGCTGGGGCGAGGCCGACGGGAAGTGGAACCTGAAGCTCGAGGACGCGAAGACGGGCGAGGCGATCGACCCGGTCCTGTCCCTCCTCGACCGCAAGGGCGAGGTCCTGCAGGTGGAGTTCGAACAGTACGAAGCCTCGAACGTCGTCCTGCGCGGGGTGCCCTCCGTCACGCTCGAGACGAAGGGCGGGAAAGTCCGCGTCACGACGATCTTCGACCTCCTGATGGCCCGGTACGGCGTGGGCCGCGGCCTGCCGGGCGAGTACCCGCGGGACTACGACGATGCCGATCTCACGTACACGCCCGCGTGGCAGGAGAAGCTGACCGGGATCGACCGGAAGACCGTCGCGAGCTTCGCGCGGGAGTGGGCGAGCACCGCGGAGAAGACGGGCGGAAAGTGCTCGATCATCATCGGCGCCGGCGTCAACCACTGGTACCACAACAACCTGATGTACCGCTCCGGGATCGCGGCGCTCATCCTGACCGGCTGCGTCGGCAAGAACGGCGGCGGGCTGAACCACTACGTCGGGCAGGAGAAGCTCGCGCCCGTCGCCCCGTGGTCGTACCTCGCCTTCGCGCGTGACTGGGCGAGCCCGCCGCGCCTCCAGAACGCCCCGTCGTGGCACTACATGCATTGCGACCAGTGGCGCTACGAGGCGGAGTTCACCGAGTACCAGCCGGTCCCCGACGAGCCGTCGGCGACGACGCTCGCGAAGGGCCACACGGCGGACCTGCAGGTCAAGGCCGTCAAGAACGGCTGGCTCCCGTTCTTCCCGCAGTGGAACGAGAGCTCGCTCGAGGTCGTGAAGAAGGCGCGGTCCGCGGGGCGAAGACGGAAGCCGAGGTCATCCGCCACACCGTCGAGCGGCTCAAGACGGGCGAATGAAGTTCGCCGTGGAGGATCCGGACGCGCCCGAGAACTGGCCGCGCGTCTGGTTCATCTGGCGGGGCAATGCGCTCATGGCGAGCGCGAAGGGGCACGAGTACTTTCTGAAGCACTACCTCGGCACGCACACGAACCTGATCGCGAAGGAGAAGGCGCAGGGGAAGGTGAACGACGTCGTGTGGCGCGACGCGCCCGAGGGGAAGCTCGACCTCGTCGTGGACATCAACTTCCGGATGGACACCTCGGCGCTCTACTCGGACATCGTCCTGCCGGCCGCGACCTGGTACGAAAAGGACGACCTCAACTCCACGGACATGCACTCCTTCATTCACCCGCTCTCGGCGGCGGTCCCGCCCGCGTGGGAGTCGCGCTCGGACTGGGACCTCTTCCGCGAAATCGCGGCCAAGACGTCCGAGCTCTCCCTGCGGCACTTTCCGGAGCCCGTCGAGGACCTCGTCATGACGTCGCTCCAGCACGACACGAACGCCGAGATCTCGCAGGTGGAGGTGAGGGACTGGGCGAAGGGCGAGTGCGAGCCCGTGCCGGGCCGCTCCATGGCGCCGATGAAGATCGTGACGCGCGACTACCGGCGCCTCCACGAGCGCTTCACCGCGCTCGGGCCGGCGATGAGGGACGGGATCGGGGCCCACGGCGTGAAGCTGAACGTGGCCGACCAGTACGACGAGCTCGTGAAGACGCGGGCTACGGAGACGGTCGACGGGCAGGCTCTGCCGTCGATCCGCGACGCCCGCCAGGCCGCGGACGCGATCCTCCACCTTGCGCCCGAGACGAACGGCGAGGTCGCGTACGACGGCTACCGTTACCTCGAGAAGAGGACGGGTCTGAAGCTGACGGACCTCGCCGAGGGGGCGCGGGACTCGCGGACGACGTTCAAGGAGCTCCAGGCGCAGCCGCGGCGGATCCTGAACAGCCCGTGCTGGTCGGGGCTCGTCACGGATGGCCGCCCGTACTCGGCCTTCACGACGCAGGTCGAGCGTCTCGTCCCGTGGCGGACGCTCACGGGGCGCCAGCACCTCTACCTCGATCACCCCGGCTACCTCGACTTCGGCGAGCACCTCCCGACGTACAAGCCCGTCCCGCGCATGGCGCAATACGGCGACCTCCGCGAGAGCGTCGACGACGGTCTCCTTCTGAACTACCTGACGCCGCACGGGAAGTGGCACATCCACTCGACGTACTCGGAGAACCACCGGATGCTGACGCTCTCGCGCGGGACCGAGCCGCTCTGGGTCAGCGACCGGGACGCCGAGAAGATCGGGATCGTCGACAACGACTGGGTCGAGATCCACAACGACCACGGCGTCGTCTGCACGCGTGCGATCGTCTCGGCCCGCATTCCCCCCGGGATCTGCATCCAGTACCACGCGCCGGAGCGGACGATCGGCGTCCCGAAGTCGCCGCTCCGCGGCGGGCGGCGCGCGGGCGGCCACAACAGCCTGACCCGGATCCGGCTGAAGCCGGTCCTGATGGTGGGTGGCTACGGACAGTTCACGTACCACTTCAACTACTGGGGCCCGACCGGCGTGAACCGGGACACCGCCGTCCGTGTCCGCAAGATGTCCCGGGTCGAGCTGTAAGGAGAAGACGATGGACGTGCGCGTACAGGTCTCCATGGTCTTCCACCTCGACAAGTGCATCGGCTGCCACACCTGCTCGATCGCCTGCAAGAACATCTGGACGGACCGCAAGGGTGCCGAGTACATGTGGTGGAACAACGTCGAGACGAAGCCGGGGACCGGCTACCCGACGGCGTGGGAAGACCAGGAGAAGTACAAGGGGGGCTGGGAGAAGCACGGGGACAAGCTCGAGGTCCGCGCCGTCGGGAAGGTGCGGGGCGCGATGACGGTCTTCCACAACCCGAACCTCCCGACGATCGACGACTACTACGAGCCGTTCACGTACAGCTACCAGGACCTCTTCGACGCCAAGGAGGGCGCGGACCAGCCGATCGCGAAACCCGTCTCGATGATCACGGGAAAGGAAATGGAGATCGAGGCCGGCCCGAACTGGGACGACGACCTCGGCGGATCGCCCGTCTACGCGGCGCACGACCCGAACCTCGCGCACGTCTCGCCGGAGGAGCGCGCGGCGCTCTTCGAGGTCGAGAAGCTCGTCTTCTTCTACCTCCCCCGGATCTGCAACCACTGCGTCAACCCCACGTGCGTCGCGGCCTGCCCGTCGGGCGCGCTCTACAAGCGGGGTGAGGACGGGATCGTCCTCCTGAGCCAGGAGCGGTGCCGCGCGTGGCGTTTCTGCGTCACGGCGTGCCCGTACAAGAAGACGTACTTCAACTGGGGGACCGGCAAGAGCGAGAAGTGCATCCTCTGCTACCCGCGGCTCGAGACGGGGCAGGCGCCCGCGTGCTTCCACTCGTGCGTCGGACGGATCCGCTACTTCGGGATCGTCCTCTACGACGCGGAGAAGATCGAGTCGACGCTCCAGGCGGCCGACGAGGACCTCGTCGCGGCGCAGCGCCGGATGATCCTCGACCCGAACGACCCCGAGGTGATCGCCGGCGCGAAGAAGAACGGGATCGGCGACGACGTGATCGCCTCCGCTCAGAAGTCCCCCGTCTACAAGTGGGTCGTCGACTGGGGGCTGGCCCTGCCGCTCCACGCCGAGCACCGGACGCTCCCGATGCTCTTCTACGTGCCGCCGCTCCTCCCCGTGATGGCCGCGAACGGCGAGCAGGGCTACGACACGAGGATCGAGGGCGGCTTCTTCGGGGCGATCGAGAAGTACCGCCTGCCGCTGACGTACATGGCGAGCCTCTTCGGGGCCGGAAACGAGGGCGTCGTGCGGTACGCGCTCCGCAAGCAGCTCGCGGTCCGCAACTATCGCCGCGCCGTCACGGTCGGCGACATCCCGCTCGAGGACGCGAAGCGGCTCCTCGCCGAAGCCGACACGACCGTCGAGCAGGCCGAGGCGATCTACTACCTGACGTCGATCGCGCCCGCGGACGACCGCTTCGTGATCCCGCCGATGCACCGCGAGGAGGCGATCGAGATGCTCGACGAGCCGCTCGCGGCGAAGGGCTTCGCCGGGATGGGCATGCGCCAGAAGCCGGAGAGGGGCTCATGAGTCCCGCCGCCGCCGAGACGGTCGACGTCCCCCGCACGCTCGGGCACGTCGCGGCGGCGCTCGCGTACCCGGGCCCTTCTTCCGCGGGGCGCGCGCTCGAAGCCGCCGCGGAGATGGACCGCGTCGATCCGGACATGGCCGCGGCCCTCGGGCGGCTGGCGGGCTGGCTCTCGCAGGCGCCCGCGGGCGCCGCCGAGGAACGCTACTCCGGCCTCTTCGACCTGAGCCCGGTCTGCACGCTGCACGTCGGCTACCACCTCTTCGGCGAGGCGTACCAGCGCGGCGCGCTCCTCGCGGGGCTCGCTGCCGAGATGCGGAAGGCCGGCGTCCCGCAGGAAGGCGATCTCCCGGACTGCCTCCCGGCCGTCCTGCGCCTCCTCGCGGCGCTGCCGCCCGGGGAGGACCGCGAGACGCTCGTCGACGCGCTTCTCCTGCCCGCGCTCACGCGGATGACGGACGCGGTGAAAGACGTCGACAGCCCGTGGGCCGACATCCTGCGCGCGCTCCCGGCCCTCCTCGCGCCGCACGGCGGCGGGGCCGCGCTCCCTCCGCCCGAGCGCGTCACCGACGTGGATCTGGAGGCCGACACCCATGCTTAACGTCCTCCTCTTCGCGGCGTTCCCGTACGTGTCGGTCGTCCTCTTCCTCGTCGTCTCGATCCAGCGCTACCGGCGCGACCCGTTCACCTTCTCGAGCCTCTCCTCGCAGTTCCTCGAGTCGAAGGAGCTGTTCTGGGGCTCCGTGCCGTTCCACCTCGGGATCCTCACTCTTTTCTTCGGGCACCTCGTGGGCTTCCTCTTCCCGCGCGGGATGACGCTCTGGAACCTCGTCCCTCTCCGGCTCTTCGTCCTCGAGTCGACGGCGCTCGCGGCCGCGCTCCTCACGCTCTTCGGCCTCGCGGGGCTGATCCTGCGGCGCGCCGCCACGTCGCGCCTGCACGTCGTGACCTCTCCCACGGACGTCCTCGTCTACACCCTTCTCCTCTTCGAGATCGTGACGGGGCTCTGGGTGGCGATCGCCCTCCGGTGGGGCAGCGCCTGGTACACGCAGACGGTCGTCCCGTATCTCTGGTCCCTCGCGAGGTTCCAGCCCGACATCCAGCGGATGGTCGACCTGAAGCTGCCCGCGCAGATGCACGTCGTCGGGGCCTTCGTCCTCATCGCGGCCTTCAGCTTCACGCGCCTCGTCCACGCGCTCGTCGCGCCAGTCCCGTATCTCTGGCGTCCGAACCAGCTCGTGATCTGGAATCGCGCGCGTGGCGCCGTGAAGCGTTGACGGGAGCGGCATGAAGGGCGTCATGGGTCTCCACCCGGCGTACTTCGCGATGGTGATGGCGACCGGGATCGTCTCGGTGGCGTGCGAGCTCCTCGGCCTCGCCCGCATGGCGGACGCGCTCCTCGCCGTCAACGTCGTGACGTACGTCGTCCTCTGGGTGCTCACGGGGGCTCGGGTCGCCCGCTTCCCGAAGCGCGTCCTCGAGGACCTCGTCGACCACCAGCGCGGGGTCGGTTTCTTCACGATCGTGGCGGGGACGGGCGTCCTCGGCGCGCAGTGCCTTCTCGTGCGCCGCATGCCCGCGGCGGCCATGGGGCTCTTCGTCCTCGCAATCGCCCTGTGGATCGTCCTGACCTACGCCGTCTTTACGGCGTACACCGTGAAGGAGACGAAACCGACTCTCGCCGAGGGGATCAACGGGGGCTGGCTCGTCGCGGTCGTGGCGACGCAGTCGGTCTCCAACCTCGGAGCGCTTCTCGCCCGCAGCCTGCCCGGGCCTCAGGAGGCCCTCCACTTCTTCACGCTCGTCTTCTGGCTGTTCGGCGGGATGCTCTACATCTGGACGATCTCGCTCATCTTCTACCGCTACACCTTCTTCAAGTTCTCGCCGTCGGAGCTGACGCCCCCGTACTGGATCAACATGGGTGCGATGGCGATCTCCACCCTCGCGGGAACGACCCTGATCGCGAATGCCGAGCAATCCGCCCTCCTTTCGCGGATGCTCCCGTTCCTCCTCGGCTTCACGGTTTTCTTCTGGGCGACCGCGACCTGGTGGATCCCGATGCTCGTCATCCTCGCCCTCTGGCGACACGTGTACCGGAAGTTCGAGATGACGTACGACCCGCTCTACTGGGGCGCGGTCTTTCCCCTGGGCATGTACGCCGTCAGCACGCTCCGCCTCGCGCAGGTGCTGGACGCGCCGTTCCTCCTCTCCCTGCCGCGCATTTTCCTGTTCGTCGCGCTCGCCGCATGGGCGCCACGTTTTTCGGTCTTCTGCGGCACCTCTCGCGCGCGGCGAGGCCCGGGGCCCATGCGGCCGCGTGACGCCGCGCGCGGCCGCGGTCTCGCGGCGGCGGCTTCGCTCCTCCTCCTCGCCGCCTGCGAGCCGACGAATCGCGGTTACTCCCCGAACCAGCCCATCGTCTACTCGCACGCGGTCCACGCGGGCGCTCTGCGGATCCCCTGCCTCTACTGCCATTTCGGAGCGGAGCGCGGCCGCTATGCCGGGATCCCGCCGGCGTCGATCTGCATGAACTGCCACGCGCAGGTGCGGAAGGACCACCCCGAGATCCTGAAGGTGAAACTGGCGCTCGCCGAGGGGCGTCCGATCGAGTGGGTGAGGATCCACCGCCTGCCCGATTTCGCGTACTTCAACCACTCGATCCACGTGAGAAAGGGCGTCGCCTGCCAGACCTGCCACGGACCCGTCGAGACGATGGGCCGGGTGACCCAGGAGAGCTCGCTCACGATGGGCTGGTGCATCGAGTGCCACAGGCGAAGCTGGCCGAAGGCCGCCGAGAGCGCCGCCGTCGCCGCCCTGAACCTGCCGCACGAAGAGGCGTTCCCGCCGGGGACCGCCCCGATGACGCGGGCCAACCGTCTGACCGACTGCGACGTGTGCCACCACTGAAAGCAGCCATGAGCCGACAGAAACAGCATCCAGCCCCCTGGATCGAGCCCCGGCGCGCGCTCCCCGCCGGCGCCGCGCCCGACCGCGGCGAGACCCTCGGCCCGCCCGCCACCGCGGCGAGCCGCCGCACGTTCCTGAAGGGTCTCGGCATCGGGGCCGCCGCGTCGCTGTCCGCCTGCCAGCGCTCGCCCGTGCGGCACGCGCTCCCCTACCTCGTCCCGCCGGAAGACGTCACCCCCGGGGTCCCCGTCCACTACGCGTCGACGTGCCTCGCGTGCCCGGCCGCGTGCGGGCTCATGGTGACCGTGCTCGACGGCCGGCCCGTGAAGCTGGAGGGCCACGCGTCCCACCCGCTTTCGAAAGGCGGACTCTGCGCGATCGGCCAGGCGGACGTGCGCGCCCTCTATGACGCCGGGCGCCTCCGCGAACCGACGCTCGAAGGCAAGCCGGTCACCTTCGCCGCGCTCGACACCCGTGTGGCCGAACGTCTCGGCGCCATTCGGAAGGCGGGGCGGAAACTGTACGTTCTCTCGCCAACGCTCGCCAGCCCGACCGCGCGAGAGACCGTCGCGGCCTTCCTCGCGCCGCACGGCGGCACGCTCGTCGAGCACGACGCCGGCGCGGCGCCGGCCTCGGCGGCGCTCGAGGCGTACGAGCTCTTGACCGGCCGGGCGCTCATTCCCGCCCCGGACTTCTTCGCGGCCGATCTCGTCGTCTCCCTCGGGGCCGACTTCCTCGCGACGGGTCCGGAGCCTGTCGCGGCGACGAGCGCGTGGGCGGCCCGCCGGCGAGAGAGCGGGACGCGCGGCGCCCCGCGTCTCTTCCAGGTCGAGGGATCTCTGTCCCTGACGGGCGCGGCGGCCGACGAGAGATGGAGCGCGACCGCCGCCGAGCGGCGCCGACTCGCGCTCTGGATCGCCTCGCGCGTCGCCGAGGCGACGGACGCCACGGCCGTCGCCTCCGCGCTCCGCGCCGTCCCGCCTCCCCCCGCGCCGGCCCGCGCCGCCGCGCTCGCGGCCGAGCTCCTCGCGCACCGCGGGCGCGGACTCCTCCTGAGCGCCTCCGACGACCTCGGCGAGCAGCTTGCGGTCGCGCTCGCAAACCGGCTCCTCGGAAACGAGGAAAGGACGCTGGACGTCCTCCGGCCGTCACTCGTGAGACGCGGCGTCGACCGGGACCTCGCGGCGCTCCTCGCCGACGTCGACTCGGGCGCCGCCGGGGCCGTCGTGATCCTGGACCTTGACCCGGTCGACCAGCTCCCCGGCGGCGAGGGTTCGCCGGGCGCTCGCCGGCCTCCCGCTGTCGGTGGCGATCACCGACCGGCCGACAGCCACCGCGGCCGCCTGCGGCGCCCCGCGCTCGAGGTGGAGCTCGTGGCGCAGGTCGGCCTCGGCGCCGGGCGGAGCGCGCACGTGCCGTGGCTCCGCGAGCTGCCCGACCCGCTCACACGCGTCTCCTGGACCGGTTGCGTGCGCCTCGCTCCGTCGCGTGCCGAGGCGCTCGGCGTGGCGGACGGCGATCACGTGAGGGTGGAGGTGGCGGGACGCTCGGTGACTCTCCCGCGCGGATCCTCCCCGGCCAGGACCCGCGGGTCCTGGGCGTGCCGGTCGGCTTCGGGCGCAAGGACGGCGACGGCGGCGTCGGGCGGAACGCCGGCTACCGCCTCGCCGGGCTCGAGGGGCGGCTGTCGAACGCGGGGCTCGCCGCCACGGCGCGAAGGGCCGGTGGGCGCGAAGCGCTGCCGCTCATGCAGCCTCACGGGACGACGGAGGGGAGACCGGTCGTCTACCAGCTCTCCCGGTTCGACGAGGCGATCGAGAGCGACGAGCACCACAAGGCCGAGAGCCTCTGGCCCGGCCGGCCGCCCACCGTCCCGAAGTGGGAGATGGTGATCGACCTCGACGCCTGCACCGGGTGCAGCGGGTGCGTCGTCGCGTGCCAGGCCGAGAACAACCTGCCGGTCGTCGGCCCGGACGAGATGCGTCAGAACCGGGACATGTACTGGCTGCGGATCGACCGGTACTTCGTGGGAGACGCCGAGAGCCCGGACGTCCTCTTCGAGCCGATGCTCTGCTCGCAGTGCGAGAACGCGCCGTGCGAGACCGTCTGCCCGGTGGCGGCCACAGTCCACAGCGAGGACGGGCTGAACCAGCAGGTCTACAACCGCTGCGTCGGGACCCGCTACTGCGCGAACAACTGCCCGTACAAGGTGCGGCGCTTCAACTGGTTCGATTACCCGGTCGCCGCACCGGTGGAGAAGCTCGTCCTGAACCCGAACGTCGTCGTGCGCTCGCGCGGCGTGATGGAGAAGTGCACGTTCTGCGTGCAGCGGATCCAGGCGACCCGGATCGCGGCCCGGCGGGACGGCCACGAGGACTGGCGCGGTCTCGGCGGGAAGACGGCCTGCCAGGAGAGCTGCCCCGCGAAGGCGATCACGTTCGGGGACGCCACCGACCCGCGCGGCGAGGTGGCGGCGATGAAGAAGAGCCCCCGCGCCTTCCAGGTGCTGGCGGAGCTCGGCGTGCGGCCCGCCGTCACGTACCTCGCGAAGGTGAGGACGAAAGAGGGCGCGGCGGCGGGGAAGGAGACCGCATGAGCGCCGGCGCCGAGCGTGTCGAGGAGCTCATCCTCGGCAACCCCACCTTCTCGCAGGTGACGAACGAGATCGCGAGCCCGATGGAGCGCCGTCCGGGGCCCGCCTGGTGGGGCGCCTTCCTGACGGCGGCCTCGGTCCTCACGCTGGGGGTGGTCCTGATCGGCTACACCATGTCGACCGGCATCGGGGTCTGGGGTCTCAACCGGACCGTGGGCTGGGGCTACGACATCACCAACTTCGTCTTCTGGGTCGGGATCGGGCACGCCGGGACCCTCATCTCCGCGATCCTCCTCCTCTTCCGGCAGCGCTGGCGCACCTCGATCGCCCGCGCGGCCGAGGGGATGACGATCTTCGCGGTCCTCTGCGCGGCGATCTTCCCGCTCATCCACATGGGCCGTCCCTGGCTCGCGTTCTGGGTCTTCCCGTATCCCAACACGCGCGGGCCGATCTCGGTGAACTTCCGCTCGCCGCTCCTCTGGGACGTCTTCGCGATCTCGACGTACTTCACCGTCTCGCTCCTCTTCTGGTACGTCGGCCTCATCCCCGACCTCGCGACGATGCGGGACCGGAGCACCGGCTGGAGGCGCCGGATCTACGCCTTCCTGGCCCTCGGCTGGGACGGGGGGACGCGGACCTGGCAGCGCTACGAGAAGGCCTGCGTCCTCCTCGCGGGGCTCGCCACGCCGCTCGTCGTCTCGGTCCACACGATCGTCTCGTTCGACTTCGCGACGAGCGTCATCCCGGGCTGGCACACCACGATCTTCCCGCCGTACTTCGTCGCCGGCGCCGTCTTCAGCGGCTTCGCGATGGTGATCACGCTCCTCCTCGTCACGCGGAAGGTGCTCGGCCTCGAGCGCTACATCACGGCGAGCCACTTCGAGAAGATGGCCAGGGTGCTCCTGACGACCGGGATGATCGTCGGTTTCGCCTATGCCACGGAGCTGTGCATCGCCCTCTACAGCGGCAACCGCTACGAGCGCTTCACCTTCGAGAACCGGGCGTTCGGCCCCTACGCGTGGGCCTACTGGACGATGGTCGCCTGCAACGTCCTCGTGCCCCAGGTCTTCTGGTGGGCGCGCGCCCGGCGCTCGGCGCTCGTCCTCTTCGTCGCCGCGTGCCTCGTGAACGTCGGGATGTGGTTCGAGCGGTTCAACATCATCGTGACGTCGCTTCACCGCGACTACCTCCCCTCCTCGTGGAGCTACTACACGCCGACGCTCGTCGAGATGGGGATCCTCCTCGGGAGCTTCGGGCTCTTCTTCACCTGCTTCCTCCTCTTCGTGCGCTTCGCGCCGGTCGTGGCGTTTCACGAGGTGAAGCTGACGCTCGCCGAGCAACGGGAGACCCCCCATGCCGTCCGCTGACCGCGCCGTCGCCTCGCCTCCGGGCTCCCGGAGGCGGATCCACACGCTGGCCTTCGACGACCCCTCGCGGGCCCTCGCCGCCGTCCGGGCGCTGCGGGCCGACGGGTTCGAGGTGGACGACGTCCACACGCCGTACGCGGTGCACGGGATGGACGAGGCGCTCGGGCTGCCCGAGACGCGGCTGGGGCTGGCGACGCTCGCCGGAGGGCTCCTCGGTGCGGGCGTCGCCTTCGGCTTCCAGTTCTGGACGCACGCGGTCGACTGGCCGCTCGTCATCGGCGGGAAGTCGCCGCTCGCGCTGCCGGCCCAGGTCCCGGTCAGCTTCGAGCTGACGATCCTGTTCGCCGCGTTCGCGACGGTGGGGACGTTCCTGGCGCGGCGCCGGCTCTTCCCGCGGATCGCCGTGACGCCGCCGTCGCAGCCGGGTCCGGGCGTCACCGACGACAGGTTCGTCGTCCTCGTCGTCGAGCGCGACGCCGGCTTCCGCCCGGCGCGCCTCCGCGAGCTGGCTCGGGAGCTGGGGCCGGTCGAGACCGTCGAGGGCTGGAGGGTGATGTGACCCGCTCGAAGAGCCGCGGCGCGCCCGCGCCGATCCTGGCCGTCCTGGCCGCCGTCGGCAGCCTGGCCGGCTGCTCCGCCGAGGGGGATCGGCCCGGGATGACGTTCCTTCCTGAGATGGTCGACTCGGGCGTGGTCCACGCGTACGACCGGAACCCGATGAGAGAGAGCGTCCCGTCGCTCTTCCTCCCGCCCGCGGGGACCGTGCCCGTCGAGCGGCTCCCGTTCGAGTACGGCCCGGGGCCCGAGGAGGCGCGGCGGGCGGGGGCGGAGCTTCGCAACCCGTTCGTCGCGGGGCCGGAGTCGCTGGCGCGCGGCAAGCAGGTCTACGACACGGTCTGCACCGTCTGTCACGGTCCGAAGGGCGAGGGGGACGGTCCGATCATCGGCCGGTTCCCGAACCCGCCGAGCCTCCTGGCGCCGCACGCGCAGGGGCTCCCGGACGGGCAGATCGTCCACGTCATCACCCGGGGCCAGGGGATCATGCCGTCCCACGCCGCCCAGGTCCTCCTCGAGGACCGTTGGAAGGCGGTGCTGTACGTGCGGCAGCTCCAGGGGGTCCCGGCGGTCCCGCCGGAGGTGGCGCCATGACCGAACGGACCCTCTCCCGGCTGCTCCGGACCCGGCCGCTCGAGGCGGGCGCCCTCGGCGTCGTCGCCGCCGGGCTCCTCGTGGCCGGAGCGGTCCTGGATCCGCGGCAGGCGTTCGCGGGCCTCCTGACCGCCGCGCTCTTCGGGCTCATGCTCGCGCTCGGCGCGGCCGTCTTCGCCGCGATCCAGGGGGTTTCCGGAGCACGCTGGTGGGCGCCCGTCCGCATGGTCACGGCGTCGGTCGCCGGGACCTTCGCCGTCCCCGCCGTCCTCCTCGGGCCTACGCTCCTCTTCGGGATGCCGACGCTCTACGCCTGGGCGCGCCCGAGGCGGCCTCGAAGCCATCTCCTCGCGGCCAAGGCCGTCTGGCTCAACCGCCCCCTCTTCCTCGCGAGGGCCCTCCTGATCCTGCTCGTCTGGGCCGGGGTCATCGGCCTCCTGCGGGACCGGCTGCGCGCCCTCGGATCGGGAGAGCAGGGCGCGGCCAGGCGCTTCACCCGGACGTCGGTCGCCTTCCTCCTCGTCCTCGGCCCCACGATCTCCGTGGCCTTCTGGGACTGGGTGATGTCTCTCGAGCCGGAGTGGTACAGCACGATGTTCGCGGTCTACGGTTTCGCGGGGACCTTCCTCGGAGGGATCGCGACCGTCACCGCGGTCGCGCTCTTCCTCGACGCCCGCGGTGGGCTGCCTCAGCCGCTGTCGGCCGCGACGCGCCACGACCTCGGCAAGCTCCTGTTCGGCTTCGCCACGTTCTGGGCCTACATCTGGTTCTGCCAGTACCTCCTGATCTGGTACAGCAACATCCCCGAGGAGACCCCGTACTACGCGCTTCGCTTCCAGGGCGGCTGGACGGCGCTCTTCTGGCTCAACCCCGTCGTGAGCTTCCTCGTGCCGTTCGTGGTGCTGCTCGGCGCGAGCGCCAAGAAGCGGCCGGCGGCCCTGGGCCACGCGGCGCTCGTCGTCATCCTCGGGCGGTGGCTCGACGCGTTCGTGATGGTCGCGCCCTCGGCGGGTCCCCTCCCCGCTATCCCGATCTACGCCGTCGCGGCCTCGCTCCTCGTCCTCGCGGGGATGGCGCTCGCCTTCGACCGCCCCCCCGGCACCCAGCACTCGCCCCGCCTATCTCCGGCGGAACGTTCCCTCATAGATGACGGGGCCGCCGCCCCGCGCGGGCGCGGGGCCGGCGCCGGGACGGTTGTACTCGGTAAGCGGGCCTGGCGGATCCTTCTCGAACCCGTGGCGAAGGAGTTCGTCCCGAAGCTCGGCCTCGGTCAGGAAACACTGGGGTTCGCCCGCGAACTGGGTGAACACGAACGGTTCGCCCGGGACCGGCTGGGCGCCGGGGTCGAGCGTCTCCCGCGAGAACGTGAAGAGAAAGAGTCCGGCGCCCGGGTGGGCGACGCGCGCCGCTTCCGCGACCGCGCGGCGGAACTCGGCGGCCGACCGCGCGAGGTTCCAGATCCCGTGCGCGACGACGAAGTCGACGCTTGCGTCACGCACAGGGAGCCGGTCCATTGGCGCACGGACGAAGACCGTCCGGCGACCCACGCCCGCGGCCTCTGCTCGCCGATGCGCCGCCGCCAGCATGGGCCACACGATGTCGGTCCCGACCACGGCAGCCCCCTCCGCCGCCATGGGCACCGCGTTGCGAGCGGCGCCGCAGCCGAGGTCGAGGATGCGCATCCCCGGTCGTCCGGCGAGCTCGGCCCGGGCGAACGCGAGGAGAACCTGGTTCGCGGCGGCCGTGGAGAATCCCTGGACGACCGCGGCGTCCCCCCAGCGGCCGGACACGGTCAGCGGACCCGCGCCGCCGATGCCCGATCCGATGCGGCGCGCGCGTCCAGACTGACGACCCTCGGGAAGAGGACGTTGTTCTCGAGGTGGACG
>JADJVE010000008.1:42500-282663 GCA_016716715.1 Acidobacteriota bacterium | reverse complement strand
CGACAGCAGGACGTCGAGCATCCCGATCCCCACGTACGGGAGGAGCTTACCGAGAATCAGCTCCGGCCCCTTGAGCGGCGTGGAGACGAGCTGCTCCATCGTCCCGCTCTCCCACTCCTTGGCCACCGTGAGCGAGGTGAGGAGCGCGGCGATGACCATCATGATCACGGCGATCAGGCCCGGGATGATGTAGTTGCGCGACTCGAGGTCCTCGTTGAAGAGCACACGCGACCTGACGTCGAGCGGGTACTCGGGGACCCGTACGCCAGCCCTCCCGAGGGCTTCGGCGGACGTGGCGAGCCCATACCCTCGGACCACCCCCTCGGCGTAACCGATGGCGATGGCGGCGGTGCTGGCGTCGCTACCGTCCACGAGGAGCTGGAGGGGCGTGGCACGGTCCGCTTCGGGTCTGCCGAGGTCGCTGGGGATCACGAGACCCATCAGGGCGTCGCCCCGGTCGATCGCCCTCTCGATAGCGCCGTAGCCGTCGGGCTGCCCCTTGACGGAGAAGTAGCGCGAGCCCGTGAAGCGGCTGACGATCTCACGGCTCTGAGGCGTCCGGCTCTGGTCCCAGACGAGGAGGGGCACGTTGTCGACGTCGAGCGAAAGCGCGTACCCGAAAAGTACGAGGAGAAGGAGCGGAATCGCGATACCCATCCCGAGGCTGCGCGGGTCCCGAAGGACGTGGATCAGCTCCTTGCGGGAAACGGCGAGGAGGCGCCTCGGATTCATCGCGCCACCTCCTGCGTGGCGCCTTTCGTGCTCTCCTCCTCGATGAGCGTCACGAAGACGTCTTCGAGTGTGACTCGCTCGGCTGGCGCCGCCGTCGAGACCTTCGCCTTCAGCTCCGACGGCGTGCCCAGCGCGATCAGCCGGCCGGCGTACACGAGACCCAGCCGATCGCAGTATTCCGCCTCCTCCATGTAATGGGTCGTCACGAAGACCGTCACCCCGCGGGACGACATGTCGTAGATCAGGTCCCAGAAGGCGCGGCGGCTGATCGGATCCACGCCCGACGTCGGCTCGTCCAGGAAGAGGATGGGAGGCTCGTGAAGGACCGCGCATCCGAGCGCGAGGCGCTGCTTGACGCCGCCAGACAGGGTGCCGCAACGCATCCCTCGTTGCTCCCCGAGGCCGGCCATCCGGATCACCCAGGCCTTGCGCTCGGCCCGCTTCACGCGAGGGATCCCGTAGATACCGGCGTAGAAGTCGATGTTCTCCTCCACGGTGAGGTCCTCGTAGAGCGAAAACTTCTGACTCATGTAGCCGATGTTGGCCTTGATCCCCTCGGTCTGGGTCAGGACGTCGAAGCCCGCTACGGTCCCGGTCCCTTCCGAGGGACTGAGGAGGCCGCAGAGCATCCGGATCGTGGTCGACTTCCCGGCGCCGTTGGGGCCCAGGAAGCCGAAGATCTCCCCCCGAGCGACGTCCAGGCTGATGCCGCTCACGGCCACGAAGTCGCCGAAACGCTTCGTCAGGTTTCTCAAGCTCACCGCCGGGAGGTCGTCACGCGGTGACATCGGCGGCTCCCGCTGCCCTCTGACCGAGAACGGAGATGAAGACGTCCTCGAGGGAGGGCGGCTTCTGGCGGATCTGATTGAGGACGAGACTGTCGCCCGCGAGCGCCGCCTCGATGGCGCCTGTCGCCTGGCGAGGGTCTTGCGCCACCACGTGAATGCGGTCGCCGAACAGGCCCACCGACGGCGACACTCCAGCCTTTCGCAGCGAGGCCGCCGCCGCTCTCGGCTGCTCGGCGGTCACCTCGAGAATGACGCCCTGAAGAAGCCCCTTCAGCTCGTCCGGAGTTCCCTCGGCGATGAGATGGCCCTGGTGGAGAAGGCCCACGCGCGTGCAGCGCTCGGCCTCGTCGAGATATGCGGTGGAAACGAGGATCGTGACGCCGTCCTTCTGAAGCTGATTGAGAATTCTCCAGAAGTCCCGGCGCGAGACGGGGTCAACCCCGTTCGTCGGCTCGTCGAGGAACAGGACCTTCGGCGTGTGGATCAGCGCGCAGACGAGGCCGAGCTTCTGCTTCATGCCGCCCGAGAGGTTCCCGGCGAGACGTTTCTTGAACGGCTTCATGTTCGAGAAAGAGAGGAGCTCTTCGATCCGCTCCTCCCGGCCCCGCCGGGGGACGCCGTAGATGTCGGCGTAGAAGTGGATGTTCTCGGCCACGGTCAGATCCGGGTAGAGCCCGAATCGCTGGGCCATGTAGCCGATCTCCTCCTTGATCTTCCCGGCATCCCTCACCGTGTGATGCCCGCCGACGAAGGCGTCTCCGCTCGTGGGGTCCATGCTCCCGGTCAGGAGGCGCATCGTGGTCGTCTTTCCGGCGCCATCGGGCCCCACGAGACCGTAGATCTCTCCGGCCCGGATCCGCAGGGTCAGGCCCTTGACGGCCTCGATCGGGCCGAAGCTCTTCGTGAGCCCGTTGACGTCGATGGCGTCCATCGGCTAAATCTCGGAGAGCTCGATTTCAGCGTCAGCCGGCATGCCGGGCTTCAGCTCGTGGCGTGGGTTCTCGATGTCGACCTTGAGCCGGTAGACGAGCTTCACGCGTTCCCTGGCCGTCTGGACGCTCTTCGGTGTGAACTCCGCCTCCTGGGCGATGAACGAGACACGCCCGGCATAGACCGTGCCGGCCTCCCGTCCGTCTCGATGCGGACGTGCTGGCCGAGCTTGACGCGTCCGAGGTCGGCCTCGTCGATGAATCCGCGCAGCCAGACGTTGCTCAGATCGGCCACGGTCACGACGGGGGTCCCGGCCGCCACGTGCTCCCCCGGCTCTATGTGATCCGTCAGAACGACCCCTGTCAGGGGCGAGGCGAGCGTGGCGTAGCCGAGCCGGTTCCGGGCCACGCCGTACGCGGCCTCGACCTGGCGGGCCCGCTCGCGCGCCTCCGCGATCTGCTCCTTGCGTGGGCCGTTCGTCAGGAGCACGAGCTTCTGGGAGACCTCCTGGACCTGCGCCTGGGTCGAGCGATAGGCCGCCTCGGCCACCTCGTACTCACGGGTCGAGATGACATCCTGGTCCCGGAGCTCTTTCTGCCGCCTCGCCTCGGCCTCGGCCCTGGTCGCCTCGGCCCGGGCGCGCTCGAGGGCCGCCCGGGCCTGGCCGATCTCCTCGACGCGGTAGCCAGCCGTCAGCTCCGAGAGGCGAGCCTGGGCCGCCCCCAGCTCGGCTCGTCGGAGCTCCAGCTCGTGCTCGAGCTCCGCGGTGTCGAGGGTCGCCACGACCTGTCCTGCCTTGATTTGCATCCCTTCCGAGACGAGCCGTGTCGTCGTCTCTCCGGCGATGTTGAAGCTCAGCTCGACGCTCGTGACCTCGATGTTCCCCGAGATCTTCAAGACGTTCGAGGGCGCGGCGGGACGTGACCTCAGCCCGAAGTAGAGAGCGGCCGCGGCCACCGCGACGACGATCGGAATCACGATCAGACGTTTCTTCATTGGGTCCTCCTCAGGACTGGCGGGAAGTCGGGGCCGTGCGCCGCCGGCCCGCAGCTCGGGGACGGGCTGCAGTGCGGCTCTCTTTTTCGGCCGTCGAACCCGTAGGAACGGCGAGAAGGCCGCGCAGCAGAAGGTCGGCGAGCGGGCCGGCGACGTCGCTGCCGAGGTCGGCCGACGTCCGCACGGCATCCAGCTCCCCGAGCCTTTTCATGATCGGCCGGCTCGTCGACAGGAACAACACGCTGCCGGCGACGGCGAGGTGGGTGATGGTCGGGTTCGCGACACGGAAGCTGCCCTCGGCGTGCCCTTCCTCCAGCACCTGCCGGACGATGCGAAGAATGCTGCCGATGCGCCGAAGGACCGAGTCGGGCAGGTTGCTGCCACCACCGGCAAACTCCCGCAGGATGAGGGTGGGGAGGTGCGGGTGCTCCCGGGCCACCCGAGCCAGGGTCGAGACGAAGGCGCGCAGTCTCTCCTCGGGGGAGGCCGTCGTCGCGAGCTCGACGTCCAGGGCTTCCCTGGTTCGGTCGAGGGTCTCCGAGAAGACGGCCTCGTAGAGGCGGGCCTTGTCCCCGACGTGGTAGTAGACCATCGCCTTGTTGACCCCGGCTCTCTCGGCGATGGTGTCGACCCGGGCTCCGGCGAAGCCTTCCTCAGCGAAGACAGCTGCTGCCGCGTGAAGGACCTTGCGGCAGGGTTCGCTCGCCTCGGCGCTGCAGAAGGAAGCCGGCGTCGAGGTTCGATCCGTCGTCTCTTTCCGGGTCATCCGCAGCCCTCCTAACCAATCGGTTTAACTAACCAGTTAGTTATAAGTCGTCAGGGGATGACCTGTCAAGGAGCGTTCCCGGGCGGGCCCCCCTGCCCCTCAGGGCCGCTTCGCCAGTCCGCGCCCGATCCGCCCGTCGAGGTCCCGGAAAGCGTCTTCCCGCCGCACCTTTCCCTGATCGAGATACGCCCAGTGCCCCGCGAACGCGCCGCGCTTCGGGAGGGCCTTCCCGGCTTTCTTCACGTCGCCCTCGCCTGGCGCCGGGGACGCCTGCGGCCCGAGCGCGGCGAACGCGGCGTCGAAGAGGCGCGTCCCTTCCACCTCATTCTTCTTCTGCCGCGAGGCGAGGTATCCGAGGAAATAGAGCGCCTGAAAGGAGTGGGGGTTCGAGACGAGGACTTTGCGAAACGTCCGCTCGGCGAGAGCGGCGTCTCCCATCGCAAGAGCGACCTCGCCCGAGCGCACGACCCACCCCGTCTCCTCCGTGTAGATGCCGCCCGCGCTCTCGTAGTTCTTCCGCGCCTCCGCGAGGTTGCGGAGCGGGCCGGAGGCGGGATCGGCGAGGAGGTCGCCGAGCGCCCCGTGCCCGCGCTGGCTGTGCGGCTGGATCTTCAGGAGCGCCTCGAACTCGGCCTTCGCCGCCACGCGGTCGCCTTGATCGAGAAGCAGGTTCCCGAGCGCGTACCGGCAGTCCTCGTGCCGCGGGTCGATCTCGAGCGCCTTTCGGTACGCCGCGATCGACGCGGCCGCGTCGCCCTTCGCGAACGCGGCCCGCGCCGCGTTGTACGCGTCCCAGAACGCGAGCGTCTTCGCGCGGAGATCCGGCAGCGCACGCGGCGCCGATTCGCCTTCGACGAGAAGATACGTCCGGTCGCCCGCGAGGTCGCGGAACGTCGCCGCCCCCCCCGAGGGCCAGCGGACGGTCAGGACGTCGGCCTTCGCCGCGGCGCCGAGTCCGAAGATCGCCTCCGGCGCGTTCTGCGACAGGTACGAGGAGCCCGCGCCGATCTCGCGGATCTGCTTCCTGCCGTTCGCCTCGAGGACGAGCTTCGTCCCGAAGGCCGAGCGGTTCGACTTCCGGCCCTCGCACCGGATCGCGATCCGGTGGTTCGGCGGGCCTCCCTCGGCCTTGAGGAGGACGAGCTTTCCGCCGTTCACCACGACGGCGATCTCCTCCCTGAGGTCCCCGTCCACGTCGGCGATCGCGAGGCCGCGCCCGACGCGGGGCGCCGTCAGGTCCGCGCCCGAGAGCGGCGCCATGTCCACGAAGCCCTTCTCGCCGAGGTTCCGGAAGAGTCGCATCGGCATCGGGACGAGCTTGCGCGTATCGGACGTCTCCTCGAACGTCGAGCCGTTCGAGGCGACGAGGTCGGGCAGCCCGTCGCCGTCCACGTCGAGAAACGCCGTCCCCCACGCGATGTCGTCCGTGGAGACCGGTCCGAGGCCGGTGCGCTCGGCGGCGTCCTCGAAGTCGAGCGTCCGGCTCTTCCCGCCGCCGAGCTTGTTGAGGTAGAGGGCGTTCGCCTCGGCGATCCAGTGCGTGACGAAAAGGTCGAGCGCCCCGTCGCCGTTCGCGTCACCGACGGCGATCCCCATCGCGCCGCGGTAGTCGGCCACGTGCGCCTCGTGCCCGCGATCCGAGAAGAGGCCGCCCCCCTCGTTCACGAAGAGCGCTCCCTCGGACACGTCGTTCGCGACGTAGAGGTCGGGCTTCCCACGGGCTCGTCGCGTTCCCGTCCTTCGAGACCTTCCCGGCGTCCTTCGGGTCGAAGCGGTAGTCGACGTAGCCGCAGATGTAGAGATCGAGGAGGCCGTCGCCGTCCGCGTCGCCCCAGACCGCGCCCGTGAAGAAGCCCTTGAAAGCGCCGACGCCCGAGGACTTCGTGACGTCCTCGAACGTCCCGTCGCCCCTGTTGTGGAAGAGGCGGATCCCGCCGTAGGACGTCACGACGAGATCCGGGTAGCCGTCGTTGTCGAAGTCGCCCCATGCGGCGCCCATGAACGTCCCATTGAGGTCGCCGAGGCCCGCTTCGACGGTCACGTCCGTGAACGTGCCGCCGTCGTTCCGGAAAAGGCGACAGCCTCCTTTCGCGGCCCGCACCTCCCCGGACGTCATCGTGAGAGGCCCGATCGTGTCGACGACGAAGAGGTCCCAGTCGCCGTCGCGGTCGTAGTCGCCGAAGGCGCAGCCCGAGCCCATGTCCTCGGGCAGTTGCGTCGAACGCGACCCGCCCGAGAAGTGCGAGAAATCGAGCCCGAGGCCCTTCGCCACGTCCCGGAACACGACGCCCCAGCCCGCGCCCGAGGCATCTTTCTTGAGGACGTCCGTGACGCCTTCGACGGCCGCCCCGGGCGTGTAGGGCGCGTCGTCGCCCTTCCGCGTGAACCAGAGGATTGCCGAGGCCCCGAGGGCCGCGATCCCCGCAGCCATCAGGACGCGGCGGTGGGTCCAGCGCTTCAGGGCAGGTCGCGAGGCCACGTCAGTCGACGATCTCGACCGTCGCCCGCGCCTGCGCGAGGTCCGTGATCGGCGCAGAGAGGCCCTTCCCCGGGAACAGGAAGTCGACGAGGTACTGGTCGAGCTTCCGATAGTGGAGCGTCGCGAGGATGTCGAGCTTTCCGCGCGGCGGCGCGGGAACCGTCACGTCGCGCGAGGGTTTCGAGACCGCCGGCGTGCCCGGGCAGCCGAATGCGTATTCGGCGGCGTCGGAATAGCCCGGGAAGAGGCTGCGCCGGTACCTCACGCCGACCATCTCCCAGAGGTTGTGCCGGTCGATCAGGTTCCCGTACCGGTCCACGGGCTCGGCCTTGAAGAGGAACGTGCCGGGCGGGATCATCTTCTTCTCGTCCGGCTTGCCCGACGCGAAGACGACCGTTCCCGTCTCGTCCTTCACCTCGACCTCGACCCACGACTGGATCAGGTCGAGCGGCCCGGTCGGATAGTCGTGCCCGACCTTGTTCGACGTGATCACGACGCGCAGCCTCAAGGGTTCGCCCCGGCGCGCCTTCTGCGGGACGTCGAGGTCGAGCGAAACGACCGCACCCTTGGCCCACTTGCCTTCGATCTCCGGGATCTCGATCTCGCCCTTGAGCCACTTCTTGACGAGGTCGACCTGCTCCTCACCCCCCTCGAGCTTCAGGAGCGTGGGCATGTACTGGTTCGCCCCGAGGAACCGGTGGCTCCGGTGCTTGCCGTCGGTCGCCGTCCGGTTGTAGTCGGCCGTGTCGCCCGAGCCAGGCTCGGGGCCGTCGAGGAGCGGCATGTGGCACTCGCGGCACTCGACGGTCTTTCTCGCGTCCTTCGGGTGGTTCCACTTGCTCTTGCGCCAGTTGTCGAACTGGTTCTGGAGCTGGACCCAGCCGAAGTTGTTGACCTCCTGGTCGACGAACTGCTTGTGGCAGGCGGCGCAGTACTCCGGCGTCTTGTAGAGGCGCTTCGAGAGGGTGTCGACGTGGTGGTCCGGGTAGCTCCGGATCAGGAAGTACGACGCGAGCTTCAGAGGCGCGCTCTTCGAAGTCTCGAAGAGGTAGCGCCTCGGA
Organism: Acidobacteriota bacterium; assembly: GCA_016716715.1. Lineage (NCBI taxonomy): Bacteria > Pseudomonadati > Acidobacteriota > Acidobacteriota bacterium. The sequence goes on along the minus strand of JADJVE010000008.1, from coordinate 274,911 downwards.
GGCTTCACGACGTAGTTCGCGTTGCCCTGCACGTCGGTCTTCGACGGCGTGGCAGGACAGGCACGAGATTCCCTCCTGGAAGCCGAGATCTTCCGTGAGCTTCTCCTTGAAAACGACCTTGGCGCCCGAGAACAGGGAGATCGGATCGTGGCACCCGCCGCAGTAGCGCGTGGACTCCGGCCCGTTCTGCTTGCCCATCTCCTCCTGAACTCTCTGGAACGCCGGGTCGAGGGCGGCCCAGCGGTGCGCCGAGACGGACCACTCCGCATAGATCGCCGGGTGACAGCCGGCCGCGCCGCAGGACGCCGAGCCCGCGAGCGCCTCGGGTGCGAGAGCGCGATTCGACTCGGTCCGCGCGAGGCTCGGCGCGAACGGCCGGTCCTGCCCGTAGGGCATCCGGTAGTCCTTCGGGAAACGCCCGGCCGTCTTCGGGCCGTCGTAGAGCAGGCTCGCCGGGAACGCGAGGAGCAGCGCGACCGCCGGAGCGCCGAGGAGCGCCACGACGTAGCCGCGGCGCGCGGCAGAGAAGGCCTCCGGGGCCGTCCCCTCGGCCGCATTCCTCTTTCGAAGCGGCCAGAGATGCGCGAGGAGGAGGACCGCGAGCGCGACCGACGGGATGAGATGGAGAGTTCGAACGAGAGGCGGCACCCGGTCCGAGAAGAGAGCGAGAGCCGTCACCCAGAGCCCGGTCCCCTCCGCGAGCACGATCGCTCCGAGGCCGCAATAGCCGAGGACCTTCGAGGGCGTCAGCGCGTCGGCGCGGTACTCGAGGTAGTGGCGCCAGAGGTAGAGCCCGACCGGGACGAGCGACAGGAAGCCCGCCAGCGTGTGGAGGAGGACGGTCCACTCGAGGACGGGTGAGAAGCGGATGAGCCGGAGCGGCAGGCCGCTCACGACGAGGTAGACGAGGAGTCCCGCAGCGATCCGGGAGAGAAGGCCGGACCAGCCGCCGGTCCGGGTGGCCCGGCCTGTCGCGGAATCGTTCATCGAGTTCACCTCAACGGATGACATTGCAAGGAGGCCTCCGGGCTGGGGTTATGAAGTGACTATCTTGGAACAGGCAGTTCGATCACCTGATTCAAATGCATCATTGAGGAAGCGGCCGCGCCGAGCCGCGAGCGCGCTCGAGGAGGGGCGGCCATGGACCTGAGGCCGGGCCCTCTCGCGCCCGGCATTCCCGTCAGGGCGTAAACGTGTTCGCGACGAGCGGCTTCACGTTCGCCTGGGGCACGTGACACGCCGTGCAGACGAACCGGCTCCCCGCGATCTCGGCGCGCTTGACCGTTGGAGCGTTCCTCAGGTCGACGTAGTGGCTCGCCGGAATCGGGACCGGGCCGCCCGGCTCCGGCTTGTCCAGCGCGTGGCACGTCAGGCAGCCGTTGTCGGCGCGCGTGATCGGGAGAAGGCCGTCGACCGTGTGCGGGATGAGCGGAGGCGCGGAAGCGAACGGGCGCGGCAGGACCTTGCCGTCTCCTGGGTCCTTCGTGACGTACTCGAACGACTTCGGAACGGGAACGCCCGTGACGGGCGACTTCTGGAGGCCGAGCGACACGTCGGCGACGCCGGCGAGGGGCCTCTTGTGGTGCGAGGCGGGAGCAGCGAGGAGGGCGAGCAAGCGGGCAAGGGCGCCGGCGAGGACGGCGGCGAGGAATGCGGTCGCCACCCTTCGTGACCTTGACGGCGCACTTCTTGAAGTCGATCTCCTTCGAGATCGGGCACGTCGCGTCGAGGGTGACCTTGTTGATGAGGATCGACTCGTCGAACCACGGCACGTAGACGAGGCCGCGCGGCATCTTGTAGCGGCCCGCGGTCTCGACGGCCACCTGGATCTTCCCGCGGCGGGACTCGATCCACGCGACGTCGTTGCGCTTCAGGCCGCGCGAGGCGGCGTCCTTCTCGTGGATGTAGAGGAGCGCGGAAGGCATGGCGGCGTGGAGCTCCGGGACGCGCCGCGTCATCGTGCCCGAGTGCCAGTGCTCGAGGACGCGCCCCGTGCAGAGCCACAGGTCGTAGACGGAGTCCGGCACCTCGGCAGGCGCCGCGTACGGACGGAAGAAGATCTTGGCCTTGCCCGCGAGGGACACCTTTTCGGGGCCAGCCGGTTTCTCGAGGTCGCCCTTCGGGAGCGCCTTCATCGCCTTGCCGTAGAAATCGAACCCGCTGCCCTTCTTCGCGTACGGGTCGTACGTCTCGTTGAAGCGCCACGGCGTCTCCTTGCCGTCGACGACGGGCCACCGGAGGCCGCGCACGTCGTCCGCGAGGTACCGGTCGAAGGGCGCGAGGTCGTGCCCGTGGCCGCGCCCGAAGCCCGCGTACTCCTCGAAGAGAGCCTTCTCGGGGAACCACGCCGCGCCGAGCTGGGCGGCCGTCGCGTTCGCGTGGCCCTTCGCGACCGGGTCCGGCCAGAGGAACTTCTTGCTGGCAGCCGTCGCGAAGAGAACGTCGTAGAGCGTGCTGTCGGGCGTGTAGCCCATCTTCACGGCGTCGTCGAGAATCGAGGGGAGCTTTCCGTCGGTGAAGCCCTCGGCCTTGAGGCCCGGGAGGGGCTGCTCGCCCCAGACCTCGCGGAGCTTGAAGCGCTTGGAGAACTCGAGGATCTGCCAGACGTCGGTCTTCGCGTCGCCCGGCGCGGGGACCTGCTGCCGCCAGAGCTGAGTGCGGCGCTCGGAGTTGCCGTAGCCGCCCCACTTCTCGAAGATCATCGCGCTCGGCAGGATCAGGTCGGACACCTTCGCGCTGATGCCCGGGTAGGCGTCGGAGACGACGATGAACGTGCCCGGCTGGCGGGCGGCCGCGAGCCAGTGGTTGTTGTTCGCGGTGGACTGGAACGGGTTCGTGACCTGGATCCAGAGCCACTTGAGCTTCCCGTCCTCGAGGTCCCGCATCATTTCCGTGATGTGGCTGCCGACCTTCGGGTTGATCGTCTTCTGCGGGAGCTTCCAGCGCGCCTCGGCGGCGGCCCTGTGTTCCGGGTTGTCGACCGTCATGTCGGCGGGCAGGCGGTGCGAGAACGTGCCGACCTCGCGCGCCGTGCCGCACGCGGACGGCTGGCCCGTGAGCGAGAAGGCGCCGCTGCCCGGCTTGGCCTGCTTGCCCGTGAGGAGATGGGCCATGTACGCCTGTTCGTTGACCCACGTTCCGCGCGTGTGCTGGTTGAAGCCCATCGTCCAGAACGACACGACCTTCCTCTTCGGGTCGGCGTAGACGTCGGCGAGCTGCTTGAGCTTTCGCGCGTGCTCCTCCAGCGGCTCTTCCGAGTTTCCCTTCGTGAGCGCGGCGACGAAGTCGAGCGTGTAGGGCTCGACGGCCTTCTTGAAGTCCTCGAACGTGATGAGCCAGTGCAGGCCCGCCTTCGCGGCGTCCTTCTGGGGCCGCGTGTGCGTGACGGAGGGATCGAGGCCGCGGCCGATCGCTTCCTCCTTCGTGAGGACGACGGTGCGCTCGCGGTCTCGCGTGTCCTTCTCGGCGGCGGTCGCGTGGTCCTCGCCCGGGCGCATCCCGAACCCGATGTCCACCGTCCCCGCCGCGAAGACGCAGTATTTCTCGACGAAGTCCCGGTCGACGGCGCCGCGGGTGACGATCTCGCGCGCGATGTAGTTCCAGATCGCGAGGTCCGTGTTCGGCTTGAAGAGGATGTCGGTGTCCGCGCCGGCCGACGTCGGCGTCGTGTACGTCGTGAGGTTGAGGATCCGGTACTCGGGGCGCGCGAGGCGCGTGTCGATGATGCGCGACCAGAGGATCGGGTGCATCTCGGCCATGTTCGAGCCCCAGGTCACGACGGCGTCGGTCTTCTCGATGTCGTCGTAGCAGCCCGAGGGCTCGTCGATGCCGAACGTCTGCATGAAACCGGTGACCGCCGACGCCATGCAGTGCCGCGCGTTCGGGTCCAGGTTGTTGCTGCGCCAGCCGGCCTTCACGAGCTTCACGGCCGCGTAGCCCTCCATGATCGTGTACTGACCCGAGCCCATCACGCCGACGCCGCTCGGGCCGAGCTCCGTGTGGACCCTCTTGAACTGCGCCTCCATCTCCTGGAACGCGCGCTCCCAGCTCACCGGGAAGAAGTCGCCGTTCTTGTCGAACTTGCCGTCCTTCATCCGGAGGAGCGGCTTCACGAGGCGGTCCTCGCCGTAGAGGATCTTCGCGTTCGCGTAGCCCTTCACGCAGAGGAGGCCGCGGTTCACGGGCGCGTCCGGGTCGCCCTTCACGGCCACGACGCGCTCCGCCTTCGTCCCCACGAGGATTCCGCAGCCGGTTCCGCAGAAGCGGCAGACGCTCTTGTCCCAGGCCACGCCGTCGCCCGCGGCCGCAGTTCCGGCGGCCGCGAGGGCGTCTTCGGCGACCGGAATTCCGGCGGCGGCGGCCGCGGCGAGCGCGGCGCTGCGCTTGAGAAGCTCCCGGCGAGTCTGGGTCTCGTTCATGTTCCCTCCGCGTCTTCCTCGAGATCCCCGAAGTAATGGCAGACGAGCTCGGCCGACAGGAGACCCGGCAGCGCCTGGATGCGCCTCAGGCCGGCTTCCTGTTCGTCCGTCGTCTCCGATTCCTGCGTCAGGACGATGCGGCCCGCGTCGGTGTCCGTGAACTGGACCTCGACGCCGGGCATCGCCGCGAGCCGCTGCACGCACCCTGCCACGCCGGAAGGGGCGACACGCACGACGATGCTCGACACGTTCACCGCGCGAGGAATCTTAGTCCCGGAAGGAGGGGTCGGATATGACGGTCGTCATGTGCCGAAGTTCACCCGGGGCCCTACATTGACGGCGTGCCCGTGAAGTCGAGCCGGGGCTTTGCCGTCCTCCCGGTCCCCCTGACCCTCGTCGCCGCTGCTGCCGGACTCGCCATCGGAGTCGGGGGATATGCCTTCTGGTACGCGAAGGGCTCGTCCTACATGGGAAACGACCCGGCCACGTGCGCGAACTGCCACGTGATGAGCGCGCACTACGCTGGCTGGCAGGCCGCCCCGCACCACGATGTGGCGACCTGCAACGACTGCCATACGCCGGCAGGCCCCATCTCGAAGTACCTCGTGAAGGCCTCCAACGGCTGGCACCACTCGTTCGCCTTCACGATGGGCGGATTCCCGGACGTCATCCGGGCCCGGCCCGAGAGCTCGGCGGTCGTCGAAGCCAACTGCCGCCGCTGCCACTCCGACCTCGTCGACTCGATGACCCAGGGCGGCGACGTCTCCTGCGTCCGCTGCCACGCCTCGGTCGGCCACCAGCGCTGACACGCGACACCACCCGAGAAGGAGCACCTCATGTCCGCAGAGAACGCCGAGCCCGGGAAGAAAAAGAGCGGGCTCCTCATCGCCCTCGTCGCGGGCGCCTTCGCCCTCGGAGCGCTGGGCGCCGCCGCCCTGCTCGTCAACATCGCCGAGAAGAAGCAGGAGGCGAAGAACTCCACCGTCAGGCTCGCCGAGGTGACGGAGAACGACGTCGACCCGGCCAAGTGGGGCACGAACTGGCCGCGCGAGTACGACGGGTACAAGCGCACGTCCGAGCCGTCCCACACGAAGTACGGCGGGGGCTACGGCGGAGCCGAGGGCGTCGTGCCGCCCCAGAAGGCGGCGCGCGACCCGTGGCTGACGCGCATCTTCGCGGGATACCTCTTCGCGGTGGACTACCGCGACCGGCGCGGCCACGCCTTCATGCTCTTCGACCAGGAGAACACGAAGCGGAACGTGCAGGCCGAGGGGAAGCAGTCGGGCAACTGCATGCACTGCCACGCCTCGATCATGCCGCTCTACCGGAAGCTCGGGAAGGACGCGGCCCCGCAGGCGAGCGAGGCCGAGCAGCTCCAGAAGGGCCTCGCCGCGGTCGGCGACATGAGCTACTGGGACGCCCACAAGCAGCTCGAGCAGCTCACGGGCAAGGTCCACCCGGTGTCCTGCGTCGACTGCCACGACCCGAAGTCGATGGAGCTGCGCGTCACGCGGCCGGCGTTCGTCGCGGGCATCCAGAAGCTGGCGGCGTCGAAGGCCGCCGTCCCGCACCTCCCGAGCATCGAGCGCTGGCGCAGCGGCGACCGCGCCCGGCCGTACGACCCGAACGTGGACGCGACCCGCCAGGAGAAGCGCTCGTACGTCTGCGGCCAGTGCCACGTCGAGTACTTCTGCGGCAAGGGCACGACGATCTTCTTCCCGTGGGCCGAAGGCCTCAAGGTCGAAGACATGGAGAAGCAGTACAACTCCATCGAGGTCAAGGGCGCGCGCTTCAAGGACTGGACGCACGCGGAGACCGGCATGGAGGTCCTCAAGGCACAGCACCCCGAGTTCGAGATGTGGAGCCAGGGCATCCACGCCCGCAGCGGCGTCGCGTGCGCCGACTGCCACATGTCCTACCGCCGCGACGGCGCCCAGAAGATCTCCGAGCACTGGGTGAGGAGCCCCCTCCTCTCGGCGAACCGCTCCTGCGCCACCTGCCACCCATACAGCGACGAGGAGCTCAAGAGCCGCGTCGAGGCCATTCAGGACCGCCACTTCGCCCTCATGTCGCGCGCGGGCCAGGCGGCCGTCGCCATGATCGACGCGATCGTCGCCGTCCGGAAGCCGTACGACGACCAGAACCGCCCCGCGGCCGCCGCGAAGGCGAAGGAGACGCTCGAAAAGAACGCGGACTTCGCGAAGCTCGGCAAGGAAGACCAGGACAAGAAGCTGGCCGCCGAGACGAAAGCCAACCTGCTGGCCGCGTGGCGGGCCGTCGTGGACAAGGATCCGGCCATCAAGGAGCTGGGGGAGCTGCAGCGCGCCGCTCAATGGCGCCTCGACATGGTGGCCGCCGAGAACTCGATGGGCTTCCACGCTCCGCAGGAGATGGCCCGCATCCTCGGGGAGTCGATCGACATGTCCCGCCAGGCCCAGGTCAAGGCCGGCGAGGTCCTGCACGGCAAGGCGGTGAAGACGGCATCCCGGTAGCCGCCGCCCGCCCTGATTCATCTGCTCCATGCGCGGACGGCCGCGCGGACCCACCTTCCCAACGGAAGCAGGCGCGCCGAGCGCGCCGCCAAGGAGGGTCCATGCGCGTACAGGACGTGATGACCCCGCACGTGAGGACGATCAGCGCCGCCGAGTCCGCGGAAACCGCCTATGCCAGCATGAAGGCGCTGAACGTCCACCATCTCGTCGTGCGTGACGACGAGGCCGCTCTCGTCGGCATCGTGTCGTCCCACGACCTCGGAGCCGCGAAAGAGGACGGGTTCCGCCGCAACCACCGCGTGGCGGAGGTCATGTCGACGAACGTCGTCACCGCCGACCCGGAAATGTCCATCCGCCAGGCCGCGAACCTCATGCGCGGCCGAAGCATCGGCTGCCTTCCGGTCGTCCAGCCCGGCCGCACGCCGCACCTCGTCGGCATCATCACGACGTCCGACCTCCTCGAGGTGCTCGGCCACGGCGTCGACCGCCCGACGCACCCCGAGCGCAGGGTCCTGAAGGCCCGCGCGCCGCGCACCGAGCCCAAGATCAAGCGGATGCATTGAGGTTCCGGCCGCTGGGCGGCCGAACGCTGAGAAAGCGAACACCCGCCGGACGGGGCGTCCCCGTCCGGCTGCTTCATTGACGCGGAGGCGGCGTCCCGGTAAATCGGACGGCGTGAAGAAGCCTGCCGTCCGTTTCGTCCTCGCGCTCGTCATCACGCTCGCCTCCGCCGTCTGGCAGCGCCGCTCCGGACCGACGTACCCGGTGAGCGGGCGCGTCGCCGTCGGCGGGACTTCGATCGACCTGAAGCTCACGCGCACGCACGGCGGGCCGGGCGACCAGCCCGTCCGCGTCGCGGCTCCGGACGCCGCTCTCACGGGTGCGGTGGCGTTCCGCCGCTATCCGACGAACGACGACTGGACGGTCCTCCCGATGGCGCGCGCGGGTGCCGACCTCATCGCCGCGCTCCCCCATCAGCCGCCCGCGGGCAAGCTCGAGTACCAGGTTCGCCTCGCGAAGGGCGGCGAGACGGCGGTCTTCCCGCCGCGCCCCGCTGTCACGCGCTTCAAGGGCGACGTCGCCACGGCAATCCTCGTCCCGCACGTTCTCTGCATGTTCCTCGGGATGCTCTTCTCCACGGCCGCGGGCCTCGCGGCGCTCGCGGGCGCGCCCACCCGCCGCCTCGCCTGGATCACGTTCGGGCTCATCGCCGTCGGCGGCTTCATCCTCGGACCGATCGTCCAAAAGGCCGCGTTCGACGCGTACTGGACGGGCGTGCCGTTCGGCTGGGACCTCACGGACAACAAGACGCTCATCGCCGGCCTCTTCTGGGCGGGGGCGATCCTCGTCCAGCGCCCCGGCCGCCCCGCCCGCATCGAGATCCTCGCCGCCGCCGTCACGACGCTCCTCATCTTCGCGATCCCGCACTCGACGTGGGGATCGGAGATCAAGGAGACAGTGCAGAAGCCGCCTGAGGAGCCAGGGCTCGGGGCGGTCGCCCTCGCCTGACGACTCCTCGCCCTCTGCGGCCCTGCGTTCAGGCCGGACGCGTTCTGTCGGGTTACGAGCCTGTGGCTGCCGGTGCCGCCTTCGCGCTCCGGAGGTTGCGGGAAGCCCGGCCCCCCCGGCGGCATCTACGGATCCCCCGCCTCCTCTCCCCTCCTCGCTGCTTTCTGGCCGCCTGCTGCCGGCCCGGCCCTCGGCACCCCCTCACGCAGTCTGGTCGTCAATGTCACGGCGGCGCCGACGGCCCGGGCTGCTCGCGCCGCCGGCCTCAGCCACCGACCTACCCCCCCCCCCCCCAGAGGAGGAACAGCCGGTACGCCGGGTTCTTCGTCTCGTCCGTGTGGCGGTAGCCGAGCTCGGAGAGGAAGCGGCGGAACTTCGCGTCGTCCTTCTTCGGCACCTGGATGCCCGCGAGGACGCGGCCGTAGTCCGCGCCGTGGTTGCGGTAGTGGAAGAGGCTGATGTTCCAGTCGCTCCTGAGGTGGTCGAGGAAGTTCAGGAGCGCGCCGGGCCGCTCCGGGAACTCGAACCGCAGCAGACGCTCGTCGCGCGCCGCGGGCGCGCGGCCGCCCACGAGGTGCCTCACGTGGAGCTTCGCCATCTCGTTCTCGGAGAGGTCGAGGACGGGGAGACCCTTTCGCCGCAGCGCCGCGATGAGCGCCGCCGTCTGGCGCGGGTTCTCGACCTCGACGCCGACGAAGACGTGCGCGTCCCTCGCGTCGGCGTACCGGTAGTTGAACTCCGTGATGCTGCGCCGCCCGACGACCGCGCAGAACTCGCGGAAGGAGCCCGGACGCTCGGGGATCGTGACCGCGAGGATCGCCTCGCGCTTCTCGCCGAGCTGCGCGCGCTCGGCGACGAAGCGCAGCCGGTCGAAGTTCATGTTCGCGCCGCACGCGACGGCGACGAGCGTCTTGCCTTTGTCGTCTTCCGCTTCTCCGCCCACGCCTTGAGCCCCGCGACCGCGAGGGCGCCCGCCGGCTCGAGGATCGAGCGCGTGTCCTCGAAGACGTCCTTGATCGCCGCGCAGATCGCGTCGGTGTCCACGCGCACGACCTCGTCGAGAAGGTCGCGGCAGAGGCGGAAGGTCTCCTTGCCGACCTGCTTCACCGCGACGCCGTCCGCGAAGAGGCCGACGCGGTCGAGGCGCACGCGGCGGCCGGCGCGCAGCGACTGCCACATCGCGTCCGAGTCCACCGGCTCGACGCCGATGATCTTCGTCTTCGGGCTGATCCGCTTCACGTACGCCGCGACGCCCGCCGCGAGCCCGCCGCCGCCGATGGCGACGAAGATCGCGTCGACGCCGCCCGGATGCTGGCGGAGGATCTCCATGCCGACCGTGCCCTGCCCCGCGATGACGTCCGGGTCGTCGTACGGGTGGACGAACGTGCGCCTCTCGGCGCGGGCGATCCGCCTCGCCTCCGCGTATGCCTCGTCGTACGAGTCGCCCGTCAGGACGACGCGCGCGCCGCGGCTCTTCACCGCGTCCACCTTGATGCGCGGCGTCGTGACGGGCATGACGATCGTCGCGGAGCACCCGAGACGCTGCGCGGCGAGCGCGACGCCCTGGGCGTGATTGCCGGCCGAGGCCGCGATCACGCCGCGGCGGAGCGCCGCCGGCGTGAGCCGCGCCATCTTGTTGTACGCGCCGCGCAGCTTGAACGAGTGGACCGGCTGGAGGTCCTCGCGCTTGAGGAGGACCGTGTGTCCCGTGCGGCGCGAGAGCAGCGGCGCGACGTCGAGCGGCGTCTCCATCGCGACGTCGTAGACGCGCGCGGAGAGGATCCGCTCGAGGTACTCCTCTCCCGTCTTCGCGCGTTTCACGGACGGACCCGCGGCTTCAGCGGCGCCGGCCGCGGACGAGCCGGACCGGGGCGGGATAGCGCCGCGCCTCGCGCAGATCGCGCACGGGCGTGCACCACTCCTTCGAACGCGCATGCGCGCCGCGCACGGTCGCGTGGTACGCCTTCTGGAGCGCGAGCGTGACGGGGCCGGCGGCCCCCGTGCCGATCGTCCGGAAGTCGATCTCCCGGAGCGCCACCACCTCGGCGGCGGTGCCGCACACGAAGACCTCGTCGGCCATGTAGAGCTGGTCGCGCGCGATCGTCTGTTCGACGACCTCGTAGCCGAGCTCCTTTGCGAGGGTCAAGAGCGTGTCGCGCGTGATCCCCTCGAGGATGGGGGCGGACGGCGTGGTGACGATCCTGTCGTCCTTGACGACGAAGAGGTTCGCGCCCGTGCACTCGGCGACGTAGCCGGAGGGGTCCAGCATGATTGCCTCGTCGAACCCGAGCCGGACGGACTCCGTCTTCGCGAGGAAGCTGTTCACGTAGTTGCCGCTGATCTTCGCCTTCGTCATCGAGACGTTCGGGTGGTGGCGCGTGTAAGACGACACGTTCGCGCGCACGCCCTTCTCGAGCGCCGCGGCGCCGAGGTAGTTCTTCCACTCCCAGGCCGCGATGCCGATCGCGGGCTTCCCGCCGTCGAGGTTCAGGTTCCAGCCGCCGGCGTCGAGCCAGATCATCGGGCGCAGGTAGCATTCGGTGAACCCGTTCCTCGAGACAGTCTCCTTCGTCGCCTCGATCAGCTCCTCCTCGGAGAACGGCAGGGTGTCGAAGCCGAGGGCCTTCGCCGAGAGCCGCAAGCGGCGGATGTGCTCGGGCAGGCGGAAGACGGCGGGGCCGGCCTTCGTCTGGTAGCAGCGGATCCCTTCGAAGACGCCGATCCCGTAGTGGAGGCCGGGCGTGAGGAAGTGCAGCGTCGCGTCCTCGTAGCGGACGAAGTCGCCGTCTTTCCAGATCCATTTCGATTCCATTCCCATCACACCCTCACTGCGGCGCGCCGCAGGCCGCCTCGCGGCCCGGCGCCGTTTCCATCGTCGTCGTCGCGGCCGCCACCTCGTCGGCGATCGCCCGCGTCATCTCGCGCGTCCCGAGCGCGCGTACGCCCTTCTGCGCCAGGTCCGCCGTGCGCGCGCCCTTTTCGAGCGCGGCCTCGATCGCCCGGTGCACGGCGGCGGCCTCCTCGTGCAGGCCCAGCCCGTCGCCGAGCAGCATCGCCGCCGTCGCGATCGCGCCGATCGGGTTCGCGAGGTCGCGCCCCGCGATCTGCGGCGCGGAGCCGTGCACGGGCTCGAAGAGTCCCGGCCCGTCGCCGAGGCTCGCGGACGGCAGGAGGCCGAGCGAGCCCACGAGCGCGCCGCACTCGTCCGACAGGATGTCCCCGAAGAGGTTCTCCGTCACGAGGACGTCGAACGCCGACGGGAAGAGCACGAGGTTCATCGCGCACGAATCCACGAGCTGGTGCTCGAGCGTCACGTCCGGGTGGCGCTTGCCGACTTCCGTCGTGACGGCGCGCCAGAGCCGCGACGTCTCGAGGACGTTCGACTTGTCGACGGACGTGACCTTGTTCCGGCGCGTCGCCGCGAGGCGGAACGCCATCTCGGCGATGCGCTCGATCTCGGGCCGCGTGTAGGGAAGCGTGTTCACGGCCGTGCCTGCCGCGAGGTCGATCGAGCGCGGCGTGCCGAAGTAGAGGCCGCCGGTCAGCTCGCGCACCACGACGAGGTCGAGGCCGCGCGCGACCTCGGGCTTGAGCGGGCCCGCGTCCGCGAGCGCCTTGTAGAGGCGCGCGGGGCGGATGTTCGCGTAGACGCCCAGGGCCTTTCGAAGCTGGAGGAGGCCGTACTCGGGCCGCTGGTCGTACGGTGCGAGATCGTACGCGGGGTCGCCCACCGCGCCCATGAGAACCGCGTCCGCGTCACGGCACGCGACGAGCGTGTCCTCCGGAAGCGGCGTCCCCTTCTCGCGCAGGGCGCGCGCGCCGAGGAGCCACTCCGAGAAGACGAACGTGTGCCCGAAGCGCGCTTCCACCGCCTTCAGAACGGCGACGGCTCCCGCCGTCACCTCCGGGCCGATGCCGTCGCCCGGCAGAACCGCGATGCGCGCGCGCTTCCCCACTCAGACTCCGTAGCCGTAGCCGGCCTCTTCGGCGGCCGGAACGTCCTCAGCCCTCAGAGCCGCCGCCGCGGGCCGGGCCGAGGACGGGTGCGGGTGGACGGACGCGGCTCGCGCCGCGGGCACGCGTTTCATCGCGGACCAGAGCGAGACGAGATCCCGGTCGTGAACCACTTTCTGCCGATCCGCCAGCGCGATCATGCGCCTGTAGAGGTCGTCGAGCTCGTGGCGGGCCGGGACGATCCCGAGCGCCTCGCACCGCGCCTTCAGCGCGTGGCGGCCGGAGTGCTTGCCGAGGACCATCGTCGTTTTCGGGACGCCGACGTCCTCGGGCCGCATGATCTCGTACGTCCGGCGGTCCTTGAGGATGCCGTCCTGGTGGATGCCGGCCTCGTGCGCGAACGCGTTGCGGCCGACGATCGCCTTGTTCGCCTGGACGGCCTCGCCCGTGAGCTCCGTGAGGAGCTGGCTCGCCGAGTAGATCTGGCCCGGGACGATCCCCGTCGTGAACGGCAGCTTGTCGGGCCGCACGCGGAGCGTCATGACGATCTCCTCGAGGGACGCGTTGCCCGCGCGCTCGCCGACGCCGTTCACCGTGCATTCGATCTGGCGGCAGCCCGCCTCGATCGCCGCGAGGCTGTTCGCGACGGCGAGGCCGAGGTCGTTGTGGCAGTGCGCGGAGAAGACGACGCGCTCCGCGCCGCGCGTGCGTGTCCGAATCGCCGTGAAGAACTTGTAGATCTCGTCGGGCGTCGAGTAGCCGACGGTGTCCGGAAGGTTCACGGTCGTCGCGCCGGCCTGGATCACGGCCGTCACGACCGCGACGAGGTAGTCGACGTCGCTCCGCGTCGCGTCCTCGGCCGAGAACTCCACGTCGTCGACGTGCCGCCGCGCGCGGGCGACGGCGCGGGCCGCGGCCTCGAGGGCCTGGCCGCGCGACATGTGGAGCTTGTGCTCGAGGTGGAGGTCCGACGTCGCGATGAACGTGTGAAGGCGCGGCCGCGCGCAGCCATCGAGCGCCTGGAGCGCGCGGTCCACGTCGGCGTCCACGGCGCGCGCGAGCGCGGCCACCACGGGCCGGCGGACGGCCTTCGCGACGGCGCGGACGCCCGAGAAGTCGTCCTCCGAGGCGATCGGGAATCCGGCTTCGAGGATGTCCACTCCCAGCTCGTCGAGCTTCACGGCGAGGCGCACCTTTTCCGCCTCGCGCATCGAGAAGCCCGGCGCCTGCTCGCCGTCCCGGAGCGTCGTGTCGAAGATCGCGATGCGCGGCCGAACGTCGCCCTCCGCGTGCATGGTCAGGCCACCTTCCCGATCACGACGGGCTGCAGGAACGGCATCTTCTCGCGCAGCTCGGCGCCGACCGTCTCGAGGAGCTGCGTGCGCTCCTTCTCGCGCGTCGCCTCGAAGTTCGGGCGGCCCGCGCGGTTCTCGGCGATCCAGTTCTCGGCGTAGACGCCCTCCTGGATTTCCTCGAGGATCTTCTTCATCTCCTTGCGCGTCGCGTCCGTCACGATGCGCGGGCCGGCGGTGTAGTCGCCGTGCTCGGCCGTGTCGCTGATCGAGTAGCGCATGTAGTTCAGGCCGCCGCGGTACATCAGGTCGACGATGAGCTTCAGCTCGTGGAGGCACTCGAAGTAGGCGACCTCGGGCTGGTAGCCCGCGTCGACGAGCGTCTGGAACGCGGCCTTCACGAGGGCGGACGTGCCGCCGCAGAGGACGGCCTGCTCGCCGAAGAGGTCGGTCTCCGTCTCCTCGGCGAACGTCGTCTCGAGGACGCCGGCGCGCGTCGTCCCGAGCGCTTTCGCGTAGGCGAGCGCGTCCTCGCGCGCGTGGCCGCTCGCGTTCTGCTCGACGGCGAGGAGCGCCGGCGTGCCCGCGCCCTCCTGGTACAGCTCGCGAACGCGGTGGCCCGGCGACTTCGGCGCGATCATCGAGACGTCCACGTCGGGCGGCGGGACGATCTGGCCGAACCGGATGTTGAAGCCGTGCCCGAACATGACGGTCTTCCCCGCCTTCATGTGCGGCGCGATCGCCTCGTCCCAGAGCTGCTTCTGGCCGGTGTCGGGCGTGAGGATCATGACGATGTCCGCGCGCCTCACGGCCTCGTCCACCGGCAGGACCGTGAGGCCCTCGGCGCGCGCCTTCGCGGCGGACTTCGACGTCGCGTGGAGGCCCACGACGACCGAAACGCCGCTGTCGCGGAGGTTCAGCGCGTGCGCGTGCCCCTGGCTGCCGTACCCGATGATCGCGACCGTCCGGCCCTTGAGGCGGGAGATGTCGGCGTCCTTGTCGTACCAGATCGTGGCCATGAAGAAGTTCCTCGTCGAGTTAATGGTTCGGTTCGGATTACGCCGTTTTTTCTTCGAGTGTGAATTCCGATTGCGCGAGGGCGGCGGTGTCGCGCGACCGGACGACCTCGATCACGTCCTCGAGGCGCAAGAGCTGCTTCTGAAGGAGATTCGAGCGATCCTCGTCGGCTTCCGCGACGAGGACGAGCCTCGCGACCGGACCGCCTTCACACCCTTCGAAGAAAAAGCTCCGGATGGGCGCGCGCTGCCGCCTGAAAAGCGACTCCACCCTCGCCAGAAGGCCGGGAGCATCTTTCGCTTTGATTTCATAGGTCTCTTGCATCGCGCGCCTCCTGATCTCTCTCAGCTCTTCTTCCGGGGATCCGACACGACCATCGTGTCGATGGACTGGCCGGCGGGCCACATGGGGTAGCAGTTCTCGTTGCCGTCCGTCCGCACGTGGACGAGCGCGGGGCGGTCGTTCACGGCGAGCGCGGCCTCGTAGGCCGGGACGAGCTCCTCGGGACGGTTGACGCGGAACGCGGCGGCCCCGAACGCCTCGGCGAGCTTCGCGAAGTCGGGGTTCTTCAGCTCCACCGCGAAGAAGCGGCGCTCGTAGAAGAGGTCCTGCCACTGGCGGACCATCCCGAGGTTCTGGTTGTCGAGGACGATCACCTTGATCGGGAGGTTCTCCTCGACGGCCGTCGCCATCGCCTGCATCGTCTGCTGGAAGCTGCCGTCGCCGTTCAGGTTGATCACGAGGCGGTCGGGCATCCCGCACTGCGCGCCGATCGCGGCCGGGAGGCCGAAGCCCATCGTGCCGAGGCCGCCCGACGTGATGAACGTGTTCGGCTCGTCGCACTTCCAGAACTGCGCGGCCCACATCTGGTGCTGGCCGACGTCGGTCGTGACGATCGGACGGAGGCCGCGGGTCATCTTCCAGAGCGTCTCGATGGCGAACTGCGGGAGGATGACGTCGCCCGTCTGCTCGTAGGCGAGCGGCGCCTCGTCCTTCCACGCCGCGATCCGGTCGTGCCAGCCGTTCGTGTGCGGCGCGCCGACGAGCGGGAGCAGCTGCTTCAGCACCGTCTTCGCGTCGCCGTGCAGCGGGTAGTCCGCCTTGCGGATCTTCCCGATCTCGACCGGGTCGATGTCGAGGTGGACGATCTTCGCGTGCGGCGCGAACGTCGCGAGCTTGCCGGTGATGCGGTCGTCGAAGCGCGCGCCGAGCGCGATGATGAGGTCGCTCTCGTGCATCGCCCAGTTCGCGTACGCCGTGCCGTGCATCCCGAGCATCCCGAGGGAGAGCGGGTCCGTCTCGGGGAACGCGCCCTTGCCCATGAGCGTCGTCGTCACGGGGATTCGCGTCTTGTGCGCGAGGCGCCGCACCTCGGCGGACGCACCCGACGAGATCACGCCGCCGCCCACGTAGAGGACCGGGCGGCGCGCGTTCGAGATCGCGAAGGCCGCGCGGCGGAGCGACACCGCGTCCGCGCGCCTCTGAACGTCCGCGATGTTCGCAGGGTCGTCGTACGGGCCCTCGGACGCAACCTCGCCCTGCAGGACGTCGCGCGGCACGTCGACGAGGACGGGCCCCGGGCGCCCCATGGCCGCGACGCGGAACGCGTAACGGACCGTGGAGGCGACGTCGTCGGGCTCGAGGACGAGCCAGTTGTGCTTCGTGATTCCCTGCGTCATCCCGACGATGTCGGCTTCCTGGAAGCCGTCGCGGCCGAGAAGCGACGTCGCGACCTGCGCCGTGAGGGCGACGACGGGCGTCGAATCGAGCATCGCGTCCGTCAGGCCGGTGACGAGGTTCGTCGCGCCCGGGCCGGACGTCGCGAGGCACACGCCGGGGCGGCCCGTCGCGCGCGCAAAACCCTGCGCGGCGTGCGCGGCGCCCTGCTCGTGCCGCATGAGGAGGTGGCGGATCGGCGAGCTGTGGAGCGCGTCGTAAAGAGGCAGCGCGGCGCCGCCCGGGTGGCCGAAGATGTGCGTCACGCCCTGCGCGACCAGCTCGTCGGCCATCGCGCGCGCGGCGGTCGTGCGGACCTTCGGCTGGGCCTTCGCCTGCGCGGTCATGCGGTCCTCCCCGCGGGAACGGTGGTCGCCGGCTCGGACGCCTCGACTCCCGCGAACGTCCCGGTCACGGCGCCGTCGGAGGCCGACGAGACGAGGCGGGCGTACTTCGCGAGGACTCCGCCCGTCGCGCGCGGCGCGGGGGCGCGGTACGCGCGGCGGCGGGCGGCCATGTCGGCCTCGCCGATCTGGACGTCGAGGCGGCGCGCGACGACGTCCAGCGTCACGCGGTCGCCGTCCTTCACGTAGGCGATCGGACCGCCGGACGCGGCCTCGGGCGAGACGTGGCCCACCATGAAGCCGTGCGTCGCCCCGGAGAAGCGGCCGTCCGTCACGAGCGCGACGGACTCGCCGAGCCCCTGCCCCACGAGCGCGGCCGTCACGGCGAGCATCTCGGGCATCCCCGGCGCGCCCTTCGGCCCCTCGTTGCGGATCACGACGACGTCGCCGGCCACGATCGCGCGCGCCTGCACGGCCGCGAACGCCGCGATCTCGCCGTCGAACACCCGGGCCGGACCCGTGTGGCGCAGCCGCTCGTGTCCCGCGAGCTTCACGACGGCGCCCTCGGGCGCGAGCGTGCCGCGCAGGATCGCGAGCCCGCCGTGCGGCTTGAGCGCCTTCGACACCGGGCGGACGACTTCCTGCCCGGGCGTCTCGACGGCGTCCTCCGCCTCTTCGAAGAGCGTGCGGCCCGAGACGGTCTTCGCGTTCTTCAGGAGGCCCGCTTCCACGAGGCGCCGCGCGACGAGACGCGAGCCGCCCGCGCGGGCGAGGTCGGGCGCCGTGAAGCGGCCGCCCGGTTTGAGGTCGACGAAGAGCGGCGTCCGCGCCGAGATCGAGTCGAAGTCGTCGAGAACGAGCGGCACGCCCGCCTCGCGCGCGATCGCGAGAAGGTGGAGAACCGCGTTCGTCGAGCCGCCCGTCGCCGCGACGGACGCGATCGCGTTCTCGAACGCGGCGCGCGTCAGGATCTTCGACGGCGTGAGGCCGTCCTTCAGGCGGTCCATGACGAGCCTTCCCACGGCGCGCGCGACGCCCGCCTTGGCGGGGTCGGTCGCCGGGACGTCGTTCGCGCCCATCGGCGAGAGCCCGAGGAACGTCAGCGCCGTCGCCATCGTGTTCGCCGTGAACTGGCCGCCGCAGGCGCCCGCGCCGGGACACGCGCCGGCTTCGACGTCGCAGAGCTTTTCGTCGGAGATCTTCCCGGCCGCGTGCGCGCCGACGGCCTCGAAGACCTCCTGGATCGTGAGGTCCTTGCCCGCGACCTTCCCCGGCTCGATCGAGCCGCCGTAGAGGGCGACCGAGGGGATGTCGAGACGGGCCAGCGCCATCGCGGCGCCGGGGATCGTCTTGTCGCAGCCGCAGAGCGCGACGACGGCGTCGAGCGCGTGGCCGGAGACCGCCAGCTCGATCGAGTCCGCGATGACCTCGCGCGAGACGAGCGAGGCGCGCATGCCGTCCGTCCCCATCGAGATGCCGTCGGAGATCGCGATCGTCCCGAACTCGAACGGCGTGCCGCCGGCCTCGCGGATGCCGGCCTTGACCTCCTCGGCGAGCGCGCGCAGCGAGAAGTTGCACGGGCCGAGGTCCGTCCACGGGTGGACGACGGCGACGAGCGGGCGCTCGAGGTCGGCGGGCGTCAGGCCGGTCGCGCGCAGCATCGCGCGCGCGGGAGCCCGCGCCGGGCCTTTCTTGATCGCGTCGCTCTTCACGTTTTCCCTGGCCTCCATCCCGAATAGTCCGGACCCAAAAAAAAAGCCCCGCGGGTGCGGGGCGGTTGCTGGTGGTTTCTAAGGTCCCCGTCAGCCCGCCCCGATCCCCTCCGTAAGGACGAGAGGAATCTCCCCGATAAGGAGGACGACGACGGAGACGGCGCCGAGGTTCGAAATCACGAGGCGCATTGCACTCTTTCCGGGGCAAGTCGTCAAACTCATATTACTTTTGATATTATTAGCCCTGCTTATGGACGTAGCCGCCCTGCGCGTCTTCCTGATGGTGGCCGAGGAGAGGGGCTTCTCGAAGGCGGCCGTGCGCCTGTTCCGCACGCAGTCGGCCGTCAGCCAGGCCGTCCGCCGGCTCGAGGACGAGCTGAAAGCCGACCTTTTCGACCGCACGACGCACGACGTCCGGCTGACCGAGGCCGGCAAGACGCTCCTCGGCTACGCCGAGCGCGTCCTCGCCGTGGCAGAAGAGGCCGAGCGGGCCGTGCGCGACCTCAAGGACGTCAAGCGCGGGCGCGTCGTGATCGGCGCGAACGAGGCGGGCCTCGAGGTCGTGATCCCGCTCATCGGCCGCTTCCGCGAGACGCACCCGGGCGTCGAGTTCGAGGTGAAACGCTCGCCTTCGCGGCTCCTCGGGGCCGACGTCCTCGCCGTAGCGCTCGACTTCGGCGTCGTCGCCTTCGTGCCTCCCGAGGAGGGGCTGAAGACCGTCGTCCTCGCCTCCGACGAGCTCGTCGTCCTCTCGCTCCCGTCGCACCCGTTCGCGAAGAAACAGCGCGTCACTCTGGAGGAGTTCGGGCGCGAGACCGTCATCGCGCACAGCGACCCCTCGCCCGCCCGCGAGCGCGTGCTCCGCACGTACTCCGAGCGCGGCGTCGCTCTGAACATCAAGATCTCGCTGCCGAGCCTCGACGGCGTCAAGCGCGCGGTCGAGCGCGGGATGGGTGTCGCCCTGCTCCCCCGCCGCACGGCGCTCTCCGAGATCGAGGCCGGCCGCCTCGCGGCGACCACGCTGCCCGAGCTGCGCCGCCCGCGCGACCTGCGGCTCGTCTACCGCGCGGCCGGCAACTTCGGCCCCGCGGCGCACGCGTTCCTGGAGATGGTGCGGGAGGCCCGCGCCTCCGAGCGCTGAGCCTTCACGCGGTCGGAAAGGTCAGGGGCCCGCGACGCAGACGAACTGGCCATTCGGCTTCTGGAAGGCGACCTGCCCCGCCGGACAAGCGAATGGCGTCTTCGCCGGAAGCCCTTTGCACTCGCCAATTCCCGGTTTCGTCGTCGTGTCGAAGAACCTGCCCGGCGGGCACGGGTTTGCGTCCCCGGCGATACAGGTGAAGTTCCCGTCCGCCTTCTGGAAGGCGACCTGCCCCGCCGGACACGCGGGCGGCGTACGCGCGGGCAGCGGCTTGCACGCCAGGTGCCCCGAAGAGGCTGTCTTTTCGAGGACCTGGCCCTGCGGGCACGGCTTCGCGTCGGGCGCGATGCAGGTGAGCTGGCCGTCCGCCTTCTGGAAGACGACCTGCGGCGCCGGACACGAGTACGGCGTCTTCGTCGGAAGCGGCCCGCACACCGCAACTCCCGGCTTCGTCGTCTTGTCGAGAATCCGGCCCGGCGGGCACGGGTTTGCGTCCGCGGCGATACAGGTGAAGTTCCCGTCCGTCTTCTGAAAGACGATCTGCCCCGCCGGACACGCGAACGCGGCCTTCCTCACGGCGGGTACCGGCTTGCGGGTCTCCGCAAACGTCCCCTGTGCGGCGAGCGGGGCAGCAGCGGTCAAGCCGAGGGCGAGAACGGCTCGGAGAGGTCGAACTGCATGCATCGTGGACGGAGCTTATCCCGGGCTCTCGTGATTCAACTGCATCAGGGCCGGCGCGCGGCCGGGCACCCATGTGTTGAGCACTGACCCGAGGTCGGCTCCGGTGTGCCCAAGCGGACATACGCGGCTGACCTCCGGAGCGCCCCGAGCCAGCAAGGAGGAGTCATGCTGCGAAAACTCGCGGCCCTTGCTGTTTGTGCCCTCGCCGTCATCGCGTTCCCGACCAACGCCGCAAAGCCCGATGCGAACGTGCCCGTCACGATGATGACCCAGAACATGGATGACGGGACGGACCTGACGTACATCATCGGAGTCCTGACGGGTCAGTTCCCCGCGACCGTTGCCGAGGCCGTCGACCTCACCTTCGCCGAGCTCCAGGCGAGCAACTTCGAGGGACGCGCCAAGGTGATGGCGGCCCGGATCGCCGCCAAGAAGCCCGACATCCTCGCCCTCCAGGAAGCCGTTCTCTGGAGGTTCGGGCCCGATCCCGACACGGCCGACTTCCCCGTCTTCGACCAACTCGCCCTTCTCCAGGCGGCGCTCGTGAAGGCCCGCGCCCCCTACGACCTCGTCGCGGTCCAGTCGCTGAACGACCTCGCGCTGCCGGGCGACCTGATCGGCGGCGCCCTCCGATTCACCGACCGGAACGCCGTCCTCGTCCGCTCCGATCTGAAACGGCCGAAGTTCTACCTGGACAACCTCCAGACGCATACGTTCGTCAATTTCCTCCCGTTCGCGCCGGGCCTGAACGTGATCGCGGGCTACATCTCCGGCGAAGTCCACGTGGGCGACAAGTGGTTCCGTTTCGCGACGACTCATCTCGAGACTCCGATCGCGGGCGTTCCGGCGGCGACTCTCGTCCAGATGGCGCAGGCGGAGGAGCTGATCCTGGCGATGCAGGGCGGCACGACCCCGGTCGTGATCTGCGGCGACTTCAACTCCGACGCGAACCACGGCGGCTTCGTGGACGACACGCCGACGGTCGGCATCTTCGAGGCCGCCGGATATACGGAGGGCTGGCCGGCGACCCACGGCCGGGGTGACCTCGGGCTCACATGGCCGCTCTACCTCGAGGACCAGTACCCGGCGCCCCCGTTCTTCGCCGAGTCGAAGCCCTTCGAACGGATCGACCTCTTCTTCTTCAAGGGTGACATCCGGTTGATCAACTCCGAGCGCGTGATCGCGCCCGTCCAGGGCCACTCCATGCCGCCCTACGCGTCCGACCACGCCGGCGTGATCGCGACCTTCAAGCCGTAGGCTAGAACCCGGCCACGTAGGGCAGGCGCTTCGCCAGCTGCTCGACCGCCTCGAAGCGGTCGAGCAGCATCGAGGTGCCGTCCCAGTGCCCGGAGAGGAACGCCTGGCGCGCGTTTTCCGGCATCGCGACCTCGAACGTCGCCTCGCCCACCGCGAGCGTCTTCGTCTCGAGGTCGAGGGCGAGCATCCGTGCGGGATCCCGCGCGACCAGCTTCTGCAGCGCCGCCATCGCGTCGTGCGGAAGCGTCACGCACGGCAGGCCGATCGCGACGGAGTTTCCGAAGAAGATCTCCGAGTACGACTCGCCCACGACCGCCTTGATCCCGCCGCGCAGCAGCGCCTGCGGCGCGTGCTCGCGGGAGGAGCCGCAGCCGAAGTTGCGGTTCACGAGGAGGAGCGACGCGCCGGAGAACCTCGAGTCGTCGAAGGAGTGGACCTCGCCCCGCGCCGTCGCGGCCTTGCGGTCGTCCTCGAAGGCGTGCGCGCCGAGGCCGTCGAACGTCACGGAGACGAGGAAGCGCGCCGGGATGATCCGGTCCGTGTCGATGTCGTCGCCGGCGAGCGGGCGCGCCGTGCCCGAAACGCGGCGGATCGCGGGCAGGCTCATCGCGCGCCCCCGAGCAGCGTTCGCACGTCCGCGACCTCGCCTGCGACCGCGGCCGCCGCGACCATCGCCGGGCTCATGAGGAGCGTGCGGCCCGTCGGGCTGCCCTGCCGGCCCTTGAAGTTGCGGTTCGAGGACGACGCGCAGACCTGCCGCCCCTCGAGACGGTCGGGGTTCATCGCGAGGCACATCGAGCAGCCCGCGCCGCGCCACTCGAAGCCGGCCTCGCGGAAGATCGCGTCGAGGCCTTCCTTCTCGGCGGCGGCGCGGACGGCGTTCGATCCCGGCACCGCGAGCGCCTTGACGCCCTTCGCGACCTTCCGCCCCTTCACGACGCGCGCGGCCTCACGCAGGTCCGAGAGGCGCCCGTTCGTGCACGAGCCGATGAACGCGACGTCGATCTTCGTCCCCGCGATCGCCTCGCCGCCCGCGAAGCCCATGTAGTCCAGAGCCTCCGCGATCTGGGCCCGGCCGTCGGGAGGGGCGTCGGCTGCCTTCGGCACGCGGCCGGAGATCCCCGCGCTCTGCGAAGGGTTGATCCCCCACGTCACGTGCGGCTCCAGCGCCCCGCCGTCCAGCGTCACGCGGTCGTCGTACGCGGCGTCGGCGTCGGAGGCCATCGAGCCCCACCACGCGACGGCCCGCTCCCAGGCATCGCCCTTCGGAGCGGCCGGCCGGCCCTTCAGGTACGCGAACGTCGTCGCGTCGGGGTTCACGTAGCCCGCGCGCGCGCCGCCCTCGATCGACATGTTGCAGAGCGTCATCCGCTCGTCCATCGACATCGCGTCCACGGCCTCGCCGCCGTACTCGTACGCGTAGCCGGCGCCCGCCTTGACGCCGAGCGTCCGGATGATCGCGAGGATGACGTCCTTGGCGTAGACGCCGGGCGCGAGACGCCCGGCGACGTCGATCCGGCGGAGCCTCATCGGGTCCATCGCGAGGCACTGCGAGGCGAGGACGTCGCGCACCTGCGACGTGCCGATCCCGAACGCGAGCGCACCGAACGCCCCGTGCGTGGACGTGTGACTGTCGCCGCACGCGATCGTCATTCCCGGCTGCGTGAAGCCGAGCTCGGGCCCGACCACGTGGACGATGCCCTGCTCCGGCGCGCCGAGGTCGTAGAGCGGCACGCCGAAGTCGCGGCAGTTCCGCTGGAGCGAGACGAGCATCTCCTCCGCCTGCGCGTCGGCGAACGGACGCGCGAGGCTGAGAGTCGGGATGATGTGGTCGACGGTCGCGACCGTGCGCGACGGGAACGCCACCTTCCAGCCGTTCTCCTTCAGCATCGCGAACGCCTGCGGGCTCGTGACCTCGTGGACCAGGTGCAGGCCGACGAAAAGCTGCGTCTGACCCGTCGGGAGCTTCCGGACGGCGTGGAGGTCCCAGACCTTCGAGAGCAGCGAGCGGCCCATCGCATTCAGCCTAGCAAAGAAGAGGAAGAGAAGATTTCTTAGAAAGTAAGAGGGGGCGTCCGCGGGCTAGGATCGCCCACGAATGGAAGAAACCCCGGCGCCGCTCGCTGCTGCACTCGCCGCGGCCGTCGGGCAGGACCGCGTTCTCACGCGCGCGATCGACCGGATTGCGTGGGCGTCCGACGCGAGCTTCTACCGCCTCGTGCCGAAGGCCGTCGTCCACGCGAGAAGTGCCGACGAGGTCCGGCGCCTCTTCGCGGTGTCGCGGGCTCACGGCGTGCCGCTCGTCTTCCGCGGGGCCGGAACCAGCCTCTCGGGGCAGTCCGTCACGGACGGCGTCCTCGTCGAGACGGCGCGCGGCTTCCGCGGCCTGACGGTCGAGGGCGACGGGGCGCGCATCCGCGTCCAGCCGGGCGTGATCGGCGCGCACGCGAACCGCGCCCTGAAGCCGTTCGGCCGGAAGATCGGGCCCGACCCCGCGTCCATCGCCACGTGCACGCTCGGCGGCATCGTCGCGAACAACGCGAGCGGGATGTGCTGCGGCGTCGCGCAGAACGCGTACCACACGCTCGAGTCGCTCACGTTCCTGCTTCCCTACGGCACGGCGATCGACACCGCGAGCCCCGAGGCGGACAACGTCCTCCGCGCGAAGGAGCCGGCGCTGTGGCAGGGCCTCGCCGACCTGCGCGCGCGCGTCGTCTCCGACGCGGCGCTCGCGGCGCGCATCCGCGCGAAGTACCGGACGAAGAACACGACCGGCTACGCGCTCAACGCCTTCCTCGACTTCGAACGCCCGGTGGACGTCTTCGCGCGCCTCCTCGTGGGGTCGGAGGGCACCCTCGCCTTCCTCTCGGAAGCGGTCCTGGCCACGGTGCCCGACCTTCCGGTCAAGGTCACGGGCCTCCTCCTCTTCCCCGATCTCCACGCGGCCTGCGCCGCGATCGTCCCGCTCAACGCGGCCGGTGCGAAGGCGCTGGAGGTCATGGACCGCGCGGCCCTGCGCTCCGTCGAGAACGAGCCGGGCGTGCCCGCCGCTCTGCGCACGCTCCCGCCGGGCGCCGCCGGCCTCCTCGCGGAGTTTCAGGCCGCGCGCGAGGACGAGCGCGAGAAGCTCGGACGCGCCGCGAACGCGGCCGCGGCCGGCCTGACGCTCGTGGAGCCCGCGCGCTTCACGCACGATGCCGCCGAGCAGGCGCGCCTCTGGCGCGTGCGGCAGGGGATGTTCCCGTCGGTCGGCGCGGTCCGAAAGAGCGGGACGACCGTCATCATCGAGGATGTCGCTTTCCCGGTGGAGCGCCTCGCCGACGCGGCGACGGACCTCACGGCCCTCTTCGCGAAGCACGGCTACGCCGACGCGATCATCTTCGGCCACGCCCGCGACGGGAACCTGCACTTCGTCCTCTCACAGTCCTTCCGCGACGCGCGCGCCGTCGCGCAGTACGCCCGCCTGATGGAAGACGTCGTGCGGCTCGTCGTCGAGCGCTACGACGGCGCGCTCAAGGCCGAGCACGGCACGGGCCGGAACATGGCGCCGTTCGTGGAGACGGAGTGGGGGCCCGACGCGTACGCCGTCATGAAGCGCGTCAAGGAGCTGGCCGACCCCTCCGGGCTCCTCAACCCCGGCGTCCTCCTGAACGCCGACCCGCGCGCGCACCTGAAGGATCTCAAGCCGATCCCGTCCGTCGAGGACGAGGTCGACCGCTGCATCGAGTGCGGCTTCTGCGAACCGCTGTGCCCGAGCCGCGACCTCACGCTCACCCCGCGCCAGCGCATCGTCGTGCGCCGCGAGCTGGCGCGCCTCGACGACACGCGCGGCGATCCCGACCTTCGCGCCTCCCTCGAAGCCGACTTCCCGTACGACGCGCTCGACACGTGCGCCGTGGACGGGCTCTGCGCGACCGCCTGCCCGGTCAAGATCGACACGGGGCAGCTCACGAAGCGTTTCCGCGCGGCGCGGCACCCGGCCGCGGCGCGAACGGCCGCCGCGCTCGTCGCACGCGCGTTTCGTTTGGTGGAGCCGGCGCTGCGCATGGGCCTGCGCATGGGGCACGCCGTGCAGTCGCTCCTCGGGGCGCGGGCGATGACGGGCCTCACGCGGGCGCTGAGGGCGGTCGCGGGCGGTTCGTTCCCGCTCTGGAGCGCCGAGATGCCGCGCGCCGCGAGCGTCATGCGGGCTCGGACGTCCGCGGCGGGAGCGCAGGCGATCTACTTCCCGTCCTGCATCTCGCGGACGATGGGACCCGAGGCCGGCGACGACACGCCGCCGCTCGTGGACACGGTCGTCGCGCTCGCGGCGCGCGCCGGCGTCGCCGTGCACGTCCCACCGGACGCCGCCGGGACGTGCTGCGGTGTTCCGTTCTCGTCGAAGGGCTACGCCGAGGCGCACGCGCTCGCCGCGAACCGCGCGATCGCGAACTTCTGGCGCTGGTCCGACGCCGGGCGGCTGCCCGTCTTCGTCGACACCAGCCCGTGCACGTA
The DNA here is from genome assembly GCA_016716715.1 of Acidobacteriota bacterium. Classification (NCBI taxonomy): domain Bacteria; kingdom Pseudomonadati; phylum Acidobacteriota; species Acidobacteriota bacterium. The sequence goes on along the minus strand of JADJVE010000008.1, from coordinate 248,884 downwards.
CGGCCTCCTCCATTCGCGCGAGGCCCTCACGGAGGAGAACCGGAAGCGCTTCGACGCGCTCACGATCCTCGACGGCGTCGCGTTCGTCCACGACGTCCTCCTGCCGAAACTCACCGTGACGCGCCGCGAGCCCTCGGCCGTGCTGCATCCCGTCTGTTCCCTCGTGAAGATGGGCCTCGTCCCGAAGCTCGAGGCGGTGGCGCGCGCGTGCGCCGAGGAAGCCGTGGTCCCGAAGGACGCGGGCTGCTGCGGCTTCGCCGGTGACCGCGGCTTTCTCGTCCCCGAGCTGACCGCCTCGGCGACGCGCCTCGAGGCCGCGGAGGTGAAAGAGGGTGCCCGCGCCGCGGGGCACTGGTCGTCCAGCCGCACGTGCGAGGCCGGCCTCTCGCGCGCGACGGGCGAGCGCTACCGCTCCTTCGTTCACCTCGTCGAGCGCGCGACGCGTCCCGGGCTTTCCTGACGCGGAGGAACCTTTTCGCGCGGCCCGGCGTCTCTCCGGCACCTGGAAGGAGGACCTTCATGCGCCTCGCCGCCGCCGCCCTCGTGCTCGTCGCGTTCGCCCCTCCCGCGGAGGCTTCCGTCCCGCCGGACGCGCTCGCGAAGGCCGTCGAGTCGGTCGTCGCGCCGCTCGCGGAGAGAGACGTCTTCAGCGGCGTCGTTCTCGTGGCGCGGGGAGACGAGGTCCTGTTCGAGAAAGCGTGGGGGATGGCGAACCAGGAGTTCTCCGTCCCGAACCGCCCGGACACGCGATTCCGGATCGCGTCCATCACGAAGCGGTTCACGATGCTCCTCTTCCAGCAGCTCGCCGCCGAGAAGAAGCTCTCGCTCGACGACCCGCTCGCGAAGTGGGCCCCCGCGTTCCCGAAGGCCGACCGGATCACGGTCTCGCAACTCCTGAACCACAAGTCCGGGATCCGCGACCCGGAGAGCCTGCGGAGGACGATCCCGGCGAGCCTCACCCCGGAGGAGGTCGTCGCGCTGCTCGCGAAGACGCCGCTCGCGAGCGAGCCCGGCGAAACGTTTTTCTACACGACGGCGAACTACGCGGTCCTCGCTTACGTTCTCGAGCGCGTCGAGGGGGCGTCGTTCGCAGCCGTCATCAAGAGGCGCCTCTACGCGCCCGCAGGCATGACGGACGCCGGCGACCTCGACACGCTTTCCGTCGTTCCGCGTCTCGCGTCCGGCTACATGCCCGACCCGCTCGCGGCGCGAGGGCTCGCTGTGAGCGGCCCCGAGGACGCGTCCTGGAAAGTCGGCGGCGGTTCGGGGTACGCGACGGCGCGCGACCTCCTGCGCTTCCACCGCGCGCTCGCCGCGGGCAAGCTCCTGCCCGCAGGGACCGACCCCCTCGCCGTCTTCCCGCCGACGAAGGCGCGCGGCCGGCGCGTGATCTCCTCGAGCGGAGCGTTTCCCGGCGCGAACGCGCGCACGCTCTGGTTCCCCGATGACGGCGTGACGGTCGTCGTCCTCTCGAACAACTACGCGAACGTCACGGGGCCGATCGCCGATTCCGCGGCGGCGGCCGCGTTCGGGGAGAGCGTCAAGCCCGTCGAGCCGCCCGCGCGCGGCGAGGCGGCGCCGCTCGACCCCCGGATCGCCGGGTCGTATCTCGTGGAGAGCTTCCCGATGCCGGTGACGCTCGAGGCTTCGCACGGGAAGGCCGTCGCCACGTGGAGCGCGTCGCGCGTGAGCGCCCTGCTGCGCACCGGCCCCGACGAATGGTTCATGCCGCTCGACTGGGCGACCCTGAAGCTCATCGCGGGCGAAGGGGGCGCGCCCGAGCTCGTGGTGACGGCCCCGTGGATCGGCAAGCCGATCAAGGTGACGCGCGTGCCGCAGAAGCCGTAATCTCCCCCCGTGCGCGTCGCCCTCCTCCAGATGGACCTCGCCTGGGAAGACTGGAAGTCCAACCACGCCGGCGCGGCGAAGCTGCTCAAGCGCGCGGCGGACGGCGGCGCGTCGCTGGCGCTGCTGCCGGAGATGTTCGCCACGGGCTTCTCGATGGACGGCGGGAAGATCGCGCAGCCGCCGGGCGGGCCGAGCGAGCAGTGGCTGCGCGGGATGGCGCGCGGCCTCGGGCTGCATCTCGTCGCCGGGCTCGCCGAGACGTGCGACGCCACGGGCGCGCCCTCGCCCCTGCCGTGCAACAACGCGCTCTGGGTCACGCCCGAGGGCGACGTTTCGCGCTACACGAAGCTCCACCCGTTCTCGTTCGCGGGCGAGGACGCCGTTTACGCAAAAGGGTCGAAGGTCGTCACGTGGGAGATCGAGGGGCTGCGCGTCACGCCGCTCGTCTGCTACGACCTGCGCTTCCCCGAGCCCTTCCGCCTCGCGGCCGACGGCACGGACCTGTTCGCCGTCGTCGCGAACTGGCCCGAGCGCCGGCGCCACCACTGGCGGCTGCTCCTCAAGGCGCGGGCGGTCGAGAACCTCTCCTACGTGGCGGGCGTGAACAGGGTGGGCGAGGACGGCAAGGGCAACCGGCACATGGGCGACTCGTCCGTGACGTCGCCGTGGGGCGAGACGCTCGTCAGCGCGGCCGAGACCGAGACGGTCCTGATCGCCGACGTCGACCCGGCCGTCGTCGCCGACGCGCGCGCGAAGTTCCCGGCGCTGGACGACCGACGCCCCGGCTACACGCGCTGACCCTCTCGACCTGATCCTTCTGCATCAAGGCCGGTTCCTCCGGCGGCTCCCAGATTGTCCTCAGGCGCGAGCCTGCGAGAGGAGTCCGCCATGGCGAACCTGCTTCGGAACAGTTCCCGCCCCGCGATCACCGTTCAAGAGACCTCCACGGTCCTCGAGGCCGTCAAGACCATGGTGAGGGAGCGCATCGGCGCGGTCGTCGTCATGAAGGGCAAGAAGATGACGGGCATCTTTTCCGAGCGCGACGTCCTCGACAAGATCGTCCTCGCGCGGCGCGACCCCGCGAAAACGCCCATCTCGGCCGTCATGACGGCCGACGTCCTGTCGATCCCGGCCCCCGGAGACGAGGCGGTCGCCGCCGAAAAGATGGCGGCGAACCACATCCGCCACCTCCCCATCGTCGACGGCAAGAAGAAGGTCGTCGGGATGGTCTCCCTTCGGCACGTCATGGAGGAGCGGATCGCGGACCTCGAGCACGAGGTGAACGTCCTCGAGGCCTACCTCGGCTACGACGGCGTCTCGGGCTGAAGCCACCCCTCCCCCCAGCCCCCGGGCGTCATCGCTTGTGAAATTCGTCACAACCGATGAAGAACTAGCGCATCCTCATCATTTCCGGTCGGTTCTCCCGTCCCCATTCTTCTGGGACGACCCGGAGGCCCAGCCGGGCCCAGAGGAGGATTTCAAATGGCGACGACAGTCGCGCCCGATGCGAAGGCGCAGGAGGGTTCCGCCAAGATGCGCGATTCCCTGACGATCACCGACAACCGGACCGGGAAAGCGTACGACCTGCCGATCAAGGACGGGACGATCCGCGCGATCGACCTGCGCCAGATCAAGGAACAGCCGACCGACTTCGGCCTCATGACCTACGACCCCGCGTTCCTGAACACGGCATCGTGCAAGAGCACGATCACGTTCATCGACGGGGACAAGGGCATCCTGAACTACCGGGGCTACCCGATCGCCGAGCTCGCCGAGAAGACGACGTACCTCGAGACGGCGTACCTCGTCGTGAACGGCGAGCTGCCCACGAAGGCGCAGTACGAGTCGTGGACGAACGACATCACGTTCCACACGATGGTGCACGAGAACATCAAGAGCCTCATGAAGGGCTTCCGGTACGACGCGCACCCGATGGGGATGCTCTCGTCGACGGTCGCCGCGCTCTCGACGTTCTACCCCGAGGCCAAGGAAGTCCGCGAGCCCGAGACGCGCCGGCAGCAGATCATCCGCCTCATCGCGAAGATCCCGACGCTCGCCGCGTTCGCGTACCGCCACTCGATCGGCTGGCCGTTCTCGTACCCCGACAACGAGCTCTCCTACACCGCGAACTTCCTCCAGATGATGTACCGCGCGGTCGAGCCGAAGTACGTCGCCAACCCGACGCTCGTGAAGGCGCTCGAGATCCTCTTCATCCTCCACGCGGACCACGAGCAGAACTGCTCGACGAACGCGATGCGCGCGATCGGCTCGTCCGAGGCCGACCCGTACGTCTCGGCGGCCGGCGCGATCGGCGCCCTCTACGGCCCGCTCCACGGCGGCGCCAACGAGGCCGTCCTCCGCATGCTCTTCGAGATCGGCTCGAAGTCCAAGATCCCGGAGTTCATCAAGTCGGTCAAGGAGTCCGGCGGCGAGACGAAGCTCATGGGCTTCGGCCACCGCGTCTACAAGAACTACGACCCGCGCGCCAAGGTCATCAAGAACATGGCCGAGCAGGTCTTCGAGGTCACGGGCAAGAACCCGCTCCTCGACATCGCGCTCGAGCTCGAGCGGATCGCCCTCGAGGACGAGTACTTCGTCAAGCGGAAGCTCTACCCGAACGTCGACTTCTACTCGGGCCTCATCTACCAGGCCATGAAGTTCCCCGTCGACATGTTCCCGGTCCTCTTCGCGATCCCCCGCATGTCGGGCTGGCTCGCGCAGTGGAACGAGATGATGGCCGACAACGACCAGAAGATCGCCCGCCCGCGCCAGATCTATCTCGGCTCCGGCGAGCGTCACATCGTGCCCTTCGAGAAACGCTGACGGTTGACCGGGCGCTGCCCGGTCGTCCCCGGATCCCGACGCCGCCGCGGCCCCGAAAGCCCCGGCGGCGTTCCCGTTCCGGGGGGAGTTACGATCCCCGCGAGGGTTCCATGCCGAAATCGCTCAAGGCCCGGCTGAAGGCCGGCGAGGCCGTTCACGGCCTTCTCTCCCCCAACGTCGAAGCCTCGACGCTCGAGACGCTCGGGCTCCTCGGCTTCTCCCTCTACCTCCTCGACACCGAGCACGGCACGGCCGGGCCGCGCGAGGCCGAGGACGCGGCGCGCGCGTGCGAGCTCGCCGGGCTGACGCTTCTCGTCCGGCCCCGCGGCCTCGACCCGAAGCTCATCCTCCAGTACCTCGACGCGGGCGCGATGGGGATCATGCTGCCCGGCGTGCGCGAGACTGACGACGTGAGGCGCCTCGTCGAGGCGATGAAGTACCCGCCGAAGGGCCTCCGCGGCATCGCGCCGGTGCGCGCGAACAGGTTCACGCTCGGCCCCGAGAAGATCGAGGACTACGTCGAGCGGGTGAACGACGAGACGCTCGTCCTTCCGCAGATCGAGACGCTCGAGGCCGTCGCGGCCCTCGACGACCTCGTGCGGGTGCCCGGCGTCGACGGCTTCATCATTGGCCCGCGCGACCTCGCGATGGCGATGGGCTATCCCGGCGGCCCGGCCCGGCCCGAGGTGGAGCAGGCCGTCGACCGGATCACGAAGACGGTGCTCGACGCGGGGCTCCTCGTCGGGACGACCGCACAGACGGGCGCCCGCGCGAAGGAGCTGATGGCCATGGGCCACCGCATCCTTCTCCACAACGTGACGGCGCTCCTCAAGAACGGCGCGGCCGCGTACTTCGGCGCCCTCGGCTGAGATCCCGCGGGGCGTCCCCGTCGTAGAGACCGTCAGCGGCGGCTCTCCGCCGCGGAAAGGGGCCCCATGCCGCGACGCCCGATCGTCCCGTTCGTGCTCTTTGCGCTCCTGATCGGCGCCGCTCCCGCACGCCCCGAGGAGGCTTCCGTGCCGAAATCGCACCCGTCCATCTCCACGTTCTTCAACGCGTTCAACAAGGACTCGCTGCATCTGCTGGACGACTTCTATTCACCCGACATCCTCTTTCGCGACCCGGTCTCCGAGATCCGCGGCGTCCCGGGGATCCGGGCGTACTACTCGAAGATGTACGAGAACCTCATCTCGATCCGGTTCGACTTCGACAAGGAAGTCGAGCAGGGCGACGAGGTCTTCGCGCCGTGGGTCATGCACATGCGCCACAAGGCGATCGCGGGCGGCAAGGAGATCGCCGTGCCCGGCGTCTCGCACTTCCGGTTCAAGGGCGGCAAGGCCGTGTACCACCGCGACTACTTCGACATGGGAGCGTTCATCTACGAGCACGTGCCCGTGATCGGCGCGGGCGTCCGTTACGTGAAGAAGAAAGTCGCCGGGCACTGACGCCCGGCCGCGGTCAGACGATTTCGACCGGGACCGAGAGCGAAAGTACCTCGTCCGGGCGGCACGCACCTTCGCCGCATGCGCGGGTGGTCACGCGCACGCTCACGTCCCTCTTTCCCTTCGCCGCGTTTCGGGACACGGAAAAGGACAGATTCGCTTCGAAGGTCCCGTACCAGCCCGTCTCGTCGTCGCGCGCCGAGCTGGTCAGCGTCAGGGGCGCCGGAAGGGGGACTTCTTCGAAGGTGAATTCGGAACCGCCCCACGCTTCGACGCGCAGGCCGTCCGGCCCCTGCAGGTGCCAGCCGGGAGCGATCGCGATGCGCAGCCGCAACGCGCCCTTTTCGCCGCGCGGCACGCGCGGCTCGACGGCCACCGCCTCGACGCGTACGGCCGAATCGGCAGCCTCGTCCCCTCCCCTCTTCACACTCGAAGAAATCTCTCTCTTCCCTTCTCCAAATCTGTCCTCGAATTCGAAGAGAAGCTCCAGCGCGAAGAACCACGACTCCATGCCGTGCGGCGAGCGCGCCATGAGCCCGCCCACCTCGTCCACGGCGTCCCTCGCCTCCCGCGCGAGCGCGCGATCGCCCGTCACGAGCGCGAGGCGCGCGAGCGCGCGCGCCGCGGCGCCGGAGGCCGAGGGGACGGCCTTGTCGAAGAGATCGCGCCCGTTGGAAAGCAGCGTCTCGTTCCCGGTCCCCGAGAACGTGAAGCCCGGGCCGTCCCGGCGGCGGAAGCGCGCGCGGAGCGACGCGACGGCCGCCTTCGCCTCCTCGTGCCAGATCCCGGCCGCGCCGGGGCCCTCGGCGTCCGCGAGATCGAGGAGCGCGAGCGCGAGGAACGCCTCGTCCTCGAGGAACGCGGGGATCTTCGCCTCCCCGGCCTTCCACGTCCGCGCGAGGACGCCGTCCGGCAGGCGCGAGACGTTCAGCAGGAAGCGCGCGCCGACGCGCGCGGCCTCGAGGTAACGCGGCTCGGCGAGCGCGCGCGCCGCGACGGCGAAGCCGGACACGGCGAGCGCGTTCCACCCGGCGACGCGCTTGTCGTCGAGGGAAGGAGGAGTTCGTTTTGCTCGCGCGGCGAGGAGCGCCGCGCGGGACGCAGCAAGACGGGATTCAGAGGAAGAGGGGATTTTCTTTGAAAGGTGAAGAACGTTGGCGCCGGTGCGGTGGCCCGTCGCTTCCTCGGCGAAGTTGCCGCCCTCACGAACCCCATACCATTCGCAGAAATCTTCTCCCCGTTCCTTTCCGAGAATCTCCCGGATCTCTCTCGGGTCCCAGCAGAAAAATCTTCCCTCTTCCCCCTCCGAGTCCGCGTCCGTCGCCGCGTAGAACCCGCCCTCCGTGCCGCGCATCTCGCGCAGCAGGTAGTCGCCAGTCTCGCGCGCGACCTCGGCGTAGAGCGGGTCGTCCGTCGCGGAGTACGCCACGGCGTAGACGCCGAGGAGCTGGGCGTTGTCCGTGAGCATCTTCTCGAAGTGCGGGAGGAGCCACTCGGCGTCCGTCGAGTATCGGTGGAAGCCGCCGCCGAGGTGGTCGCGGATGCCGCCGAGCGCCATGCCGTCGAGCGTTCCGATGGCGTGCGCGAGCGCCGCGGCGTCGCCTCCGGCGCCGCGCGCGAGCAGCCACTCCAGCGCGAGGTGCGGCGGGAACTTCGGCGCGCCGCCGAAGCCGCCGTGGCGCGGGTCGAAGGCGCGCGCGAGCGCCGCGCCCGGCAGGAGCAGCGCGTCGCGCGAGAGCGCCGCCGTGCCGACGCGGCCGGCCGGGTCGGCCGCGCGCGCGACCTCTTCGGAGATCTGGCGGGCCGAGTCCTCGAGCGCCGCGCGGTCGTTGCCCCAGGCCTGCGCGACCCGGAGGAGGAGCGTCTTGAATCCGGCTCTCCCGTGCCGGTCCTCGGGCGGAAAGTACGTCCCCGCGAAGAACGGCTTGCCGTCCGGCAGGAGAAACGCCGAGAGCGGCCATCCGCCGCGGCCCGTCGTGAGCTGCACGGCCGTCATGTACACGTCGTCCACGTCGGGGCGCTCCTCGCGGTCGACCTTGATCGAGACGAAGTGCTCGTTCAGGAGGTCGGCCACCGCAGCGTTCTCGAACGACTCCCGCTCCATGACGTGACACCAGTGGCAGGAGGAGTACCCGATCGAGAGGAAGACGGGCTTCCGCTCGGCGCGGGCCTTTGCGAACGCGTCCTCGCCCCACGGGTACCAGTCCACCGGGTTGTGGGCGTGCTGGAGGAGGTAGGGGGACGATTCGCCGGCGAGGCGGTTCGGCATCGTCACCTCCCCGCGGAGGGAGCGTTCCCGCAGCGGGCGACGCGGGCCGTGACTTCGTCGATTCTCGGCATTTCGATCCCCGGCAGCCGCCCCTCCGCCTTCAGGAGGGAAAGCGCATCGGCTGACCGGCGATAGTAGCCGCAGGCGCGCGCCGGGGCTTCGCCGCCGCGCGGACCCTTCACGAGGGCGGACCACGCGTCCCCGCTCGCGGCGTACGTGCGCCCGAGCTGCACGCGCGCCCACGCGTTGAGCGGGTCGGAGGCGGCCATCGCCTCGAAGATCGCGGCGGCGGCGCCGAGGTGCTCGACGGCCTCGTGCGGCTGACCTGCCGGCACGAGGATATCGCCGAGCATCAGCTTCGTCATGCCGAGCGCGGACCGGGCCTGCTGGTTGCGAAGGTCCTCCGACGCGAGCGCCTCGGCGATCGGGAGGGCGCGGCGGGTCGCATCGAGGGCCCGGGCGGCCTCGCCGAGCCGCATGAGGTTGTAGCCGATGTCCGCGAGCGCGAAGACGAGGCGGAGCCGCGCGCGGACGTTGAGCGGGTCGTTCGCGAGAATCGCCTCGTCGAGCGTCCGCGTCTTCTCGAGGTACACGAGAGCCGTGCGGAAGTCGCCGGTCCGCTCGTACGTCTCCGCGAGGTCCGCGTACGCCCACGCGAGCCCCTGCGGAAGCCACGCCTCGGGCCGCGGCGCCGCCGCCGCCATCTCGAAGTGCCGGACAGACTGTTCGAGGAGCTTCCGCGCCTCGGCAGGAGCGCCGTCCGCCGAGATCGCGTAGGCGTTCATCTGGAGCGTCGTCCCGAGCCGCGCGGCGGCCCGGGCGTCGTTCGGCGATCGCGCGAGCACGGCCTCGCGGTGAGCAACCGCCTTGCGGCCCCAGTCGATTCCGCCCTTGAGGTCGCCGGTCTTCACGAGGAACCCGGCGTAACGGATCTGCGCCTCGGCAAGCTCGTCCTCCTCGCGGGACCCGGAGGCGGTCCGGGCCGCGAGCGCTTCGCGCAGATCGACCGCCTTGCGGAAGCTCGGCAGCGCCGCGGCGCTCTCGCCCTCGTTCGAAGTGCCGACAGCGCTCTGAAGCTGCGCGAGCCGCAGATAGGCCTCGGCGAGCTCGGCCTTCAAGGCCCCGTCGTCGCCCGCCTCCTGCGCGAGGCTGTCGAGGTAGCCCAGCCCCTCCTTCACGAGGAGGCTGCGCGCCTTCGTCGCGCCCGGCAGGTCGGAAATGGCGTCGTGGACGTCGAAGAGGAAGGTGCGGGCGAGGCGGCGGAGCTGGGCGAACCGCCGTTCGGCCCGCGCCCGCTCGGCCCTCGCGATCCGCGTCTGACGCAGCGAGACCCCGAGCCCGATCACGAGCGATGCCGCCACGAGCACGCCCGCCGCGACATAGACCTTGTTCCGGCGGACGAACTTGCCGGTCCGGTACCCGACTGTGTCCTTGCGGGCGCGGACGGGGCGCCCGTCCAGGTGGCGCCGGAGGTCCTCCGCGAGCAGCTCGACCGAGCCGTACCGGCGCTGCGGCTCCTTGCGCAGGCACATGAGGACGATCGTGTCGAGATCGCCGCCGAGGCGCTTGCGGAGGCGGACCGGATCCCCCTCACGCGTCGCGGCGACCGACTCGGGCGTGAGCGCGACATCGTCCTCGGCGTCCCGGGCCGGAACGGTTTCCACGCGCGAGATCGCGGCGCTCGGCCGCTCGGGCTCCTCCTCGCACACGGCACGCGCGATCTCGCCGGGATCCCGTGTCTTCAGCTTGTACGGACGGCGGCCCGTCAGCAGCTCGTAGAGGATGACGCCGAGCGAATAGATGTCGCTGGACGTCGTGATCCTCTCACCGCGCACCTGCTCGGGACTCGCGTACTCCGGCGTCAGGAGGCGCGCGTCCACCCCCGTGACGTCTGCCGTGTGGGAGGAGACGTCCGCGTTGAGAATCTTCGCGAGCCCGAAATCGAGCAGCTTGGGAACGCCGGAGACCGTCACGAAGATGTTGCTCGGCTTGAGGTCCCGGTGGACGACGAGGTTCCGGTGCGCATAGGCGACCGCGCCGCACACCTCGAGGAAGAGGTTCAGGCGGGCCGTGATCGACAGCCGATGTGCGTCGCACCATGCGAGGAGGTCCTTGCCCTCGATGTACTCCATCGCGAAGTACGGAAGGCCGTCCTCGGTCGTCCCGCCGTCGTAGAGCCGGGCGATGTTGGCGTGGTCGAGGCCCGCGAGAATCTGGCGTTCGTTTCGGAAGCGCCGGAGGATGAACTCCGTGTTCATACCCCGATTCACGATCTTGAGTGCGACCTGCCGGTGGTACGCCTCGTCGGAGCGCGCCGCGCGGTAGACGCGCCCCATCCCGCCCTGGCCGATCTTCTCGTGGAGGACGTAAGGGCCCACCCGGCGCGTGCCCGGCGGATCGGTTTCCTCGCGGAGGCGGACCACGGCCGCCGCGGCCGGCGCCTCGAGAAAGTCCACGGCGGCCTCGGCCGAAGCGAGCAGATTCCGCACTTCTACCGCGAGCAGCGGATCGTCCTTCGCCGAAGCGTCGATGAACGCTGCCCGGGCGTCCGCCTCGAGCTCGAGGACCTGTTCGAAGACCCCTCGGACCTTTTTCCACCGCTCGGGCGTCACGCGCCCTCCCCCGCGCCCGCGAGCTCGCCGTACAGCCACGCGCGGGCCGAGCTCCAGGACCGCTTGACGGTCGCGGGCGAGCACTCCAGGACGACCGCGGTCTCCTCCACGGTCAGTCCTCCGAAGAACCGCAGCTCGACGAGCCGCGCCTGCGCGGGATCCAGCTCCTCGAGGCGCTCGAGCGCCGCGTCGAGCGCCATGAGGTCGACGCCGCGCGGCTGGACGGAGGCGATCCCGTCCTCGAGGACGAGCCGCGTCGCGGCGCCGCCGCGCTTGTCGGCGTGCCGCCGCCGCGCGTGGTCCACGAGGATCTGACGCATCGCGCGGGAAGCGACGGCGAAGAAGTGGGCCCGGTCCCGGAACGACACGCTCGTCTGGTCGACGAGCCGGAGGAACGCCTCGTGGACGAGAGCCGTCGCCTGCAGCGTGTGCCCCCTGCGCTGGCGGCTCAGGTAGCGGTCGGCCTGCCGGCGCAGCTCGGAGTAGACGTGGGGCACGAGCGCGTCGAGCGCGCCCCGATCCCCGCGGCTCCACTCCAGCAGGAGCCGGGTCACCTCTCCGGGCGGTGAGGCAGTCATGAGTTGCGAGCGGATCTTAGCCGTGAGCCGCTTTCCCCTGTTTTCGCGTGGAAGGGGGTGACGCCACGAAAGGAAAGAGAGGACACCATGAAAAGCACGTTCTTGAGAGGAATGACCGCCGTCACACTCGCCCCCCTGCTCTCCCTCCTGCCAGCCGGGACGGCCCTCGCCAACTGCTCCGCCACCGCGGATCCCGGCGGCTGCCCCATCACGGCGGTCGGGCTCAGCTTCGACCGCTGCTTCGGGTCGAACCCCCTGTCTCCGAGCCCGACGCAGATCGGAAACCAGCTCTGCGGAGGCGTGAAAGACCTCAACACCCTGGCGAAGAACCTCGGCAACGACGCGAACAAGGCGATCCAGGACGCCGAGAGGGACGCCAAGGCGGCGCTGAAGGTGATCGGCAAGGACGCGATCAACCCCGACGCGATCGCCGACTACAACAAGGCCGCGGCATTCGTGAAGGACATCAAGACCGACTTCGACCGCTTTCTCGCGGACCCCCAGTGCGGCTCGAAGGCCTCGCTCGACAGCCTGAACCAGTTCTTCCAGAGTCAGATGCAGAATCTCGTCGCCCTCGGAGGCATCGCCGGGAAGCTCGGGGATGCCGCGCTCGCGACGGCCCCGGCGGCCGTCGAGGGCGGCAAGATCCTCACCGAGCTCGCCGGCCTCGCAGGGGACGTCGCGGCGGCGGGCCCGAACGCCAAGAAGCAGGCGGACGCCCTGACGAAGGCGATCCAGGACCTCCAGAAGGAAGCCGCCCAGATCGCGGCTCTCAACCTCACGTCGGTCGTCGGCGACGGCGCCGCCCTCGTGAGCACGGTCGGGCCCTTCCTCGGCGAGTGCGGGGGCTGCGCCTCTGCGATGGCCACCGCGATTGGCGCGCTTGCGGGCGGGTCGACGGCCGCCGGCGCCGGCGCCGCCGCCTGCCCGGAGACCGCCGTGGAATTCGGAGGCTCGTGCTGGGTCACCGTCGGCGGCGTACCCGTCGCGCTCTCCAGCGGCCTCATCGCGGCGCTCGGGTCCGCGCCGTGCACCGCGGCCACGGGCAACGTCGCCAAGATGGCGGACTACATCTCGAAGATCCAGAAGTTCGTCGACTCGACCGTCAAGCTCGTGCAGAGCGTGCGGAACAGCATGACGGCCCTCGTCGCGGCGAGCGACGCCCTCGCGAAGCTCGGGCACGAGCTCGGAAGCAAGTCGGCTCCGCGCCTCCAGAGGATCGAGACGAGCCTGAACGCCGCGATCGACACGCTCAACAAGGCGTCCCAGATCGTCGAGGACGACGTCGCTCCGAGGGCGGCCCGCCTCGGCGGCGACCTCCTCACGCAGATCGGCGACAACACGAACAAGCTCGTCGTCTGCTACGGGAAGATGCAGGACGTCTCCGAGGAGATCGGCGGCGAGGCCGGACAGGCCATGGTCGACTACATCGCCGCGGGCGCTCTCCTCGTGGACGGCGGCCAGATTCTCACGAACATCGCGACGCAGGGCCAGACCGGAATCACAGCCGCGAAGAACAAGGCCGACTCGGAGTGGAAGGCGGTCAACAAGGACGAACGGGACGTTTACAAGGACGTCTGGGGGACCAACCCCGGCGCGCCGCTCGATTTCGGGAAGGCGGCCCAGAACCTCATCGGGTTCGGCACGAACGCGAGCGCCCGGAACAAGCTCCTGTCAGACATCGGAGACGCGGCCTCGCGGCTCCTGGCCCTTCCGGGCAAGGCGCTCGACGCGGGCAAAAACGCGTTCCTGAACCTGAACAACCTGAAGCCGAACGCCCGCTCGAAGTTCGACCAGGCGGCCGTCAAGGCGCATTCCTCGCTCGTGAAGTTCCAGGCGCAGAAGTCCGGCGTCAAGGGCAGGCGCCTCATCGTGCCGAAGATCACGACGACCACGCTCCCGATGGTCAAGCTCGGCGTCCAGAACAAGAACGTCACCAAGATCAAGCTCGGCCCGCTGCCGACCAAGTGACACCATGAGGGCCGCGGCGCGCGCCGCCGCCCTCGCCTTCGCCCTCGCCTCCGGTCCGGTCCTCGCGGGAGACGACGCGCTCTCCGCGAGGCTCGAGACCGGAGGCCAGGAGTGGGTGAGCCGGCGGTTTCCGATCGAGATCCAGCCGAGCCGCTCCGTCGCGGCCTCCGAGGGCCGCGTCGCCGTCCTCCTCGGCAAGACCGACCTGACCGACCTGTTCGAGGCCACCGAGAAGGGCCTGAGGTATCGCGGCGCGCTCCGGCCGCTTCCGCCCGGTCCCCAGGAGTTCGTCGTCTTCCTCGTGACTCCCGCGAACGAATGGAGGGAAATTTCCAGGCTGCCGTTCAAGGTCCTCAAGGCAGGAGGTCTCGAGAGAGTCGACGTCACGCCGAAGCTCGACCTCACCCTCAAGGGCCAGATCGCCGAAGGCCACTTCCCGGACTCCGCGGCGCCCGACCGGGCCAGGTTCCAGGACCTCACCGGACAGGCCAATGTCACAGCCGACCTCGGACGGGGATCCTTGGGGCTCGGGGCGCAGATGACGATCGCGCTCGCCGCCCGGGAGGAGGACGCGCTCCGCTTCGGAGAAAAAGGCCAGGACGCCGACAAGGCCGACCTCGCCAGCTACGGCGCAAAGTTGTCGTTCGGCCCCGGCTCGGTCGAATGGGGCGGTGTCTCGTTCGGCGAGAACCGGCACCTCATCAATTCGTTCTCGAGCCGCGGCGGGAAGGCCAGCCTCTCCTTCGGGAAGGTCGCGGACCTCTCGTTGACGGCGATGAACGGATCCTCGATCGTCGGATGGGACAACTTCTTCGGCCTCGACAACCGCGAGCATCAGGTCTGGGCGGGCCGCCTCGGGATCGAGGTCGTGCCCTCCGCTCCGGGGACCGTGCGCGTCGAAGGTACTGTCGTCGACGGCTCCCTCCTCCCGCGCAACTCGGTCAACCGCGGCTTCGTGAGCGACGCGGAGAAGAGCCAGGGCCTCGGCGTGCGTGCGCTCGCGAGTCTCGTCTCCGGCCGCCTGCGGCTCGAAGGGGGATTCGCACGCAGTCGCTTCGAGAGCCCTCCGGACCCGACCCTCGAGAAGGGCGAGACGGTCGTCCCGATCGCGACGACGACACGCTCGGCTCTCTATGCAAACGCGGCGCTCGACGTCGTGAAGGGCGCGGGACCGTTCTCGGCGACCGTGTCCTTCCGGCACGAGCGCGTGGACCCGCAGTACCGCAGCGTCGCCGTGTCGACGCAGGCCGACCTCCAGCAGGACGCCGTCGAGCTGAACGCGTCTGCCGGCCCGGTCACCGTCCAGGCGGGTTTCGCGTGGACGGTGGACAACCTCGCGGATCTCCCGGGCCTGCTCAAGACGAAGACGCAGAAGCCCACGCTCACCGCCGCCGTGCCGCTCGGAACGCTCCTCGGCGGGACCGCGCCTCCGTGGTGGCTCCCGGCGCTCTCCTACGGCCTGAACGCGACGCACCAGTTCGGAGCGAACCGCCCGCTCGGAGGCGGCTTCAACGAGACCCAGATCCCAGACCAGGTGGCGGAGAACCAGATCGCTGGCGCCGACTGGCAGGCCGGGTCCGTGCGCTGGGGATGGAAGCTGAGCTACTCCTCGACGGACAACCGGCAGCCCGGCCGCGACCAGGCGGACACGCTGGGCACCTCGAACACCGTCAGCCTCTCGCTGCCCGTGTCGTCCTTCCTCGACGCGTCGGCCGAGTACGGGTTGGAGCGGGCGGCAAGCAAGGAGAGCGGAAGCGTGGAACGCACGAAACGCGCCGCAGGCACCCTCGGGCTCAAGCCGTTCCCGAACGCCACGCTCTCGGCCAACGGGTCCCGCACGGCGACGGGCGACGACGCCGCGACGAAGGACGGCCTGAACTGGGTCGTGAGCGTCGAGGCGGGCTGGCGCTTCGAGCCGCCGAAGCGCGGCACGCACGGCGTCACGGGCCAGATCTCGCTCCGCTACGGCTGGACGGCGCAGCGCAACCGCGACCTCGTCCAGGGCACCGAAACGTACCGCAAGACGTGGACCGTCGGCTCCGGCGTGAGCTTGAATCTCTTCTAGGAGGCCGCTGTGAAGACACGCACCCGCCCTCTCGCCGTTCTCGCCGTTCTCGCCGTTCTCGCCGTTCTCGCCGCCTTCGCGCTCGCGGCCCCGGCCCTCGCCGACATCCGCCGCGATCCGGCGGGCGTGAACGTGAACAGCCAGGGCGCGACGTCCGTGTACATCACGTTCGGCGGCCTCTCGAACCAGGTTCCGGCCGAGTCGCTCTGGTGCGGCGAGCTGATCTCCGCCGCGCCGGCCCGGGGCCAGAAGTGCGACCCGAACACGATCTACGGCAGCCTGCCGGTCCGGTACGACCGCTCGAGCCTGCAGGGGAGCACCTACACGGACATCATGACGATCCCCGCCACCGTCGCGCGCCGCGCCTACCAGGCGGCCGAGCGCGGCGCGCTGTCGCCGTTCTTCTACGTGCGTCACTTCATCAGCACCGTCGGCGGCCCCGACGAGTACGTCTTCGTCACCTGCCGCCCGGCGGCCGGGGGCCCGGACTCCCTTCTCCCTCGTCGACGTGAAGCTTGCCTTCGCAATCGACAAGCCGCTCCTCTCCGTGAAGGTCGGCGACGCCGCGCCGTCTCTGGCCGCGCAGATTTCCTACACCGGCACCGGCCGCCTCAAGGGCCGCTGGGAGGTCGTCCTGCCGTCCGACGAGCGCCCCTCGACGCGGGACCTCCTCACCGAGGCGACGCTGCCGCCCGATCAGCGCTCGCTCCAGAAGCGCTACACGGAGCTCGAGCGCTTCAACGTCACCCTGCTCCCGGGCGGACGCGCGACGCTCCCCGGACCCGACCCGAAGCGGATCCCGACGTCCACCGAAGGGTTCCACCAGATCCTGCTCCGCATCGAGGCCTCGGACGACCCGGATTCCGTGTCCAACCTCGAGAACGCGAGCGCCGGCGTCGGCGTCGTGCTCGGAGGCGCCGTCGCGGGCTTCCCGCTTCCGGCCCTCAACTACTACGTGGGCAGCGCGCCCGCCGAGCTTCTGCCCGGCGCCACCGGCGGCCTCGCGCTGCTGTCTCCAGCAAACCGGACGGTCGTCGCCCCCGGCGAGACCACGACGTTTCGCTGGGCGCCCGTCGGGTCGACGGCCTTCTACCGCCTCGAGGTATTCGGCGGCGACGGCGCGCTTCTGCACGAGGCGTACGTCGCAGCCACTTCGACGTCCTATGCCGCGCCGGCGTGGCTCGCGTCGGCGGCGGGCGACGCCGTCCTGAAGTGGAGCGTGACGTCGCTCGCGAAGGACGGGCGGGAGCTCGCGGACAGCGGCGCCTCGGAAATCCGGTTCGAGAAGAAGGGCGCAGAAAAGCCTTGATCCAGCACCACGTCCGGTAGCATTCCGGTGTGCGGAAGCTGGACTACGGCACCGACGCCCCCGGCGTCATCCGGAATCTCTTCGTGATCGGAGGCCTGGCCCTCCTCGGAGGGGCGCTCCTCCCGTGGCCGCTCGCGGGCGTGAACGCGCGCGGGACGGTCGTCTCCGTCGGCGTCACGTGCTGCCTCGGCGGCGCGCTCATGATTCTCTACGCCGAGCGCGGAAAGTTCCGCCAGCGCGACCGCATGCTCGCGATGATCGAGTGGACCGGGGCCGAGAACGTCCTCGACGTCGGCACCGGGCGCGGCCTTCTCGCGCTCGGCGCCGCGAAGAAGCTCACGACCGGAACCGCCGTCGGGATCGACGTCTGGAGTCCGAAGGACCTCACGGGCAACACCGCCGACGCGTTTCTCGCGAACGCGGAGGCCGAGGGCGTCGCCGAGCGCGTCGAGGTCCGCCACGCCGACGCGCGGTCGATGCCGTTTCCCGACGCGTCTTTCGACGTCGTCCTCTCGAACGTCTGCCTCCACAACATCCCCGACGCGGGCGGCCGGGCCGACGCGTGCCACGAAATCGCGCGCGTCCTGAAAGGCGGCGGCGTGGCGCTCGTCTCGGACTTCCTCCGGACGGGCGACTACGCGCGGTCGTTCTCGGCGGCCGGGCTCGTCGTGACGCAGGCGGGGCCGCACGTCCTCGACGTCTTCCCGCCGCTCCGGATCGTGCGCGCCGAGAAGCCCGCCCGCTGACTCAGGCGAGAAGCTTCTGCGCGAACGGGCGCACGAGGGCGCCGAGCACGCTCGGCGCGAGCCGGCCCGCCGCGAGCTTCCGGAGCCTCACGAGCTGCTCGAATGCGATCCCGCCGAAGACGGCGACTCTCGGAACGTCCGCGGCCTCGAACACGGAAAGGGCGCCCAGAAGCGACGCGATGGCGAGCGGCCCGAACATCACGAGGAGGAAGATCGCCTCGACGCGGCCCCAGCGGAGTGCGTCGAAGTCGAATCGTTCCGCGAGGCGGACCTGGTCGTCCACGGGCAGGAGGCCCGCAAACGGCTCGAGGACGTGGTAGCGGTCGAGGACGTCCTGCGTCGCGTCGGATTCCACGTCCCAGATCGCCTTCTCCTTCGGCAGGGGCTCGCCGCCGGCGAAGGCCTTCGCGCGCCGCCAACCCTCGTAGAGGAGCGTGCCGACGACCGTCCCGATCGGCCGGCCCTGCAGGATGCACACGGCGAGGCGCGCCGTGGACTCGGCGAGCAGGTAGACGCCGAAGACGAGGAGCGGCGCGGGCACCGGGCCGGCGCCCCCGACCGACGAGGCCAGCAGGAGGACGAGGGAGAGCCACCCGACGACCCAGAGCGGGAGCGCCGAGGCGAGGCTCAGGCGGCGCGCCGGCACGTTGTACTCGACCTCGAGACGCTCCTGCACGTGGGCCGGAAGAGACCCCGCGAGCGGCGCGACGAGGAGGATGTACACGTGGCGGTCGGCGTGCACCGCGGCGTCCGAACGCTCACCCGCCCGCGCGGCCTCCGACTCCTCGCTGTAGGCCGCCACGACGCGCATCGCGTGCCGCTCGTCCCACGGCGCGAGGACGTACTGCACGCCCGCCCCCCGGGGCCGGACCTCGAGGACCTCGAAGAAGTCCCCTTCCCAGGCAACCGCCGTTCCGGGGTGCTCCGCGGAGGTCGGCGTCGCCGGCACGCGGGGGCGCCAGCCCTTCGGCGCGTCGCAGTCGAGGAGGACCTGCCCCGCGGTCTCGACCCCGAGGCGGTCGCGTCCGACGGCGCGCGGCATTCGGGTCCCTCCGGCCGCGAATGTTAGCGCGGAGCGTATAAACTGAGCCGCAATGAAGCTCGTCTCGTTCATGCCGCCGGAGGGCGAAGCGTCCCAGTCGGGCGTCCTCCGCAGGCACCCGCGGTTCGGCGCCGTGATCGGCGAGGACCGCATCCTCGACTTCGCGCGCGCCCACCCGCGCTTCGCGAACCTGTCGATGCTCGATTTCGTGAAACGGTCCGACGAGCTGCTCCCCGACGCGGCCTCCCTCGTCGCCATGGCCTCCGAGCTGCCGCGAGAAGCGTTCGTCTCCGAAGCGCGCGTCACGCTCGCCGCGCCGCTCCCGAAGCCCGTTTCGATCCGCGACGGTTACGCGTTCCGCCAGCACGTCGAGACCGCCCGGAAGAACCGGGGCCTTCCGATGATCCCGGAGTTCGACGACTTCCCCGTTTTCTACTTCACGAACGCCCTCGCGGTCGTCGGCCCCGGCGACCTGCGCGTCGGCGGGCGCCGCCTCGAAAAACTCGACTTCGAGCTCGAGTGCTTCTGCGTGATCGGCCGGCGCGTCACGAACCCGACGCTCGAGGAGGCCGACGCCGCGATCTTCGGCTACGGCGTCATGAACGACTTCTCCGCGCGGGCGCTCCAGATGGAGGAGATGAAGCTGAACCTCGGGCCCGCCAAGGGAAAGGACTTCGCGACCGGCCTCGGGCCCTGGCTCGTCACGAAGGACGAGCTCCAGCCCCGGCTCCGCCCGTCGCACAAGGGCAACGTCCTCTACGCGGCCATGTCGGCGACGGTGAACCACGTGCCTGTCTCGCACGGCGACGTCTCGCAGATGAACTGGACGTTCGCCGAGATCGTGCAACGCGCCGCCGACGGCGTCACGCTCGAGCCCGGCGAGGTGATCGGCTCCGGCACGGTCGGGACCGGCTGCTTCCTCGAGCTGAACGGCTCGAAGGTCACGCACGACCAGTGGCTCAAGCCGGGGGACGTCGTGAGCCTCACGATCGACGGCCTCGGGACGCTCACGAACACGATCGTGGAGGACGCGGCGCGATGAGCCTTCCCGCGGACGACCTCGCCTCCCTTTACGCGTTCAACGCCTGGGCCAACGCGCGCGTCATCGAAGCCCTCCGCACGATCCCCGAGCACGACTACGAGAAGGAGCAGGGCGGGGGCTGGCCGTCGCTGCGGGCCACGTTCGTCCACATCGCGGGCGCCACGGACGCCTGGGCCGAGCGTTTCGCCGGGAAGGACGCAATGCGCCTGCCGACGGTCGCCGAGCTTCCGACCCTGGACGACGCGGTCCGCGTCCTCCTCGCCGCGCAGGAAAAGCACGCACGGCTCGTCCCCACGTACGACGCCGCACGCCTCGCGACCTCGTTCACCTGGAAGAACCTCAAGGGCGAGGCGAAAACGGCGCCGTTCTGGGTGATCGTCCGGCACGTGGTGAACCACCAGACGTACCACCGCGGCCAGATCTCCTCGATGCTGCGCCGCCTCGGGCACGCGCCGAAAGCCACGGACCTGGTCGTATGGGGCCTCGAAGTCGCGCTCCGGTGCCGCCCCCCCCCCCCCCCCCCCCCCCGCCCCCCCCCCCGGCCCCGCGGGCCCCGCCCCCCCCCCCCCCCCGCCCCCGCCCGCGCCCCCGGCCCCCCCCCCCCCCCCCCCCCCCGGCCCGCCCCCCCCCCCGCCCCGGCCGGCCCCCCCCCGGCGCGCCCCCCCCCCCCCCCCCCCCCCCGCGCCGCCCCCCCCCCGCCCCCCCCCCCCCCCGGGGGCGCCGGGCCCCCCCCCCCCGGCGCCCCGGCCCCGGGCGGCCCCCCCCCCCGCCGGCGCCCCCCCCCCCCGCCCCCCCGCGCCCCCCGCCGCCCCCCCCCCCCCCCCCGCCCGCCCCCCGCCCCCCCGGGGCGCCCCGGCGCGCCCCCCCCCCCGCCCCCCCCCCCCCCCGCCCCCCCCGCCCGCCCCGGCCCCCCCCCCGCGCCCCGCCCCCCCCCCCCCCCCCCCCCGCCCCGCGGGGCGCGCCCGCGCGCCCCCCCCCCCAAGCCCCCGCCCGCCCGGGCCGGCCCGCCCCCGCGGGGCCCGGCCCCCCCCCCCCGGGCGGGCCGCCCCCCCCCCCCCCCCCCCCCCCCCCCCCCCCCCCGCCCGCGGCGCCCCCCCCCCCCCGCGGCCGCCCCGCCCCCCCCCCCCCCGGCCCCGCGCGGGCCGGCGGGCCCCGGCGCCCCCCGCCCCCGCCCGCGCCCCGCCCCCCCCCCCCCCCGCCCCCCCCCTCCCCCCCCCCCCCCCGGCCGCGCCCCAAGCGCGCCGCCCACCCAACGGGCCCCCCCCCCCACGGCCCCCCCCCACCCCCCCCGGGGCCGGGCCCCCCCCCCCCGCCCCCGCCCCCCCCCCCGCCCCGCCCCCCCCCGGGGCCCGCGGCGGCCCCGCCCCCCCCGCCCCCGGGCCCCCCGCCCCGGGGGCCCGGCCCCCCCCCCGGGCCCCCCCCCCGGGCCCCCCCCCCCCCCCCCCCCCCCCCCCCCCCGTCCCCCCCCCCCCCCCCCCCACCCGCCCCCGCCCCCCGGCCCCGCGCCCCCCGCACCCCGGCCCCCCCCCCCCCCCCCCCCCGCCCCCCCCCGCCCCCCCGGGCGCCGCCCCGCCGGGCGGCCGCCGCCCCCCTCCCCCTCTCCCCCCCCTTCCCCCCCCCGCCCCCCCCGACCGTCCCCCCCCCCCCCCCCCCCCTTCACAGGCCGTTACAATCGGCCAAACATGTCCTCCCTCGAACAGTCGTTCTTCGATCGCTGGCTTCGGCGCGGCATCATCACGAGCGCGGCGTTCGGATTCACGCTGCCCTACTTCCGCCTCCTGAACCGCGTCCACGCGACCGGCGACGCCATCCTGGACACGCTGCCGCACCGGAACGTCGTGTTCCTGTCCAACCACCAGACGTACTTCATGGAGGCGATCGCGTTCTTCGATCTCGTGTACGTCAAGCACGCGATGCCGCTCGAGGACCCGTTCACGCGTTTCTCGGCCGCCACCGAGACGATGCAGAAGAACCTCGTGACGCAGCTGTTCACGAAGGCCGGCGGCGTCACGTTTCGCCGCAGCTTTCGCGAGGGCGGCAAGGACGTGAAGCGCACCGCCGACTTCGAAGGCATTGCGAAGGTGGAGGAAGCCATCGCGACCGGCTGGCTCCTGCACTTCCCCGCCGGGACGACGCAGAAGGGCGCTCCGCTGCGCCCCGGCGTCGCCCAGCTCCTCCACAGGACAAAGGCGATCGCGGTGCCCGTGCGCGTGGACGGCTTCCGGGAGCTGCTGCTTCACAAGCAGCTTCCGGGCAAGTTCCTCCGGAAGTGCCACCTGACGCTCCATCCCCCGATGGACCTCGACGCGTTCTACGCGGCGCCCTACGACAAGGAATCGGGCGCGGAAGTCGTCGAGAGGCTCTCCGCGATCCTCGCCGACCCGGCCTGAACGTCTTCAGTTCACCGAGAGCTCGAACGCGGGCGGCTCGATCATGTGCTTCTTGACGGCGCACTGGTCGACGGCGCGCTGAATCGCACCCGTGTACTTCTCGGGGAATCCCGGCGGGAGCGTAAGGGCCGCCTTGATCGTCGAGAGACGCTTCTTCTCGGGGTCCCTGATGGTCTCGACCGAGAGGCTGAGGCCTTCCGTCGCGATCCCGCGCTCCTGGCAGAACCGCAGGGCGTAGAAGCCCATGCACGTCGCGATCGAGGCGATGAAGAGGTCGAACGGCGCCGGAGCCGAGTCTCCCCCGAAGGGCGAGGGCTGGTCCGTCCGGACCGTGTGGCCCTTGAAGGCAGCCTCGACGGCGACGCCGCCGGGGAAGGCCACGTCGTACCTCACGCGGCCTCCCCGGCGCAACAGGACGCCCTGGGCTGGTCGATCTGGTCCGTCAGCCCTACCTTCTTCAGGATCGCGACCATCGGGCACGTCTTCGAGAAGGCCGCTCTGAAGCAGGTTCGCCCCCACGAAGGCCGTGAAGAGGAAGAAGCCGGGGTGAACAAAGTACCCGAGGGCGACGGAGGCCAGGGTGAAGAAGCCGCCGATGGCGCGGAGAGCGTCGTTGATGGTCATTGTTTTCTCCTTGTCGTTCCGGCGTTCCAGCCGGTTGACTTCAATCGCTATATAGTTATATAAGAGTTTTCTATGAATGACAAGCCCCTTCCGGCCGCCCGGGCCCTGCTCCTCCTGGTTGCCCTCGCGGCGCCCTCCGGCGCCCGGGCCCAGGCCGGGACCCCTTCGCCCCTGACCCTCGCAGGCGCCATGCAGAAGGCCCGGGAAGGCGCCCGGGAAGTCACCGCCGCGCAGGCCCGCCAGGGCGCCGCCGAGGCCCGCGCCTCACAGGCGAAGGGCTTCCGGTGGCCGTCCCTGAACCTGACGGCGCTCTGGATGCGCACGAACAACCCGGCCGAGGTCTTCGCCCTCAAGCTGAACCAGGGCGTCTTCTCGTTCCCGGAGTTCGTGGCCTCGAACCCGAACGACGCCTCGCCCCTGAACACGGGGATCACGCGGGCCGAGATCGTCCTCCCCCTCTTCACGGGCGGCGAGCTCTCGGGCCGCATCGACCAGGCGAAGCTCGCGGCCGACGCCGCCTCGGGCACGTCCTCGTGGGTGGCCGACAACGCGGCCCTCGCGGCCGCCGAGGCGTACGTCATGGTCGCCCAGGCGGAGGAATACGCGGCCCTTCTCCACAAGTCGCGCGACACCGTCGCCGCGCACGTCAAGCTGGCCGGCGACTACGCCGCTCAGGGCATGCTCGTCCGCTCGGAGCTCCTCAGGGCCGAGGTCGAGCTCTCCAAGATGGACGACCTCGTGACGGAGGCCGACGGCCGCGTGCGCATCGCGAATGCGAACCTCGCGTTCCGCCTCGGCGCCGCCGGCAGTTCCTCCTGGACCCTCGCTCCCCTGCCCGACCCGCGCCCCGTCGCGACTCCCGTGGACGGCTGGCTCGCGACGGCTGCCGAGCGCTCGGATCTCGGCTCGGCCCGGAATCTCCTTGCCGCCGGCGAGCTCGAGGAGAAGGTGAAGAAGGCGCCGATCTGGCCGAAGCTCGCGCTCGTCGCCAAGGGCGAGCTGTACGGCGACAAGCCGTTCGGCTCGACGGGCACGTCGGGCTCGATCATGGCCGTCGCGACCTGGAACGTGTTCGCGGGCGGCAGCGACCACGCCGCCGCCGTCGCGGCGCGCGAGGACGCCCGCGCGGGGCGCGAGGACGTCGCGCGGTTCGCCGAGGGCGTCCGCCTCGAGGTCCGCCAGGCCTTCGAGGAAGCCCGGACGGCCCAGGCCCGGCACGAGACCGCGAAGAAGGCGCTCGATTCGGCCCGCGAGGCCGAGCGCATCACGAACGACAGGTTCCGGGCGGGCGTCGTGAAGACGCTCGATCTCCTGGACGTCACCACGGCCCGCCGCGAGGCGGAGACGCGCGAGCTCGTCGCCCGCGCCGACGCGCACACGGCGGCGCTGAAGCTCGCCGTCAAGGCGGGACGCCGCCCCGAGAGCGTATTGAACGGAGGAACGGAGTGAAGCAGATGTTCGGATTCGGAATTTCTTTGAGGGGGAAAGACGGGGAGAAGACCGGGGGATTCGGATCTTCTTTGAAGGTGTCGGGCGCCCTCGTCGCGGCGGGAATCGCCTCGGTGGTCCTCGCCGGCTGCGCCGGCCCCTCTTCACCTTCTAAGAAATCTTCCTCTTCCTCCATCGCACCCGTCTCCGCCGCCACGGCATTGGTCGAGAAGGCATCGCTGCCGGACCGCCTGACTCTCTACGGCACCGTCACGGCCGACCGCTCCGCCGCCGTCTCGTCGCGCGTGATGGCAAACGTCGTCGCCGTCCCCGCGCGTGTCGGCCAGTCCGTCGCCGCCGGCGACGTCCTCGTCGAGATCGATGCCGCAGACCGCGAGCGGGCAGGAGGCGCAGGCCAAGGGCGCCCTCGCCCAGGCCCGCGCGGCGCTCTCTCTCGCCGAGCGCAACTACGAACGCTACAAGGCCCTCGCGGCCTCGGGCTCGGCGTCGCCGCTCGAGCTCGACATGTCACGAATGCAGTACGAGCAGGCGAAGGGCGCCGTCCAGCAGGGCGAAGGCGCGGTGGAAGCAGCCTCCTCCGTCGCACGCGAGTCCCGCGTGACGGCGCCCTTCGCCGGCCGTGTGGCCGCCCGCCTCGTCGAGGCCGGCGACCTCGCGGCCCCGGGCCGCCCGCTCGTCATGGTCGAGTCCGCGACGGGGCGCCGCCTCGTCGTGCAGGTTCCGGCCGGCGCCGTCGCCGCGTCGGGCCTCAAAGCCGGACAGAAGCTCGCCGTGAAGATCGACGGCGTCGCCGCCGAGCTCACGGGCACCGTCGTCGAGATGTCCCCGGGCGCCGACCCGGCGAGCCACACGTACACGGCGACGCTCGAGCTGGCGGGCACGCCCGTCTCGACAGGCCTCACGGGCCGCGCCACGCTCGACACCGCCCCGCGCGCGACCGTCCTCGTCCCCGAGAGCGCGGTCCTCACGAGCGGCGGCGTCACGCTCGTCGCCGTCAAGGACGAAGCCGGCAAGGCGCGCACCCGGGCCGTCACGACGGGCGCCGTCTCCGGCGGCAAGGTCGAGATCCTCTCCGGCCTTTCGGGCGGCGAGACCGTCCTCGTCGGTCTCGCGTCTCCGCCCGCCGACGGCGCGCCCGTCTCCGAGTTGAAGGGCAGCTCCCGGTGAACGAGCACATTCCCCAGGGGCCGAGCGCCCGCGAGATCCTCCACCGGAAGATGACGCGCCGGCCGCTCGGCGCCTCCGGCCGGATCGCCAAGGCGTTCCTCGAGTCCAAGCTGACGCCGCTCCTCGTCGTCGCGTCGCTCCTCCTCGGGGCGTTCGCGCTCCTCGTCACGCCGCGCGAGGAGGAGCCCCAGATCAAGGTCCCGATGATCGACGTCCTCGTCGCGCTTCCGGGCGCGACGGCCGAGGAGGTCGAGCGGCGCGTCGTCTCGCCCGTCGAGAAGGCGCTCTACCAGATCCCGAACGTCGAGTTCGTCTACTCGATCTCGCAGCCCTCGGGCGGCATCGTGATCGTGCGGTTCATGGTCGGGACGGACCCCGACCAGGCCGTCGTCCGCGTCCACGCGAAGATCGCCGAGCTCGCGCCCGCTCTCCCGCCGGGCGCGCTGCCGCCGGTCGTCGCTCCGCGCGGGATCGACGACGTCCCCGTCGCCGCGTACACGCTCTACTCGAAGGACGCCTCGCCGATGCAGCTCCGGCAGATCGCCGACGAGGTCAAGGCCGACTTCACGCGGCACCCGCGCGTCGCGCAGGTGACCGTGATCGGCGGCCAGCGGCGCGTCCTGAACGTGAAGTTCGACCGCGACCGCCTCGCGTCCTACGGCGTCTCGCTCGTGCAGGCGTACGGCGCGCTCTCGGGCCTCAACTGGCGCCTGCCCGCGGGCAGCTTCGCCTCCGGCAACGCCGAGGTCCCCGTCGAGGTCGGCTCCCTCTTCCGCCGCGCCGAGGACGTCGGCTCGGCCGTGATCGGCGTCGCGAACGGCAAGCCGGTGTGGCTCAAGGACGTCGCGACCGTGTCCGACGGCCCCGAGGAACCCTCGCAGTACGCGTGGATGCTCACGAAGGCCGGCGACGACGCCCCGGCCGTCACCCTCGCCGTCGCGAAGAAGCCCGGCACGAACGCCGTCGACCTCGTGAAGGACCTCGACGCCCGTCTCGAGGGCCTGAAGGGCCCGGTCGTCCCGTCCAACGTGACCGTCGCCAAGACGCGCGACTACGGCAAGACGGCCGACGAGAAGTCCGGCGAGCTCATCTTCCACGTCGGGCTCGCGACGTTCTCCGTCGTCCTCCTCATGGCGCTCTTCCTGGGCCGCCGGGAAGCGGTCGTCGTCCTCGTCGCGGTTCCCGCGACGCTCGCGCTCACGCTCTTCGCGTCGTTTCTCTTCGGGTACACGCTGAACCGCGTCACGCTCTTCGCGCTCATCTTCGCGATCGGCATCCTCGTGGACGACGCGATCGTCGTCGTCGAGAACGTCCACCGCCACTACGAGATGGGCTGGGGCGAGCCGCGCCTCACCACCGTCTACGCGGTCGACGAGGTCGGCAACCCGACGATCCTCGCGACGTTCGCGGTCGTCGCGGCGCTCCTCCCGCTCGCGTTCGTCTCCGGCCTCATGGGCCCGTACATGCGCCCGATCCCCGTGAACGCCTCGGCCGCGATGGTCTTCTCGCTGCTCGTGGCGTTCGTCGTCTCGCCGTGGCTCACGTTCCGCCTCTTCCGGAAGTTCGCCGAGGAGCACCTCCGGGGCGAGGAGCACTTCGAGGCGGGCGCCGACAAGAAGCCCGAGGACCGCCTGCTCCGCTTCTACCGGAAGCTGTTCACGCCGCTCCTCGCGAGCGCGACGCGGCGCTGGGTCCTGCTCGGCAGCGTCGTCGTTCTCCTTCTTCTCGCCTGCGGCCTCTTCCTCGTCCGGGCGGCGAAGGTCAAGATGCTGCCGTACGACAACAAGAGCGAGCTGCAGGTCGTCCTCGACATGCCCGAGGGCACCACTCTCGAGGCGACCGCCGCCGCCGCGCGCACGCTCGCGACGCTCGTCAAGGCCCAGCCCGAGGTCGCGGACGTGCAGGTCTACGCCGGCACGTCCGCTCCGTTCAACTTCAATGGCCTCGTGCGCCACTATTTCCTGCGCTCGGGCCCGCTCGTCGCGGACCTGCAGGTGAACCTCGCGCACAAAGAGGAACGGAAGAAGGACAGCCACACGATCGCCAAGGAGATTCGCAACCGGATCTCCGAGGCCGGCAAGCGCCTTGGCGCGAACGTGAAGGTCACGGAGGTCCCGCCGGGGCCGCCGGTCCTCTCGACGATGGTCGCCGAGATCTACGGGCCCGACCCGGCGCAGCGGATCGTGCTGGCGCGGGAGGTCCGGGGCATTTTCGAGTCCACCCCCGGCGTCGTCGACACGGACTGGCTCGTCGAGGACGCGTCTCCGAAGATCGAGGTCGCGATCGACCGTGAGAAGGCGATGCTGAGCGGCGTGACGCCCGAGGTCGTCGTCAAGACGCTCCGGATCGCGCTCGACGGCATGGACGCGGGCCTCCTGCGCGTGGACGCGGCGCGCGAGGCCGTGCCCATCGTCCTGCGCCTCGACCGCGCCCAGCGCTCCGGCCTCGAGGGCCTCCTTGCGACGACCGTGCCCTCGCAGACGGGCCGCCTCATCCCGATCCGCGAGCTCGTGACCGTCGTCCCGGGCAAGCGGGCGCCGTTCGTGTACCACAAGAACCTGCAGCCGGTGACGTACGTTCTCGCCGAGATGGCCGGCGTCGCCGAGGCGCCCGTCTACGGCATTCTCGACATGAAGAAGAAAGTCGAGGCGCTGCGCGGCCCGGACGGCCGGCCGCTCGAGATCTTCAACACGGCGCTCCCGACAGACTCGAACCGTTACGCGCTCAAGTGGGACGGCGAGTGGCACGTCACGGTGGAGGTCTTCCGGGACATGGGGATCGCCTTCGCCGCGGTCCTCGTCCTCATCTACGTCCTCGTCGTGGGGTGGTTCCGCTCCTTCGTGACGCCGCTCATCATCATGGCGCCGATCCCGCTCACGCTCATCGGCATCGTGCCGGCGCACGCGGCGTTCGGCGTGTTCTTCACGGCGACGTCGATGATCGGGTTCATCGCGCTCGCGGGGATCATCGTCCGAAACTCGATCCTCCTCGTGGACTTCATCAACCTCGAGCTCGCCGCCGGCGAGCCGCTCGAGGAGGCCGTCATGAAGGCGGGCGCCGTGCGCTTCCGGCCGATCGTGCTCACGGCCCTCGCGCTCGTCGCGGGCGGCGGCGTCATCCTTCTCGACCCGATCTTCCAGGGCCTCGCCGTCGCGCTCATCTCGGGCGTCGTCGTGGCGACCGCCCTGACTCTCGTCGTGATCCCGCTCCTCTATTTCATGTACATCAAGGCGGCCGGCGCGCCGCCCGCGGAGGAATAAGCGTGAAGATGCTCATGGTGCTCGCCGGCACGGAGTGCCGCGAGAAGGTCGAGGTCGCCCTCGAACGCGCGGGCGTTTCCGGATACACGGAGGTCGAGGCCCGGGGCTTCGGCTCCTCCGGCCGCCACCTCGGCTCGGCGGCGTTCCCGAAGACCTCCACGATCATCATGTCCTTCGTCGCGGACGAGGACGTCCCGAAGCTGCGTGCCGCCCTCAAGGACGTGCAGGGCAGCGCGTCCCGGCCGCACGTCGTCACCTGGGCCCTCGAGTCCTGGGACGCCTGAGGAGACGCCCATGCCCCTCTACGAGTTCACGTGCGAGAAGTGCGGTGCCACGTTCGAGGAGCTCGTCGGCGCCGGCCTCGAGGACTTCGGGGTGACCTGCCCCGAGTGCGGAAGCGAGAAGATCCAGAAGCTCGTCTCGCGCTTCGCGTCCGCCGGAGCCTCCGCGTCAAAGGGCGGCGACGGAGGCGGCTCTTGCGGGCCGGGCTCCGGCCGCTTCACGTGAGGGTGACGCCGGGGCCCGTTGGGCCCCGTTCCGGAGCATGCAACGCCGCGGTCGATGCCGTCCTGCCCGCGACGGACGCAGGCTGCGAGCAGGTCGCGGCTCTCTTCCGCGCGCTCTCCGAACCCATGCGTCTCAAGATCCTGAGGCGGCTTTCACGGAACGAGGCCTCGGTCGGCGAGATCGTGGCCGATGTCGGCGGCACACAGGCAAACGTCAGCAAGCACCTCGCCATCCTGCTCGGCTCGGCGCTCCTCGGCCGCCGCAAGGAAGGCACGCGCACCTTCTACGCGATCAAGGATCCCTCGATCTTGAGAATTTGCTCGATTGTCTGCGACGGCGTCGAGCGTGGGTCAGCGGACACGTCGGACGGGCCTCCGCGGCGACGGAGGTCCGAGCCCAGCACCACGGCCGGTAAGGCGATCGGGACCGGGGATTTCCTGAATCCGGCGACGTCGCGCGTCACGAGAAGCTCGCAACCACCCTTGCCCGCGGCGCAGACCCGGACGAAGGCGACGCTGCGAGACGGCCCGTCCCCCCCCCCCCCCGCAATGCCTTCCCTTCGATCGGCCGGTGTGGATCCGTGACGCCATGCGGAACACCCTGGCGCCGCCAGGCCGCCCAGAGCGCAAGCGCCGGGGGCCCGCGGAAAAGAACCCCGGGAGGACGTTGACTCCCGGAGGATCCTTTCTGTACTTGGCCTCGAGGTGCTCGCGATAGGTCTTGGCCTCCTCGCCTTTCAGGCAGCCCAGGCGGCGAAGGACCGGGGAGGGGGCTGGCGGCGTCCCCTCCGCGGCCCCCCCAGACCCCCCCCCCCCCCCCCCCCCCCCCCCCGCGAGCCCGGCCCGCGGATCCCCGGGCTACTAGTTCGCATCACGTCCCACAAATATACCCGGCGTGAGACACAAGGCTCGGTGAGGCGCCATCTATTGGCTTGCGCTTACCGGCGTCGACCGCCGAGAATTCCGGCCATCAATCACGCATCGGACGGTATCGAGAGGAGCACCGAGTGACACGATCTCGCTCACTCGGCTGGGCGCGGATCGCCGTCGGCGTCTTCGCGGGCCTGCTGCTGCACGGTGTGGCCGGCTCCGCCTTCGCGCAGACCTCCTGTTCTCCCGCGACCACGCCCTGCCAAACCTGCCCGCCGCCGCCGCTGTGCGCCCCGTCCAGCACACCGTGTTTGGGATCAACAGGTACCACCATCACGGCTTCCTCTCAGACATGCAGCGGCGCCACAGCCCAGGTCACGACCGTATTGGAGGACGCAATCGGGCCGGCCAACGTCTGTTTCGGCGTAAACAAGAGCGCGGGATGCCTTGTCCTCGCCGGAAAAAGCAACATCAACGTCCACACCCAGACCATCGTCGCCGCGCCTTCTTCCTCTGTCACAACATCCACGAGCAGCGGCACCAGTTTCGAGTCTCCCCCGGCCTGCAGCCCTGTCGGATCCTCGCGGGTCGTGCAGACCGTCACACTGGAAGACACGGTCGGCCCCGGCACGATCATCATCGGGGATCGCGATAACGGTGGCACGGCCTTCGAAGTTCTCGCCGGCACTACTAACCTGAACATCAACACGCACACGCAGACGTACAAGTGCGTCGCGGCGGGGGGGCTCTCGTCCACCGTCGCCGTCCCGATCGTCCTCTCGTCCGGCGGCCTCGCCGGCTCCTTCTTCACGTCCGAGCTGGCGTTGACGAACCGCGGAACGACCGACGTCTCGATCTCGTACGCCTACACGGCCGCTTTTGGCGGCGCCAGCGGCACGGCGACGGACAGCCTCCCAGCCGGCCGCCAGAAGATCGTGTCGGATGCCATCACGTACCTCCGAGGCCTCGGAATCCAGCTGGGTGATTCCGGAAACCGCGGCGGCACTCTTCAGATCACGTTCAGCGGGCTTTCATCGGCGGACGCCGCGGCCGCGACGGTGCGCACGACGACCGCCGTCACCGAGGGCCGGGCCGGCCTCGCGTACGCGGGGCTTCGATCGGGGAGACTTCTCTCCGCTCCCGTCTATCTCTGCGGCCTTCGGCAGAACGCAACCGATCGCTCCAACGTCGCCGTCATCAACGCCGGAGGCTCTTCCGCCGGAAACATCACGCTGCGCCTCACGGTCGTCTCCGGTGACCCGGCAAGTCCAGTCAGCCAGGCTCTGCCCGACATCACGCTCTCCCCCGGCGGCTTCAGTCAGGTCTCGGGGATCCTCGGGTCGAACGGCCTCAGCGTCACGAACGGCTACGTCAAGGTCGAGCGTGTCTCCGGCACGGCTCCCTTCTACGCATACGCCGTCATCAACGACCAGGCCAACTCCGACGGCTCCTTCGTCGAGCCCGTCCTCGCGGCTCCGGCATCTGCTATTGCCAGGCTCACTCTCCCCGTCATCGTCGAGACGAGCGCGTTCAATACCGAGCTCGTGCTCACGAACTTCTCCTCGGCCTCGCACACTCTGACCGCCACCTACGTCGCGTCGGCGATTCCCTCGGGCTCGGTCACCTTCAACATCCAGCTCCTCGCCAGAGAGCAGCAGATCCTCCCGTCGTTCGTGCAGGTCCTGCGCGACCGGGGATCATTCCGGGGGCGCCCGGTGCGACATTCGTCGGTGCGCTCTTCGTCACGGATCTGACCGGCGACACTCGCGGCCTTTCGGTCGGGGCCCGGACCTCGACCGCCGGCGGCGGAGGGCGATACGGCCTCTTCTACTCGGCCGTGCCGGCCGGATCCGAAGCAACGACGGCCGCGTGGCTCTACGCCCTTCAGCAGAACGCCGAGAACCGGACAAACCTCGCTCTCGTCGTCGTGGGCTCGACCAACTCACTCGCCGACACCTTTCACATCGATCTCCACGACGGCGCGACCGGCCAGAAAGCCGGATCGACGGACGTGACGGTGCCCGCGAACGGCTTCACGCAGATCAACACGATCTTCGCGACGTTTGCCCCCGGTGTCCCGAGCGGATACGCCGTCGTCACGCGCACCTCCGGCAGCAATCCCTGGGTCGCGTACGCCGTCGTCAACGACGGCGGCCAACCCGGCCAGAGAACCGGCGACGGCGCTTTCGTCGAGGCCACTCTCCCGGACTGACCCCTGAACCTGCATCATTGACCTCGTCTGCGGCGGGTACGATGATCGCCATATGGCGATGCACGCTCATCTCCCGCTCACGGACGCCGGCTGCGAAGAAGTCGCAATGCGCTTCCGGGCGCTCTCCGAGCCCATGCGCCTCAAGATCCTGAGGCGGCTGTTCCGGAGCGAGGCGTCCGTCGGCGAGATCCTCGAGGAAGTCGGCGGCACGCAGGCGAACGTCAGCAAGCACCTTTCGGTCCTGCACGGCTCGGCGCTCGTCGACCGCCGGAAGGACGGCACGCGCACCGTCTACCGCATCGCGGACCCCACCCTCCTGAAGATCTGCTCCATCGTCTGCGACGGCGTCGAACGCGACGCCCGCGACAAGGCAAACGCCATCCTCGGACGTCCGAAGCGAGGCGGCCGCCGCTGAGCTCCGCCGCCCCCGCGCCGCCCCGCCTCGTCGACGCCGCCTCCTCCGAGCCCCGCGGCCCCGTCGTCACCGCCTCACCCGCCGCGGAGGCCGCGTTCCTCGACCGCTTGCGCAACCGGGTGATCGGCGCGGACGCCGTGATGCCGGGCCCCTCTGGCGAGCTTCCCCTCCGGTACTTCGACTTCATCGCCTCGGGCCGTTTCCACCGCGACGTCGAGGACGAGCTGAACGAGCGCGTCCTGCCGTTCATGGCGAACACGCACACGGAGAGCAGCTTCACGGGCCACCGGATGACGGAGCTCTACGAGGGCGCGCTCCGGAAGATCGGCGCGTACGTCGGCGCAACGCCCGATGACGTCGTGATCCCTGTCGGCTCGGGGTCTACCGGCGCGATCAACCGCCTCATCCACGTCCTCGGCCTCAGGCTCCCCGACCAGCTCGACGAGCGCTTCGGCCTCGCGGCCCGGATCCCCCGGGACGACCGTCCCGTCGTCTTCCGGTCGCTGATGGAGCACCACTCGAACGACATCGCGTGGCGCGAGACGATCGGCGACTCCGTCTACGTCGAGTTCGACGCCGAGGGACGCATCAGCCTCGAGGACCTCGACCGCAAGCTCGCGGCCCACGCGCACCGGCCCTGGAAGATCGGGACGTTCAGCGCGGCCTCGAACGTGACGGGAATCCTCAACGACGTCCACGGTCTCGCGCGCGTCCTCCATCGGCACGGCGCGCTCGCGTTCTTCGACTTCGCGGCCGCCGGCCCCTACGTGGACGTCGACATGCACCCGGCAGGCGATGCCGCGGGCGCGCTCGACGCCGTCTTCTTCTCCGTCCACAAGTTCCTGGGCGGCCCGCGCACGCCGGGCCTCCTCGTCGCGCACCGGCGCCTCTTCACGAACCGCGTGCCGGCCGAGCCGGGCGGCGGGACCGTCCTCTACACGTCCCCGTGGGACCACCGCTACCTCGGCGCGATCGAATCGCGCGAGACGGGCGGGACGCCCCCGATCGTCCAGACGATCCAGGCGGGCCTCGCGTTCGACCTCAAGGCGGCCGTCGGAGCCACGCGCACGGAGCGCGTCGAGCAGGACTATCTCGGCCGCGCGATCCGCGCCTGGCGCGGCCGCGACGACCTCGCCATCCTCGGCAATCTCGAGACGCGGCGCCTCGGTGTCCTCTCGGTGATCTTCCAACACGTCCACCACAACCTCGCCGCGCGCCTCCTGAACGACCTCTTCGGGATCCAGGTCCGCGCCGGCTGCATGTGCGCGGGCCCATACGGCCACCTCCTCCTCCACATCGACGAAGAACACTCGAAGACGATCCGCCACCGACTGGACGAAGGGCATCTCGGCGAGAAACCGGGATGGGTCCGCATCAGCCTCGCGCCCACCGTCAGCGAGGCCGAGTTCCAGGCTCTCCTCGAGGGCGTGGACCACGTCGCGCGGCGCGGGCGCGACCTCTCCGAGGACTACACCCAGAGCGACAAAACCGGCGAGTGGGCGCCCCGCACGGCCGTCCCCGCGCACGGAAAGGAATCGAAATGACCGACGTCCGAAAAATGCACCCCGCCACACGCATCATCCACGCGGGCCAGCACCCCGACCCCGCCACGGGCGCCGTCTCGACGCCGATCTACCAGACGTCCACGTTCGCGTTCAAGAACGCGGACGAGGGCGCGGCGCGCTTCCAGGGCCGCGACCCCGGCTTCAAGTACACGCGCCTCGGCAACCCGACGGTCGCGGCGCTCGAGGAGTGCCTCGCGATCCTCGAGGGCGGCTGCGGCGCGCTGGGCGCCGCGACCGGCATGGCCGCCATCAACACGGTGTACGTCGCTCTCCTCGAGCAGGGCGCGCACGTGGTGGGCACGGACTCCGTCTACGGGCCGTCCCGCCTCGTCCTCGAGAACGAGTACCGCCGGTTCGGCGTCGCCTCGACGTGGGTCGATTCGTCGAAGCCGGAGAACGTCGCCGCCGCGATGCGGCCCTCGACGAAGATGGTCTACATCGAGACGCCCGCGAACCCGACGATGAAGCTCACGGACATCGCGGCCTGCGCGGACATCGCACACGCGGCGGGCGCGCTCCTCGTCGTCGACAATACGTTCGCGTCCCCCGTCCTCCAGCAGCCGCTCGCGCTCGGGGCGGACGTCGTCGTCCACAGCCTCACGAAGTACATCAACGGGCACACGGACGTCGTGGGCGGCGCGATCGTCGCGGGCTCGCCCGCGCTCCACGACAGGCTCCGCAAGGTGCACGTCGCGTTCGGCGGAACGATGGACCCGCACCAGGCGTGGCTCGTTCTCCGGGGCGTCAAGACGCTCGGCCTCAGGATGGAGCGCGCGCAGGCGAACTCTCTCGAGGTCGCCCGCTTCCTCGAGGCGCACCCCGGCGTCGCGTGGGTGCTCCACCCGGGCCTCCCGAGCCACCCGCAGCACGCGCTCATGCTCCGGCAGATGTCCGGGCCCGGCGCGGTGTTCTCGTTCGGCGTCAAGGGCGGGCTCGAGGCGGGCAAGGCGCTGATCGACTCCGTGCAGCTCGCGACGCTCGCCGTGAGCCTCGGCGGCGTCGAGACGCTCATCGAGCACCCGGCCTCCATGACGCACACCGGGATGCCGAAGAAGGAGCGCGAGGCCGCCGGGATCACCGACGACCTCGTGAGGATCTCCGTGGGCTGCGAGGACGTCCGCGACCTGATCGCCGACCTTTCGCAGGCGCTCGTGACGGCGGCCGCTGCCGTCTCCGTGGGCGCCTGAGGCCTCAGGACTTCTTCGGGCAGTTCGGGTTCGGGCCGGTGCCGTCCATCGGGCCCGTCTGGGCGCCGTTGCCGCCGCCGCAGCAGCCCGCGCCGTTGTGCTTCCCGTTCCCGGCGCCGGCGCCCGCGCCGTTCCCACGGCCGGCGAAGGCGGGCGTCCCGTCCGCGTTGCGGAGCTTCAGGATCGTCTTCTGCGTGAGGTTCTCGACCTCGGCGACGACGAAGCCCTGCGGGCACTCGACGCACGTGTAGAGGGTGAGGCGGACCGCGTCGCCAGCCACGGGCGCGAACTTCTGCGCGGTGAGGTACCGGTACGAGCCGAGGATGTACGCCTCCTCCTTGCCGCCGACCTTCACGGCGAGCGTCGGCATCCCGAGACCGGGACCGCCCTTGAGCGAGACGACGTCGCCGATGACCGTGGACGGTTTCGTGACGTCGATCTTCGAGGCGGCAGCCGGCGTGCCGGACCCGGCGCCGCGTCCGGCGGGGGGGCCCTGCTGGGCGAGGAGCGGGAGGGTGGCGAGGGCGGCGAGGAGGGCAAGGGTGGTGAGGTTCCGTTTCATTTCGATCTCCTTCCGGCGAATGACAACGCACGCCTCGTGCCGGGTGCCGCCGCCGCGCGCAAGACGCGGTCATTCAAGCCTTTCGCAGAAATCTCTCTTCCCCGCGTCCCCGGTTTCCTGCAGAAACTGCAGCCCGCCCGCAGCGCCTGCAGTCCGTCACCAGGGCGTGCCGTAGAGGCCCTTGGCGAGAATCCAGACCGAGAGCCCGACCAGCAGGCCTCCGCTCGCGACCCGGACCAGCACCGGACGCGAGCGCAGGAAGGCGGTCTTCTCCCGAAACGCCTGCGCGGCGTACCCCGCAACCAGCATCGGGAGCGCAAAGCCGACGCTGTAGAAACCCAGCAGAGCCATTCCCTCGCCCAGTCGGGCGCGGGCCGCGACCATGGCGAGGACGGCGCTGAGGAACGGACCGACGCACGGGATCCACACGAGCCCGAGCGAGGCCCCGAGAACGGACCCCGACCAGAGCCCCCGCTTTCGCTCCGGAGCAATCCCCACCTTCAGTCTCTTGAAAGGGTTGACGTCGGCCAGCACCAGCAGGCCGATGACCCCGATGAGGATCGCGACGGGCTTCTCCAGGCGCACCAGCAGAGGCCCGACCACGGCGCCGAAGAGCGACGAGAGGATTCCCATGGCGAAGAACGTGGACATCAACCCGGCCACGATGGCCAGCGGCCGGAGCCGGTGCTCTCCCGGTCGTCCGGCCATCACGATGGGCAGCACGGGCAGCACACAAGGGGACACGGTGCTGGCGAGGCCGGCTCCGACGGCGAAAGCGGCGTTGGCCAGGCTGAACCCGGCAAGCGTGTCCACGCGAGGCTCCCCGCTCAGCGGCCCGACTTGCCGGGGATGCCCGCAACGACCGCGTCGACGGGCTGGATGCCGGGGGAATACCGGGTGATCTCCTTGCCGTCGGCGCCCACCAGGATCAGGTTGGGAAGAGACCGAACGCCGTACTGATAGAAGACGTCCCGGTCGGCCGGAACGTCCGTGCGGACGTAGCGGAGCGTCGCACGCGGCTCCCACTTGTTCCGGCCCTCGGCGAGGATCTGATCCTGCGTCTGGCACGGGCGGCCAGCCGGGTTCATGAAGAACAGGAGGGTCGGCTTCTTCTCCGCGGCGGCGAGGGACGTCGACAGGGCCGCCAGAACGCCGAGCAGGAGCACGAATTTCGAGAACGGACTACCCATGAATCGCATCTTCTTTCTCCCAAGCATTCAATTGAGGCCCCAGCGGCGAAGACGGTAATAGAGCGTGCGGACCGAGATTCCGAGCCGCCGGGCGGCGTCGTCGCGGTTCCCGCCCGACAGGCGCAGGGCCGCGAGAGCGGCCTCGCGCTCGCGCGTCTCCTCGTCGAGCGTGAGCGCCGGCGCGGCGGACGCGGCGGACGCGGCGGACTGCCGAACGTCCTCTTCCCGGATCGGCTGGCCGCCCCGCACCACGACCGCGCGCTCGAGCGTATTGCGCAGCTCGCGGACGTTGCCGGGCCAGGCGTGCCGCGCGAGGGCGTCGAGCGCTTCAGGCGTGAGCTCCGGCTCCGGCAGCCGGTGCCGCGCCGCGAGGCTCGCCACGAAGTGCCGGGCGAGGAGCGCGACGTCTCCGGGCCTCTCGCGGAGCGGCGGCAACGCGACAAGCACGACGGCAAGTCGAAAGTAGAGGTCGCGCCGGAAGCCGCCCGTCTCGACCTCGCGGGCGAGGTCGCGGTTCGTCGCCGCCACGAGGCGGACGTCGACGGTCACGTCCTTCTCGCTTCCGAGGCGCCGCACGTTGCGGTCCTCGAGGACGCGCAGGAGCTTGGCCTGGAGGGCCGGCGCGAGCTCGCCGATCTCGTCGAGGAAGAGCGTCCCGCCGCTCGCCTCCTCGAAGCGTCCCGCGCGCGCGCGGTCCGCGCCCGTGAACGCCCCCCGCTCGTGGCCGAACAGCTCGCTCTCCGCGAGCGACTCGGGCAGCGACGCCGCGTTGACCGCGACGAACGGACCGGTCGCGCGGGGCGAGCGCGTGTGGAGCCGCCGCGCCACGAGCTCCTTGCCCGTGCCCGACTCCCCCGTCACGAGCACCGGCACGTTGGCCGCGGCGACGCGGTCGACGAGCGCGAGGATCTCGCGCAGCCGCGCGTCGCCGGTGACGATCTCCTCCGCGGCCGGCTCGGGAGCGAGCAGCCGGTCGACGACCGCGAGGAGCGCGCGCGGAGAATCGAGCGGTTTCGTGAGGTAGTCAGCGGCGCCGAGGCGCACGGCCTCGACGGCTTCCGGAATCGTCCCGAATCCCGTCAGGACGACCACGGGCGGCGGCGCCGGAAGCTCCCGGCGCAGCGCCTTCAGGAGCGCGAGGCCGTCGCGGGCGGGCATCCGGCGGTCCGTCAGGACGAGCGCGAAGGCCTCGCGGCGCGCGAAGTGGAGCGCCTCCTCGCCGTCGCGGGCCTCCGTGACCGCGTGCCCATCCCCTTCGAGGATGTCCCTCAGGAGGGCGCGGAAGGACGGATCGTCGTCGGCGACGAGGATGCGCGCCATCTCAGGCCCGCTCTCCGGGAAGGGTCAGCCGCGCCACGCAGCCTCCGCCCGCGCGAGCCTCGAGCGTCACCTCTCCGCCGTTCGCGCGGGCGAGCGCCCTCACCGTGGGAAGGCCGAGTCCGGTGCCGCCGGGCCGGCTCGTGACGTAGGGGTCGAAAGCGCGTGCCGGATCCACCGAGAGGCCGGGGCCGCGGTCGCGCACCTCGACCCAGGCCGTGCCGCCGGCTCTGCCGGCGGCGATTTCGAAGATCCCGCCGGGATGGTGCGCCCGCGCGTTCGCCAGGAGCTCGTCGAGCACGTCGGCCGCGTGGCCTGTGTCCGCGAACGCGCTGACCGCGGGCGGGCCGGAAACCGTCACGGCGACGCCCGCACGTTCCGCCGCCTCACGCGCCAGGGCGACGAGGTCGAGGCTCTGGGGCTGAGGCTCGACGGGCCGCGCGAACCTCAGGATCTGCGACACGAGGTCCTCGATCCGCGCGCTCGCCTCGACGATGCGGCGCGAGCGCTCGACGACCTGCTGGTCGGGACGGTCGGCCATGAGCTGCGCCGTGCCCTTGATCGCGGCGAGCGGGTTTCGGACGCGGTGCGCGAGGCCGGCGCCGGTGAGGGCGACGGCGTCGAGCCGCTCGCGCTCGGCCTCGAGGCGCTCGCGGCGCTCGCGCTCGGCGAGCCCGCGCGCCGCCGCAAGGGACAGGACGACGAGCCCGACGCCCGCGACGACGGACCCCAGGACGAGCGCGAAGGCGAGGCCGCCCGAGCTCGCCGCGCCCCGCGCGGGGAAGAAGCGCAGCGTGAAGGGGCCTCGACCCGGCCCGTATCCCGCCCCGGGACCGGGGCCCGCGCCGGGGCCCGCGCCGGTGGGGCGCCAGCCCGGCCCGAGCATCGCGGGCATCTCGACGGCCGCACCCTCCGTCTCGCCTGCGCGCGCCGCCACCCCGGCGAAGGAGACGACCTCCACGCCCCTCACGAGCGTCGCGTTCGCGCCGAGGAATTCCGAGAGGGCCAGCGGCGCCCCTTCGGGCCCGTCGTTCCGGAGCCGGGCCTCCAGCTCGTGGCCGGCGCGGGCGAGGAGGCCGTCGCGCACGGCCGCGTCCCGAGCCCGCAGCGAGCTCGCCGCGACGAGCGAAACGCCCACGAGCGCGGCCGCGAGCAGCAGCGCCGCGACGACGGGCGAGGCGAGGAGGAGGGCGCGGCGGCGGTCCGGAGGGGAGTTGACCATCTATAACTTAATGATTATATTGTAATCCATGTCCAACGCCAACACCGCCCCCACGGGCGCCCGGAGCCGGGGATGAGCAGCGACGCCGCCTGGATGTGGGGCGCCCTCCTCGCATGGATCGTCCTCCAGAAATTCGTCTTCCCCCGCCTCGGCATCCCCACGTGAGGGGCGCCCGGTCCCGCCGGCGGCGGGACGAGCTGCTCCACACGAACCCGGCCGGAGCGTTCCGGACCGGAAAAGGAACCCATTGAGCCTGACCGCTGACGAGCTCGACCGGCGTCTGGCGGCGTTCCACACACGGAAAGACGCATTCGTCGCCCTCGGGCACGACGGCGCCCGCGCGGCGGCTCTCGTTCTCGACGCGGCGGGCGCCCTCGAGGGGCCCGTCCTCGACCTCGGCTCGGGAATGGGCGTCATGGCGCGCGAGCTCGCGCGTCGCGGGCACGCCGTCGAGAGCGTCGACGTGAACGCCGAGGAGCAGGAGATCGCCGCGTCGCTGACGGCCGGGACGGGCCTCGAGGCCCGGATCGCCTTCACGCCCGCCGACGGCGCCGCCCTCCCCTTCGCCGACGGCGCCTTCGCCTCCGCCGTGTCGTTCAATGTCCTCCACCATCTCGCCGACGGCGCGTCCGTCCTGCGCGAGGTTCTCCGCGTCGTGCGGCCCGGCGGCATCCTCGTGCTTGCGGACTTTTCGTCCGAGGGCTTCGACTTCGCGACGCGCGTCCACGCGGCCGAGGGCCGCACGCATCCGGAAGGACCCGTCACCCTCGACTGGGCGCGCGGCTTCC
Source organism: Acidobacteriota bacterium (assembly GCA_016716715.1). Lineage (NCBI taxonomy): Bacteria > Pseudomonadati > Acidobacteriota > Acidobacteriota bacterium. The sequence goes on along the minus strand of JADJVE010000008.1, from coordinate 208,413 downwards.
TCGCGGCGGCCGGGATGATCGAGACGACCTCCGGCGAAGCCCATCACGAGCGATTCGCGACGTTTCGCAAGCCCGCGGAAGCGGCGCGTGCCGCCGCCCCGCCGGCGTTCGAGGCGCTCGATCGCGCCGGCCTCTTCAAGGCTCTCGACGTCTTCGCCAAGAACTGGCTCGCCCACGACGGAAGCTGGTTTCTCGCGGCCGAGGAGCGCTTCGGGATGGACACGGCGATGGACCTCGACGCGGGCGCGTGGCGCCGCTTCGCCGCGGCCGAGGCGCGGCGGATCATGGAGGCCTACGCGATCCCGAAGGACGGCGGCCTCGATGCTCTCGCGCGGGCGCTGTCCCTCCGTGCGTACAGCTTCGTGAACCCGAGCCGCATCGAACGGGACGGCGCCGTCCTGCGCTTCTTCATGACGTCCTGCCGCGTCCAGGAAACCCGCCGGCGCAAGGGCCTGCCGGACTTTCCGTGCCGGCCCGTCGGCGAGGTCGAGTTCGAGACGTTCGCACGCACGGTCGATCCGCGCATCACCACCCGTTGTCTTCACTGCCCCCCGGACGCAGACTCCCACGGGCACTGCGGATGGGAGTTTCGTCTCGTCTGAGACGGCCGCCGAATCCACAGCGGCCATAAGGAGTCACCATGAAAGAGTTCTTCAAGACCAACGAAGGTACCGCGGACCGCATCCTGAGGATCGTCGCGGGCATCGTGATGCTCTCGCTGACGGTGGTCGGACCGAAGACGAGCTGGGGCTTCGTCGGCATCCCGCTCCTCTTGACCGGACTCGTGGGCAACTGTCCGCTCTATTCCATCTTCGGTCTGAGCACGTGCCCGGCGAAACCCTCCGGGCCGGCCGCGCGATAAACCGCCGGGGACTGGCCATGTGTCATCGAGTGACCTGTTCCCGGTGCGGGAAGCCGACGTATGCCGGTTGCGGCCGGCACGTCGAGGAAGCGCTTGCGGGCGTTCCGCGCGACAAGCGCTGCACGTGCCCGCCGCCGAAGCCCCTCCTCGAGCGCTTGTTCAGCCGCCGCCGAGGCTGAACCTTCGAGCGCACCCGGAGAAGCGGCCCCGCAGTCGCGGGGCCGCCCCGGAAGATCAGCTCCGCCCACCCTGCCGGGCACCCGAGCCGCGGCCGCCCTGCGGGCCGCTTCCCGTGCAGGTGCCCGAGCCCTTGCCCGAGCCGGCCCCGAAGCCGGTGCCGTCCCTGGGCCCGCTCCCGTTGTTGCCGGAGCCGTCGCCGGGGCCCTTCCCCATCTTGCCGTTCTGGGGCTGGCCCGCCTTGGCGCCCGGCGTCGCGCCGCTGCCGGGCGCGCCGTAGCCGGTGCCGTCCTTCGGGCCGACGCCCTGATTGCCGGTGCCGTCGCCCGGGCCGTTCCCCGGACCCTGCTGCGCGTCCGCCGGCAGCGTCAGCGTTCCGGCGAGGAAGAGCGCGCCCGCGAGGAGAGATGCGGTCTTCGTGAAGGTACTTCGCATTGTCGTGGTCTCCTTTCGTCTCATGCCGGCCTGCCCTTTGGGCTTCCCGGACGTGCCTTCTCGTTTCACGTCCTGTGCCAGTGGGAGGAACCGGGCGAGGCAGACGAAGGGAGCCGCATGAACATGAATGGATAGAGTGTTTTCTCGATGGAGGCCGCCCCATCACCGACGCAGGCTCGTCCGCCGGACTGCAACTCGTGCATGAGAACTGCAACCCGCTTCTCGACGCGCCTCATCAGGAAGCCATTCCGAAAAGCACGGTATCGTTGCGGCACGCTGGGCCATGCGCACGAATGTCGACTGAAACACTCGTCTTCCTCACGGCTGCCGTTCTCGTCGTGGCGTTTCTCTATTCGTCCGTCGGGCACGCCGGCGCCTCCGGCTACATCGCCGTCATGTCCCTCTTCAGTCTCGCCCCCGCCGAGATCAAGCCCACGGCGCTCGTCCTCAACGTGCTCGTCGCGAGCATCGCCACGTGGCAGTTCTGGCGGGCGGGGCACTTCTCGTGGCGGCTGTTCTGGCCCTTCGCCGCGCTTTCCGTTCCCATGGCCTTCGTCGGCGGCTGGGTCGACCTGCCCGCTCACGCCTTCAAGGTGCTCGTCGGAGTCGTCCTGCTGTTCTCGGCCTTCCGCTTCCTTTTCTCCGGGTCGGCGCCCGACGTGGTCGCCGAGGAGCCGCGCCCTCTCGTCGCCCTCCCGATCGGCGCCGGGCTCGGGCTGCTGGCGGGTCTCACGGGGACGGGCGGCGGCATCTTCCTCACGCCCCTGCTTCTCTTCAAACGGTGGGCGCGCGCCAGGTCCGCGGCGGCCGTGTCCGCTCTCTTCATCCTCGTCAATTCCGTGGCCGGGCTGCTCGGAAACCTCGGGGGCGCACGGAACGTCCCTTCGTTCGCCATTGTCCTTGCAGCCGCCGCTGTGATCGGCGGGACGTTGGGCTCGTATCTCGGCAGTCGCCGCTTCCCGCCCGTCGCGATCCGGCGCAGCCTGGCGCTCGTCCTCCTGATCGCCGGCGCGAAGCTGATCTTCACGCGTTGAAGCCCGGCGAAGGCCTCTTCAGCGCACCGCCTTGCGCGTACAGCTTCGTCAGGTCGAGGGTTCCTGCGCGTCGCCCTCGCCTCCCGCAGGCGTCTCCGGTCTGGCGATCTCCGCCGCCGGCTCGCGCTGCCGATCCCAGGCCAGCTGCTCCGTCTTCATCTCCCTCCACCACTTGAAGTGATGGTTGTAGGCGAAGAGCTCGTTTACCGATCCGGTGAACATCGAGAAGAAGGCGGGCTTCTCTTCCGGGAAAACCGCTCCCATGTACACATGAATGACGAGCCCGGCCACGACCGCCCCAACGGCGCCGAAGTGGAGAACTACCGCCCAGCCCACGACCCACGGCGAGAACAGCCTGAAGGCCATGATCACGCCGGTGACCATCACGACCGGCAGCATCGCGTAGACCACCATCGAGAAGAGCTTCTGTCCGGCGTTGTAGACCCCCTGGAGGGGGAGCGCTTCGTCGCTGCGTCCGAGGATCCGGAGCGCACGGACGACGAGCCAGCGCACGTCGTCGCGATCGAGGGCGATCTCCTTCTTCAGGACCTCGCCGCGAAGATACGTGCGGAAGCCGAAGATTCCGTAGACGAGGAAGACGCCGATCCAGACGAGGCCGAGCGCGACGTGAAAGCGCAGAAGGTTGCCCCGCGTGCCGAACAGCCCGTTGACGATCGCGAGGTACCAGTCCGGGGCGACGCGGAAGAGGCGCGACGAGATGAGCGCGGCGCCGGTCGCGACTTCGAGGATCCACGTCGCCGCGTTGAACCAGTGCAGGAGAATGATGGCGACGTGATGCTTCTTGATCTGGCGCTGGAGCATCGTCTCGGCCTCGTCGGCCGTGAGCGGCACCGGCGCGAGCGGAATGGCGTCACTCCTCAAAGTCGCCCTCCCCCTTGTGGAGCTGCGTGAAGAACGCCACGGCCTGGCCCGCAAACGTCATCCCAACCATGGCGAGCACGAGCGGCTTCAGGAGCCTCGTCCACGCCGCGCCGGCGGTGAGAAGTCGAGGGGGCCGGGGCGGGTAACTGCTCAGGACCAGGTCGAGGTGCTCCGGCCGCCCGAGATAGAAGACGTTCGGGCCGACGGCGACCGTCCGGGTCTCCATCCGGCGCGCCCCGTCCCGGAACACGAGCCGGGACACCTCGCTGTTGCGATCCTCGAGGTCTCCAAAGTACTTCGCGTGGGCCGTGCAGGTCGCGACGCACGCGGGCACCTCACCGCGCTCGATGCGCGGCCTGCAGAAGTCGCACTTGTCGACCTTCTTCGTGCGCGGGTTGATGAATCTCGCCTCGTAGGGGCAGGCGTCGACGCAGAAGCCGCAACCGATGCAGACGTCCGTGTCCACGCGGACGATGCCGCCGGCGTCCTGATACGTCGCGCCCGAGGGGCAGGGCTCGACGCAGGGAGGGTGATCGCACTGGTTGCATTGGCCCACGACAGGGCTGGAGGTCAGGTTCGGGAAGCTGCCGGCGAGAGGCGTCGTCCGGACGTGCGTCCGCGCATGCCCGGCGGGCACGGCCCACTCGGCGCTGCACGCGACCGTGCAGGCCTGGCAGGCCACGCACTTGCGCAGGTCCGTCACCATCGCGTATCTGGCCACTCGTCCTCTCCCTTCAAGCCCGGGCGGCGCGCACGAAGTTCACGCGCATCCCGGTTCCGCCGGTCAACGGATCGACGCTCACCCGGCTCATCAGCGAGTTGTCGGAGGCGCCGCGACCGAAGGCGCGCCTCAGGGCTCGCGACTGCTGGCCGAAGCCGTGGACGAGGTAGGCGCAATCGCTCCGAATGCCCTCCGTGACCTTGACCCGGACCGGGCTGCTCTTCACGCCCTCGACGTTCTCGAGAACGATGCGCTGGCCCTCGGTCACTCCCCAGTCGCGGGCGACGCTCGTCGCCAGCCAGACCTCGTTCTCGGACATCAGGGCGTCGAGCGCTTCGTTGTTCTGGCTCCGCGCGAAGGAATGCACCGGCGCGCGCCCGTAGATGAGCCGGAAGAACCCCTTTGGCGGTTCGACGGGCGGCGTGTAGCGCGGCAGCGGATCCGCGCCGATCTTCGCGAGAGCCTCCGAGTAGAGCTCGATCTTCCCGCTCGCGGTGTCGAACGTGCGGTCGACCGGAGCGCGATCCTCGAGGTACGGCTTGCCCGGAAAGGCCACCGCCCCGCGGTTCAGGAGCTCCCGCGCGCCGAACCCGGTCGGCTTGAGAATCTTCTCGAGGTGCTGCTCGGGCGTGTCCCAAGGGAAGAACGCCTCCAGCTTCAGCCTCTTCGCCAGCTCCTTTGCGATCCACCATCCCGGTTTCGACTCGTAGAGGGGCTCGCACGCCGGCGAGCGCACCGCGATGAACGGCCTCTTGGCGGACTCCACGATCGTCGGTGGGTCGTAGCGCTCGAGATACGTGGCCTCGGGCAGCACGAGATCCGCGTACTTGATCTGCTCGACGGGCAGCACGTCGACGACGACCATCAGGTCCAGCTTCCCGATCGCTTCGACCGTCCGGGCCGGCTGCGGGATGCTCTCGAGCATGTTCTGCCCGTAGACGATCCACGCCTTGATCGGGTAGGGATCGCCCGAAAGGGTCGCGTCGATCAGGCCGTTCGTGACTCCCAGCTCCTCGATGGCGAGAGGGAAGCGCTTACCGGCGCCGTCTGCCCGTCCTCGCTTCGGCTCCGGGAAGTCCGGGAGGTCGAAGCTCCCGCGCGGAATCGGCGTGGGGAGGAAGATGCCGCCCTTGCGTCCCCAGCTCCCGAGGAGAGCCGTCAGGATGGCCATCGCCCGCGCCCGCTGCGTGTCGTCGCCGTACCAGGTGACGTGCCTCCCGGGGTGCACGGCGACGGCCGGCTTCGCCTTGCCCATCGCTCGCGCCGTCTCGCGGATTTTCGCGGCGGGGATCTCCGTGATCGCCTCGGCCCACTCCGGCGTGAACTCCCGGACGTGGTTCGCAAGACGGTCGAACCCCGAGGCGTACGTCTTGAGGTACTCCTTGTCGCAGAGATCCTCGGCGATCAGGACGTTCATCCACGCGAGAAGAAGCGCGATGTCGGTGCCCGGCCGGATCGGCAGCCACCAGTCGGCCTTCGAGGCGGCGAGCGAGAAGCGCGGATCGACCGCGATGAGCTTCGCGCCGCGCGCGAGGCCCGTCGCGAACGCCGTGATCTGGGACGTGAACACGTTCTCGCCCAGATGGCTCCCGATGAGGACGACGAGCCGCGCCTCTTCGAGATCGACCGGCTCGGGGGAGCCGAGGCCCTGCCCGAACGTGAGCGAGTAGCCCACCTCCCGCGGACCGCGGCACTGGGCGAAGGACGGCTCGGCGCTGTTCGGGGTGCCGTAGGCACGCATCAACGTGGCGAAGAAGCGCGCACCGTTGCCGTGCGGGAAGAAGGCGACGCTCTCCGGCCCGTGCTCGTCGCGGAGCTTCACGAGGCGGCCGGCGAGAAAGTCGAGAGCCTCGTCCCAGCTCACGGGCTTGAAGCGACCTTCGCCGCGTTCTCCAACTCGAAGCAACGGGGTCTTCAACCGGTCGGGGTCATGGAGCAGTCCGGTCCCCGCGTTCCCGCGGGCGCACAGGCGTCCCTGGTTCTGGGGGTGATCGGGATTTCCCTCGACCCTCACGACCTTGCCTCCTTCGACCGATGCGAGGACCCCGCACCGCCAGAAGCACATCTCGCACGTCGTCGCGATCTTCTCGACTCGGGCCGTCCCGCTCCAGCCTGGCGGGTGGACGGTTGGACTCGCGACGGCGGGGACCGCGACGGCCCCCGCGCCCAGCGTGGCGGCGGTTCCGAGGAAACGTCTTCGGGTGATGTCGTTCTTCATGTGACGTTTCCTCGTCGCGCCGCCCGCATCGGATCGAAACAGGCGTCAGGCAGGAGGCGGCGTTACCTCCTTCGGCAGCCCGGGAGTGATCGACCACTCGAGCCAGGAGCCGTTGTAGAGGCGCACGTTGGAATAGCCGAGGCGGTGGCGGAGCGTGTAGAAGAGCTCCGAGGCCTGATGCCCGGTGCTGCAATAGACGATGACGGGTGTCGTTGCGGTCACGCCCGCGCTCTCGAGCTCGGCCTTCACGTCGGCCTCGGGGCGGAAAGAGCCTGCGTTCGGCTGGCCCTCCGGGACGATGTCCTTCTTCCAGAACCGCGACTTCGCACCAGGGATGTGGCCCGCGTTGAAGGCCTCTGCCGGGCGCGCGTCGAGAAAGACGACGTTTTTCGCCTCGACCGCCTTCTTCACGTCGTCGAGCGTGACGAGGTCGGCCGGCCGGGGCACGAACGTCTCCGTCGAGGCCGCCACAGGCTTGCGCGCCGGAGTCACGGGACGCTTTTCGGCCGTCCAGCGCTCGAAGCCGCCGTCGAGAATCGAGACCTGCTTGAGGCCGGCGATACGCAAGACCGAGGCGACGAACGTGGCGTCGATGTCGCTTTCCTCAGCGTAAACGACGACGGGCGTGTCGGACGTGACTCCCAGACGGTGGACGACGAAGTGGATCGTCTCCATCGGAAAGAGCGCGCCCGGTACGCCGCCGGCCGTCGACCTGAAGCTGTCGACGTTGACGGTCTGGGCGCCCGCGATGTGGCCGGCGAGGTATGCCTTGATCGCGGGACGCGCGTCGAGCAGCGCGACGCTGCCCGGCGCGGCCGCAAGACGATCGGCAAGGACGGAAGGCGAAACGACCGGCGGAAGCCCCTCGGCCGCGGCCGCCGCGAAAGCGGGAGCCGCCCACAGTGTGAGCAGCCCGACGAGAAGAACCGGAATGACAATTCGCTTCGAATTCACGGGGCACTCTTCCTTTCTCAGAAAATCTCCGAACTCAGCAGCCCGCCGACGACTTGCCCTTTTCGAAGGAAATGGCCTGGCCGGCCTTCAACTCGGCAGCTTTCTTCGTCTTGACGGTGATGACGACCGGAGTAACGCCCTCGGCGGAGACCTCGAGGATCTTGCCGACGCCTTCCGTGAACTTCACGGGCGCTCCCTCCCGGATCCAGGAGGGCTTCTCACCATCGATCGCGATCTTCACGGAGGCGCCGTCGATCGAAAGAATCTTGCCGTTCGTCGCGGGGGCCGCGAAGACGGTGGCGGCGGCGACGAGCGCCACGGCCACGAAAAGCGTGATGGTCATTTTCTTCAACATGAGATGTCTCTCCTCGGTTGTCGTTTGTCGAGCGTTTAGAGGAAGGTTCCGACCTGGATCTGGACCATGAGCCGGAACGTGCCGAAGGACTTGAGCTTGTCGATGGGAGCGAAGGTGACGGGGTCGACGCGGCCGCCGATGAAGCCGGTCTCCTTGTCGAACTCCGTCTGGAGGTACTCGAACGTCAGGCGCACGTTTTCCCGCTGGATGTAGTAGTTGAGGCCACCGCCGTACTGGGTGATCTTCTGGTCGTCGATGCCAAGGAGATGCGCGAACTTCCAGCTCTCGCCGATAACGTAGGGCTGGAGGAGTCCCTTCTTTCCGACCTTGAGCGGCAGGATGTAGGCGCCCTTCACGTACCCGCCGTTCTTCTGCCCGTTCAGCCCGGCGATGCTCACGAGGCGGTCGCCAGGGTTGAAGTTCGTCTTGACGGCGTCGTCGAAGTCGGTCTTGAGGTATTGCGCCGCGACCGTGAAAACGCCGGCCTTGGTCGGGTACTCGAAGAGGAGGTCGGCTGCGAAAGCGGTGTAATCGACGGTGTCCAGGTTCTGGACGACTCCCGCGCTGGTCACGTTCCGGTAGACGGCGTTCGGCTCATAGGCGACGCCGGCGCCAAGCGTGAGGACCTTCAGGTCGCCGAAATAAGTGCCCTCATACGCCGATCCAGGCTCGGCATCGAGAAACGCGTAGTGGGCCCGGCCGACCCATTCGAAGGAGTTTTCGGGCTCGGGAGAAGAGGTCACCGTGGCGCCGCTGAAGGGGTGCGTGGTCTTCACGATCCCCTCACGCCCCTGGAAGAGGGCGGCGTAGTAGCGCAGCTTTTCATCGAGGAAGGAGCCCCAAACGACCGCACCCAGGTCGCGGCTGAACTTCGCGGGTGAGGTGCCGTACGCGCTGTACACGAACATCGAGCGATCCTGCGACAGCGCGGAGAAGCAATCGTCCAGGTTCGCGCGCGTGAGAGGAATCTTCGTCAGGCCGATCTTGAAGTTGAGACTGTCGTAGTAGTTGGCGATCGCGTACCCGTCGATGATGCGCACGTCGCGGTCGTTCCAGTCGACGTCCTGCAGCGTCACCGCATAACCGAGAGAGCCCTGCTTCGTCGTCCCGCACGCGCCGCACGTCTGGAACTTGAAACCGTAGGTCTCGTCCAGCATTCCGGTGATGGAGAGCCGCAGGCGCTGAAAGTGGATGTCGGTGCGCGAACCCGATCGATCCACGCCGGTCCCGTAGTCCGTGGTCTCCGAGAAGATCTGACCCTTGACCGAGATGTCGAAGGTCGGGTCGACGGCGACGGCCGGCAGCGCGACGGCGAATGCGGCCGCAATTGCAGCCGTGGCGAGCACGGCACGTGCCCGGACCCTTGTGAATTTCATGCAACCTCCTGAAGGTTTAAAGCTGGTAAACGTCGACCCGAGGGTGACAACCACAACCTAGGGCCTCGCCCGTCTCAGGTACACTGCGGAGGCCGCATGGGCCCCATAACGACTCGTCATGGAGCCCGCCCGAGGTGATGCCGGTGGAGTCGTCCTACCTGAAGACGTTCGTCGAGGTCGTCAAGGCCGGAACGTTTTCGCGAGCTGCTGAAAACCTGAACCTGACCCAGCCCGGAGTGTCACGCCGCATCAAGATGCTCGAGGAGCAGTACGGCTGCGAGCTCATCGACCGGTCCGGCCGGGCGCTCCGGCCCACTCCGGCCGGCAAGCTCGTCTTCGAGGCTGCCCAGACCCTTCTCGGCGTCGAGCAGAACCTGATGTCCGGGCTCCGCGTCCTCGGCGGTAAGTCCAAGATCGCGTTCTCCTGCACGCCGTCCTTCGGGATCGCGCACCTCCCGAGCGTCCTCAAGGACTTCATGCTGGCCTGCCCGGACTCGGCGGACCTCAAGTTCGTCTTCAACAGCCCCGAGCAGATCCTGCAGGGCATCACGGCCCGCTCGTTCGACCTCGCCGTCATGGAGCTCTGCGAGGCCTTCGACCTTTCCCCTCTCGCCTCGTTTCCCTTGCCCGGGGACGAGGTGGTCTTCGCCAGCGCTCCGGCCCTCGACCTCCCGCCGCACGACACGCCGATCGAGGCGCTCCTGGACGTACCGTTCTTCGTCCGCCGCGAGGGCTGCTGCTCGAGGATGCTGCTCGAGAGCAACCTGCACGCGGTCGGGCACGACCTCAGAGAGTTCCGGCAGGTCATCGTCCACGACGACCTGCACCTGATCATCCAGGCGATCCTGGACGGCGAGGGGATCTCGTTCCTCTCGCGGGACGTGCTGCGGGATCACCTCGCGGCCGGCAGGCTCGTCGCTCACAAGATTCCGGGCTTTCACCATTCCCGCCAGCGCGCGCTCGTGCTCGAGCGCCCCGTCGCGCTCGACGAAGCCTCCTCGCACTTCGTCACCGCGCTCTTCAACCACTTCGACGTGCTCATCCCGGACGAGCTGTTCGCCAATCGCGACTGGCTCGAACCCGCCGTGGCCGCCGCGCCATCCGCGCGCACGACGAGGAACAACTTCCCGGTTCGGTAGGCGCGGCCAAAAGCGTCAGGCGTCCGCGAGGAGCTTGCGGATCTCGTCGACCTTCGGAATGCGGCCGTACACGACGACCTTACCGTCGATCACGACCCCTGGTGTCGCCATGAGCCCCAGCTCGACCATCCGCTCGATCGACTCGACCTTCTCGACGTCGACGTTCAGCTGATCCGTCTCGACCACCTGCCGCACGACGCGGTACGTCTCCTTGCAGCGGGCGCACCCCGGGCCGAGGATCTCGATCTTCCTGCGCACGATGTTTTCCATGACGTTCTCCTTGTCTCCGAAGTCTCAGGCTGCGAGCACGCGGCGAAGCGCCGTGGCGCCCACTCCGACGCCGAGAATGACGAGGACCCACCCGAAGGCCCGCTGCAGCCGCCCGGCCCAAACGGCGGCGCGACTCCCGACGAAGGCCGTCACGAACCCGGTCGCGACACCCGCCGCGAGCAGCAGGACCACGTGACCGGCTGAATACGCCAGGAGCAGCGTCGTTCCCCATAGAACCTTCTGCTCGAACGCGACGAGGGAGAGGATGACGACGAGGATCGGCGTCGCGCACGGGGACGACAGCGTTCCCGTGAGGGCGCCGAGCCCGAACGCGCCCGCGATCCCGGCCTTGCCGAGCCGGGACGCGTCGACGTGCGGCATCGGGAGCTGGACGACGCCCGCGAGGTGAAGGCCCATGACCGCGAGGACGGCCGACAGCAGCAGGGGCCAGACCACGCCGACGTCGCCGAGCAGGCGCCCCGAAAGAGCCGCCACCGCACCGAGCGCCGTGAAGCACACCGCGAGACCTGTCGCGAACGCTGCCGTGAGCGCCGCGGCGCGCGCCTTGGTCGTTCCGGCGCCGCCGACCGTCGCGACGACGAGAGGGACCGCCGCGAGGACGCAGGGGCTCGCGGACGAGAGCACGCCCCCGAGAAACACGAGGGCGAGCATGACCGGGGCCGGCGCGGCGGCAGCCTGCGCGGCGAGGCCGGCCAGCAGGTTCTCCATCAGAGGAGTCCCTTCTCCTTCAGGGCTTTCTCGAAATCGGGCTGCGCGAAGTAGCCCATGTGCCGGAAGATCTCGCGCCCCTTGGAGTCGAAGATGATCTGCGTCGGTATCACCATGATCTGGTGTCGCCGGGCGACGTCCGGGTTCGGCTGGATCCAGAAGTTGGAGACGCGCGCGCGTTTGCCGAGACGCGCCTGGAGACTCTGCAGGACCGGCTGCATCTTCATGCACGGGATGCACGTCTCTCCGCCGAACTCGACGATGAGCGGGACCCCGGCCTTCAGGGCGGAGTCGAGCTCGTCCGGGGAAAGAGCCGGGATCCGGGCTTCGGACGCGGGCGTGGCTGCGGGAGAACTCGCCGAAGCCCCGGCCGAAAGCGCGACGGCGACGATCAATGCGGACAGGCGGAGCGTCATCGGGGTGATCCTCCTGGACGAGCTTTTCGAGGCGGCGGAATCCGGCCGCCCGTTGCGGCGAACTCCTCGACGGGAATCCGGCGAAGCCGGGCCACGAGGACGGCGTCGGCCAGGGCGACGGGATCGCCGTCCAGACCGCGGCGCACGAGTTGCCTCCACCGTGCCGCGTCAGGCGACGGGGCGAGCCGGTACAAGACGAACTTGCCGTTCTTCTCCTCGACCAGGAGGCCCGCCCGCTTCAGCTCCCTGAGGTGCTCGGAGACCGTGGACGGAGCGAAGCCGAGAACGGCGGTCATCTGGCAGACGCAGAGAGGCCCGCCGGAGAGCATCGCGAGAACCCGCAGCCGCGCCGGGTGCGCGAGAGCCTTGGCGGCGGCGGTCGTGGCGGAGAGGCCGGACTTCGTCATTTCGGCACAAGCCGAAATGTATCGGGCGCCCGGCTCCCCCGAACATGAGGCGCCTGCATCAGGCGGGCGGCAATCTCAGAGAAGTGCGTTGAAGAGGTACCCGACGAGGAGGATTCCCGTTCCGACGACGCCAACGAAGACCGCGATGAGGCGCGGCGTGAGGACCTTCCGGAGGATGACCATCTCCGGGAGCGACAGAGCGATGACCGACATCATGAACGCGAGAACAGTGCCGAGCGCTGCCCCCTTGCCCAGGAGGGCCTGCACGACCGGGAGGATTCCCGCGGCGTTCGAGTACATCGGAATCCCGATCAGGACGGCGAGCGGCACGGACCACCAAGCGCCCTTGCCCATGATCGACGCCATGAAGTTCTCGGGCACCCAGCCGTGGATTCCCGCGCCGACGGCGATCCCGGCGATGACATAGAGCCAGACCTTCCCGACGATCTCGCGGACTTCCCCGCGTCCGATCGCGAGGCGCTGCTCCCAGCCGGGCTTCTCTCCCGCCGTTTCTCCCACGAAGCCGCGGGTCTTGTAGACCCAGGGCTCCACCCACCCCTCGAGCTTCAGCCTGCCGATGACCCAGCCGGAGGCGAAGGCGATCAGGAGGCCGGTGCCGAGGTAGAGCCCCGCGACCTTCCAGCCGAAGAGACCGAAGAGGAGCGCGAGCGCGATTTCGTTGACCATGGGCGCTGCCACGAGGAACGAGAACGTCACGCCGAGCGGCACGCCGGCCGTCACGAAGCCGATGAACATCGGGACCGCCGAGCACGAGCAGAACGGCGTGACGACGCCGAGGAGCGACGCGAGAGCGTTCCCGGCGGTCTCCCGCCGCCCGGCCAGAAGCGTCCGCGTCCTCTCCGGCGTGAAGAAGCTCCTCACGATGCCTACGACGAAGACGACGAGCGTGAGGAGGAGAAGGACCTTCGGCACCTCGAAGACGAAGAACTCCACCGCCGCGCCGAGATGCGTCCCGGGCGTGAGGCCGAGGAGACGGGTCGTGACGAACCGCGAGACGTCCCCGTTCACGACATAGGCGCCCACCCAGGCGGCGAGAGCCAAGAGATGGAGAAGGACGGTCCTGGGCCGCAGGCCAGCCGCCGGCGCTTCTTGCTTGTAGCTGGGAAGGGAGAGGGCCTCGCTCATTTCAACTCCGCCGCGACGAGAGGAACGAGCCGGGCGCGGATTTCGTCGCGCACGCGCCGGAACACGGGCAGGGCGTCCTCGCCGTCACCTGCCAGGGCAGGATCTTCGAAGGTCTCGTGGAGCATCTTCCGCGCGCCCGGCAGGATCGGACATGCCTCGCGCGCGGAGTCGCAGACCGTGACGACGAGGTCGAACGCGACGCCCTTCAGCGCCTCGACGGACTTGCTGCGGTAGGGCGAGATGTCGACGCCCGCCTCGGCCATGACGCGGATCGCGAGCGGATGCACGGTGGACGGCCGCGTTCCGGCGGAATGGACCTCGACGCGGTCGCCGAGGTCGTGGCGGACCCAGCCCTCGCCCATCTGCGACCGGCAGGAATTGCCCGTGCAGAGGATCAGGACACGAGGCTTGCTCATGCGAAGTACCGCCGCTGGAACCAGAACGCCACGTTCACGAGGCCGATCATCACCGGCACCTCGACGAGCGGCCCGATGACCGCCGCGAAGGCGGCCCCGGAGTTGATCCCGAAGACCGCGACGGCGACGGCGATCGCCAGCTCGAAGTTGTTGCTGGCCGCGGTGAAGGCCAGGGTCGTCGTCTTGCTGTAGCCGGCTCCGGCCCGCTTTCCCATGAAGAACGAGACGAGGAACATCACGACGAAGTAGACGAGGAGCGGGATCGCGATCCGGACGACGTCCATCGGGATCGAGACGATGAGCTTCCCCTTCAGGCTGAACATCACCACGATCGTGAAGAGGAGAGCCACCAGCGTCACCGGGCTGATCCTGGGGACGAACTCCCGGTGGTACCACTCCCTTCCTTTCAGCTTCACGCCGACGAACCGGGTGATTGCGCCGGCGAGAAAGGGGATCCCCAGGTAGATGAAGACGCTCTTCGCGATCTCTCTCATGCCGACCTTCACGAGGCTTCCTTCGAGACCGAACACGGGAGGGAGCACCGTGATGAAGAACCACGCGTAGACGCTGTAGAACAGCACCTGGAAGACGCTGTTGAAGGCCACGAGCCCCGCGGCGTACTCGGTGTCGCCCTTCGCGAGCTCGTTCCACACGATGACCATCGCGATGCAGCGGGCGAGGCCGATCAGGATGAGCCCGACCATGTAGTCGGGGTGGTCGCGCAGAAACACGATGGCGAGGAAGAACATCAGAATCGGGCCGATCACCCAGTTCTGGAGAAGAGAGAGCCCGACGATCTTCCGGTCCCGGAAGACGTCGCCCATCTCCTCGTACCTCACCTTGGCGAAGGCGGGGTACATCATCAGGATGAGCCCGAGTGCGATCGGGATGTTCGTCGTGCCCACCTGGAACGAGTTGATGAATCCCTCGACCCCCGGAACGAACGAGCCGATGGCCACTCCCGCCGCCATCGCGGCGAAGATCCAGAAGGTGAGCCAGCGGTCGAGGAAGGAGAGCTTCCTCGCGATGCCGTCGGTCATCGGACCTACGCCGGCTTCGTTGCCCGGACGAACGCGCTCATGAACTTCCCGTCCACCTGGGGCGCCATCGCGTCCGCGTCGATCCCCGCGGCCGAGAGGAAGTCGCGCGCGTCCTCGATCGTGTAGAGGCGCGTCGGGACGATCTCGACGCCCGTGAAGCCCGCCTTCTTCAGCTTCGCCTCAAATTCCCTCTCCTCGAGAGCGCCCGCGAGGCAGCCGATCCAGAGCTCGACGCTCTTCCGCACGTCTCCCGGGACCTCGCCGCGCACGACGACGTCGGACACCGCGAAACGCCCGCCCGGCTTCAGGACCCGGAACGCCTCGGCGAGCGCGCGGTCCTTGTCGGAGGAGAGATTCACGACGCAGTTCGAGATGATGACGTCGATGCTCGCGTCCGGGAGCGGGATGCTCTCGAGCTCGCCCTTGAGGAACTCCACGTTCGTGACGCCCGCCTTGCGCTGGTTCTCGCGCGCGAGGGCGAGCATGTCGTCCGTCATGTCGAGGCCGTAGACCTTCCCGGTGGGGCCGACGCGCCGCGCCGACAGGAGGACGTCGATGCCTCCGCCCGAACCGAGATCGAGAACCGTGTCGCCCTCGCTCAGCTGCGCGAGCGCCGTCGGGTTGCCGCACCCGAGCGACGCGGAGACGGCCAGCTCCGGGAGGCCCGCGGTCTCAGAGAGCGAATAGAGGTTCGACGTGATCGGGTCCTTCTCCCCGCCACAGCACGTCGGCGCGCAGCACGACGTCTCCCCGGCCACGGCCCGCCGGGCGGCTTCTCCGTACTTCTCCTTGACCACGTCCTTGATGCTCGTTTCCGCCATGGGGTCCCCCTTCTCATCAATGATTCTTGATGTATCCGTCACACGAAATTCTCAGCAGCAGCGCGCGGCGCCTTCCCGCACGGATCCGACGAAGTTCTTGATCTCCTGAAGAACGTCCGGGTTCAGCGAGTAATGCACCCAGCGCCCCTCCCGCCGGTCGGAGACGAGGCCGGCATCCTTCAGCGCCTTCAGGTGGAACGAGAGGCGGGACTGGCCCGCGTCGAGCGCGTCCGTGAGGTTGCAGACGCACTGCTCGCCGCCCAGGAGCCTTCCCACGATCCGGAGGCGAGTCTCGTCCGACAGGGCATGGAAGAGCGACGCGAGCCGCGTCAGGTCGGCGGGGCGCTCGAGCATGCGGGCCGGGAGGAGAGCTGCCACGACTCGAATATATCAATAAATCTTTATATGTCAAGATCAAAGGCCGCGAACGTGCGCCCTCGACGAGGGCGGCCTCAGCGGAGCCGATAGAAAGTCCAGCTGTCGTGAAGCACGGGCACGATTTCCAACCTGTTGAACCCGGCGGACGTGGCGTAGCCGCGTAGCGTCTCCGGGCGCATCACGGCGCCGGTTCCGGCAGGGTCCGGGCCCGTCATGCCCGAGGCCAGGCAAGACAGGACGCTCCAGCCATACGTGAAGCGCTCGACGTCGCTGCCCGGCGCCGTGAAGAGCGCGTCCACCTTCTCGTCCACCACGAGCACGGCCCCGGTCTCGCCCGCGAGCCGGCGCAGGGTGCGAAGAGCATCGACCGGCCGCGGCATGTCGTGGAGCGCCTCGAAGACGACAGCGAGGGCGTAGTTACCCGCCAGGGCGGGATCGCCCGCATCGCAGGCCTCGAACCGCACGCGATCCGCCATTCCCGAGGCGCTGGCGTTCTCCCGGGCCATCGCGACGCTTTCGGCATCGATGTCAAAACCGTCCACGTGAACCAGCGGGTAGTGGCTGGCGAGGGCGATGGCGGACCAGCCGGCCCCGCAACCGAGATCGGCAACCCGTGCCGGTGGCTCGCGTCGCAGTCGGGCATCTACGTCCGGCAGAGCCGCGATCCAGTCGCCCATCGACGACAAATACGCGACCCGGCCGAGCGAAGCTTGGGCCATCCGCGAGTCGTCATCGTGGTCGACAGGCGAGAGGCCGCCGCCCCGTCGAAACGCGTCCAGCAGCGCGGGCATCTGACGGGCCAACGGGAGCAGGCTGTGCGGGCGCGTGCCTTGCCAGCTCGGGTCGTCACGCTCGACGAGCACGCGGCCATGGCCCGCGGGTAGCCGGTAGTGCCGGCTCTCGTGCGGCGCCTCGGGATCGTCGACGGCGAGCAGCCCGCCGACCGCCTGCTGTTCCAGCCATTCGCGCACGTACCGCGGGTGGGTATCGGTCCGCGAGGCCAGTTCGGCCGAGGTGAGCGGGCCGGCCGCGGCGAGGGCCTCGTACAGGCCCAGCTTCTGGCCGATGTAGATGGTGAGCATGTCGAAGTACCCAAGAGTGGACTGGCGCAGGCGCTCCGTCAGCCGCGCGGCCTCCTTGTCGTGGCAATCGAGGCACTTCTTCGTCACGGCAGCAGCGTCATTCCGAGAAGGTGCGTGGATTTCAGCGGTTGTTCCACTCGCGTCTGGGGTCTCTCGTATCAGGGCACGGCCTTGCGGACGGCCGCCTCGATCTCGTTCTGGATGTCGCCGGGCATCTGCATGTTCTTCATGAACGCCCAGTTTCCGGCGTCTTCGAAGTAGAGCTTCATCCGCCACATCTCCTTGAGGAGCGTGACGGAGCTGCCGGCGCCCTTCTTCGTGACGACGACCTCGATCGGGAACGCCGCCGCGTGGTCGAGGCCCGGGAACGGGTTGGCCTGCGTCGCCCGCTTCTCTCCCGCGATTCCGAACGCGCGGCCTTCCGTCTTCGCGTTCGTGAGACCGACGACGAACACGTCGTCCGAGGCCTTGTAGGCGTAAACGGTGTGCCAGCCGGCCGCGTCGGCGACGCCGGCTCTGATCGCCTCGGCCACCTCCGCGGGCGCCTTGCCCGGCGCGAGGATCGGGACGACCTTGTCCGGGAACGCGCCTCCGCCCATCCCGCCGATCGCCCCGCTGTCGCGCATCTGGCCGGCCTGCTTCGGCGAGACCGTCCCGAGCGGAGCGAGCGCGGCCGCGACGGCCTCGACGGCCTTCAGGGCCGCCGCGTCCTTCACATCGGAGCCATAGAACGTCCTGAGAAGAGAAACGGGGTTTACGACGGAGACGCTGACGCCCGACGCGTCGGAAAACACTGCGACGCGCATCGGAAGGCCGAAGGCCTTGTCGCCGCCACCCGAGATCACCTCGGCGGCCCACGGCTCGGAGGCGATGACGATCGTCCGCGCCGCCGCCTTGCAGCCCGGTGGGACGCCGTTGTCGAAGCTCGCGAGAACGGCAAAGCCGGCGCCCTTGAGCGCCGACTCCGCCTTTGCAGACGTCTCACCGACGTCCGCCTTGAGGCCCGAGAGGAGCGTCACGTAAACGCCCTGGGCCTTCTCGACGCCCGCCGCGGACGCGGGCAGCGCGAGAAGGGCGGCGAGGGCGAAGGATGCGAGCGAGCGCGTCACGCGAGCCTCAGAACCCGAACGACACGCCGAGGTCGAAGATCCACTGATCCATCTTCAGCTCGATCGTCTGCTTGCCGGGAACCTCGAGGGGGTTCGGGCCGGTGACGGAATGCTCGAGCGCCCGGACGACGGAGAAGTGCAGCTTGGATTTCTCGGAGACGCTGGCGCTGATGCCCGCGGTGATGTGCTGCTCGATGACGCCGGGGGCCAGGATGTTGAAGAGGACTTCGGACGCGGGAATGGGCTGCTCCGCCCAGGCGTAGCCCGCGCGGATCGTGAACGTCGGGGTCACGGCGTACTGGAGGCCGGCCTTGTAGACCGTGACGTCCTTCCAGCCGAAGCCCGCTCCGCCGTCGTCTCCGAGCCGCGCCGTCATGAGGTTCGGGAGAAGCGTGTTTCCGATCGACTTGGTTTCGCTGTAATAGATCTGCTGGACGTCGAAGGCGATCGTGAAGCACTCGGTGGGCTTGAGCGCGACGCCCACCGTCCAGTTCGAGGGGATGTCGAAGCCGCCCTGCTCGGCGAAGAGGCCCGCGTAGCTGTCGAACTCCGCCATCGTCATCTTGGTCTGGTACGAGCCGCCGATCGAGAGCCAGGGCGCGAGCTTGCCCATGTACCCGACGCGCACTCCCCAGCCCAGGGCGGAATTGTGGGCGTTGTTCGAGAGGTTTCCGGGCGAGGACGAGTACGGAGCGAAGCTCCCGACGCCCTCGGCCTGGAAGCGCTGCCAGGCGAGGATCGGGCTCACGCCGAACGCGTGGTCCTTCGCGACCTTGTACGTGAACGTCGGCGCCACGAAGAGCTGCATGAGGTCCACGCCCGTACGCCCCGCGTAGAAGACCGACGCGTCGTACGCCGTGTTCATCCCGCCGTTGCCGTAGATCGCGACGCCGAGCGTCATCGCGTCGTTCAGCTTCCAGTTCGCGCCGATCCCCGGCACGACGAACCACGAGTTGCCGCTCTTCACCTCGCCAGGCGCCAGGCCGAACGTGCCCGGGTAGCCGGACGGCGAGCCCGTGACCGTGAACTGGCGGTTCGGGTTGAAGACGGCGACGTTCAGGTCGTAGCCCGTCACCCACGCGTTGGCCGCCGGGTTCGTCGCCGGAGACATCGTGTTGAGGGACAGGGCGACGCCCGCACCGGCCATGCCATTCTGCTGGGTGCCGTAGCCGAGCTGGAAGTAGCCGTCCGTCGCGAGCGCGGGGGCGGCGGCGAGGGCGAGCAGCGCGACGAGCGCGATGCCGATCCGGGTCTTCATCTGGGCACTCCTCTCGAAAAAAAGGCGGGCCGTGAGGCCCGCGATGGAATCAGCAGCCTCCGCCCTTTTTCGGGGCGGTGACCGGCGCCGCCATGGGGCGCGGCGCGGTGAGCGTGGGCGCCGCCACGGTGGCGGCGCCGGTGAAGTACGCGTTGAGGGCCGCGCGGGTCCGGAAGTCGGAGATCTGCGCGGCCGTGGGGTTCTCGGGGGGCCTCGGCGCCGTGAGGACGTCGGCCTTCCAGGCGTCGTAGCCGCCCTTCAAGAGGAAGACCTCGCCCGCGAACTTCAGGACCGCCGCGGGCGGGGCCTCGAGGTCGCCCTGCGAATAAACGACGAGAGAACGTGTCGCCGCGAGGCCCGCCGCGGAGGCGACTTCCTTTTCCGAGACGACCATCGCGCCGGGCAGCCGGCCCTTGCCGGCTTCCGAATCCGGGCGCAGATCCACGACCCACCAGGAGTCCGGGGAAGCGACGAGCTCCCGGCCGAGGTCGGCCGCGGTGATCGGCCGGACCGCCTTTGACGCCGCAACCGTGTGCCGCGCCGGGAGCGCAAGGGCGAAAAGCGCGAGCGCGGCGACGACCGCGAAGCCCGAGAACACGCGCATCTTCACGCCCGCGGGCGAGGCCGGAACGAGCTCGCCCTGCCGCGGCGCGAAGATCGCCTCGAGCTTCTCGCCTCCGAGGAACGCCCCGACCGCCATCGCGACGACGGCAGCCGCGACGACCGCGGCGGGCACGCCGAGCAGCGCGTCGATCCGCACGGCGCCCATCGCCCCGCTCTTGTAGAAGCTCTCGAGGGGGCCGTACCCGACGCCGAACGCGAGCGAGCCGATCATGACGCCGCCGATCGCGAAGACGCCGTCGAGATTGCCCGATGCGATCGCGACGACGCCCGTTCCGGGGCAGTAGCCCGACACGATGAAGCCGGCGCCGAGGAGGAGGCCGCCGACGAGCTGCGGCCACAGGAACGTCTCGGGCACGGTGATCAGGGAGAGGTCGAGGACGCCGACGCCCGCGAGCACCGTCATCCCGACGAGGGCCGTGACGATCGCGCTGAACATGACCTTCAGGACGCGCAGGTCCGTCAGGTAGAACTGGGCCGCGAGGTTCCGCGCGCGCCCGAACCCGGCGCGCTCGAGCACGAACCCGAATGCGACGCCGACGAGCGTCCCGACGAGGAGCCCGGTGTAGGTCCCGAAGAGGCCGTGGGGGTAGAGCGGGAACGTCATCGCCATTCCCTCCTCACGAGCGGGGCGACGAGGTAGCCGCCGGTGAAAACCGCCATCATGAAGACCCACGAGCCGAGCGAAAGGGCCGCGCCGCCCGTGAGCGCCTGGCCCGAGGTGCAGCCGCGCGCGAGGCGCGCCGCGAAACCCATCGCGACGCCGCCGAGCACGGCGAGCACGAGGCGCCGGGCCGTGGTCGTGTGCGCGCCCTTGTCGATGCCGAGCTTCATGCGCCCGGCCGAGTACGCGCCGAGGGCGCCGCCGAGGAAGACCCCGAGGACCTCGAACACGAGCCAGTCCTCGAGGACGTGCTTGCCAGGCCCGTAGTACTGCGAGAAGTACGCGTTCGTCTCGACCGCCTTCGGCGCCACGAGGTGAGCGCCCGCGACCGCGAAGCGGGTGACGGCGCCGGACGAGCCGAGGCCGAAGCCCATGACGAGAAACGAGCCGAGGAGGACGAGGCCGAGGACGACCCCCGCGACATAGGGATTCCAGAAGGGGCGTTCGGACATGGCCTTCACCTCTTTCAATGGAGGAGCCGGAAGGCCGAGGCCTGGCCGGCGGCGAGCAGGATCCAGCGGAGAGCGAGACCGCCCGTGAGGATCAGGACGGGGACGAGGGCAATGAACCTCAGGTGCCGCCGGGACTCGAGAAACTCCATGGCGAGCGGGACGAGGAGCCCCGTCACGACGACGAGGGACCAGAAGACGGCGGTGTACGGTCCGCCGAGGAAGCTCCGTGCCGCGAAACGGCCCGCCTCGCCCGACGTCGCCCAGCCGAGGAGCAGGAGGACGATCAGGGCGAGCTCGGCGCCGATCGCGATCGCGTCCCAGCGCACGAGCGTCTTTCGCTCCGCGTCGTCGAGGCGGAGGAGAAGAAGGGACGCGGCGCCCGTCGAGACGCCAGACGCGAGGAAGAGCGGCCCGAGGACGGCGCTGTTCCACGCGAGGCGCGACGGCATCGTGCCGAGGAGGAGGCCCGTGTAGAGGCCGAGGCCCGTTCCGACCAGCACCGCGGCGATGAGAATCGACCGGCGCCTCTTGTCCGCGAAAGCGAGAGTTCCTTCGAATGCGCTTCTGAGGACTTCCGGCACCCACCTTCGAAGGGCTCCCCGCTCATCGCTCCCTAGAGACCCAAGTCCCAACGCCAGGCCCACCGGATAGACGAGCCACAGAATCCACGCGCCCCACGACATGGGCGACGTCGGGCGGAAGACCGCGTAGAAGCGCCACGCCCAGAGCCGGTGCGCGAGGTCGAGCCACAGCGCGAACATGCCGAGCGACAAGAGCGCGAGCGCGGCGAAGGGCGCGAGGCGCAGGCCGCGCGAGAGCGGCCGCGTGCCCGAGGCGAGCTCGAGGGCGGCCGTGAGAATGAGGATCCCCGCGACGATCCCGCCGAGGAAGAGGTAGACCGTGATCTCCCAGCCCCAGACGTGGAGGGACGGGTCGATCTGCGCGTTCGCGCGGGTGGTGACGGTCTCGAGAAGCTGAGGCGTCATCGTGAGGCCCTCACAGCAGGAAGTAGAGGTTCGGCTGGGCGCCGCTCTCGGGGTGGTTGACCTTCCAGCGGCGCGAGGAGAGGTTCATCGCGACCGGCGACTCGGGGTCGTTCAGGTCGCCGAAGGCGAGCGTCCGGGTCGGGCAGACGGTGACGCACGCGGGGAGGACGCCCACCTGCACGCGGTGGAGGCAGAACGTGCACTTGTCGATGTAGCCCTTCGGGTTCACGAAACGCGCGTCGTACGGGCAGGCCGCGATGCACGCCTTGCAGCCCGAGCACTTGCCGTGGGTCACGAGGACGGCCCCGCCCTCGTTCACGTGGCTCGCGCCGGTCGGGCAGTTCTTCACGCACGGGGCGTCGGAGCAGTGATTGCAGCGCTCGGACCGGATCTCGGCGGCGAGCAGCGGGAACTCCCCGCGCACGTCCTCGACGATCCAGTCGCGGCAGAAGCCGTCCGGGACGTCGTTCTCTGCCTTGCAGGAGAGGACGCAGGCTTTGCACCCGACGCACAGCCGGGTGTCTACGGTCATCGCGTAGCGCTTTTTCGGGACGCTCATGCTCTCTCCACGGAGACGAAATTGACGCTCATCCCGGTGCTCCCGGCCACGGGGTCGACGGCGATCTTCGTGACGAGCGCGGAGTCGTCGAGTCCGCGGTTCTTCGCGAACTTCAGCCCCTCGCTCGTGTGGCCGTACCCGTGCACGACGAACACGCAGTCGGGCCGGATGCGCTGCGTCGCCTTCAGCTTCGCCGGCGTGGACCGCACGCCGTCCTGGTTCACGAGGACGACGCGCTCACCGTTCGCGAGACCGCGTTCCTTCGCGATCTTCGCGTTCAGCCAGACCTCGTTGTCGTTCGTGACCTCGGAGAGGAACCGGTTGTTCGTCGTGCGCCCGAACGTGTGGACGGGCGTCCGGCCGAACAGGAGGCGGAACTGGCCGGAGGCAGGCTGCTCGTGCCGCGTGTAGGGCGGGAGCGGCGGGAGGCCGGCGGCCTCCATCTGCTTCGAGTAGAGCTCGATCTTCTTCGACGGCGTCGCGAAGGAGAGGGCGAGGCCGTCCTCGGTCGTCGTCGGCACGGGCTTGCCGCGCACGACACCCTTCGCCTTGAGCGCGGCGACGTCGTAGCCGCCGGCGGCGAGGCGCGCCTCGACCATGGCGCCCGCGTCGTCCCACGGGAAGTACTGCCCGAGATTCATGCGGTTCGCGAGCTGCTTGGCGATCCACCAGCCGGGCTTGCTGTCGAAGAGGGGCGGCACGACGGGCTGCCGGATCGCGAGGAACGGCTCCCGCCACGGCACGGGCGCAACGTCGTCCCAGCGCTCGAGGTACGTGCACTCCGGGAGGACCACGTCCGCGTACCCGACGATTTCGGCGGGCAGGACGTCGATCGCGACGAGGAGATCCAGCTTCTGGATCGCTTCGAGCACGTTCGCGCGCTGCGGAAGCGCCTGGAGGAGGTTCGTGCCGTAGACGATCCAGGCCTTGATCGGGCATCCGTCGCCGCCGATCCGGCCGGGGATCGTGGCGTCGCAGACGCCGTGCGACAGGACCTCGTCGGCGAACGGATACGCGACTCCGTTCGGGTGGTCCTGGGCCGTCTTCGGCTTCGCGGCGTATGCGGGTACCGGGGTCGCCGGAACCTTCATCGAGGACGGGACGAAGATTCCGCCCCGGCGGCCCCAGCTTCCGACGAGCGCGTTCAGGATCGCGACGGCGCGGCTGCGCTGCGCGTCGTCGCCGTACCAGGTCGTGTGGCGCCCGGGATGGATCAGCGAGGCCGGACGCGCCCCGGCGATGACGCGCGCGGTCTCGACGATGACCTCGGGGCGGATCGTCGTCTCCGTGAACGCCCACTCGGGCGTCTTGTCGGCGACGTGCTTTCTGAGCTCCTCGAAGCCGGTCGCATGCGTCTCGACGTACTCGCGGTCGTACAGCCCTTCGTTGATGATCACGTGCATCCACGCGAGGAGGAGGGCCATGTCGGTGCCCGGCTTGATCGGGAGCCAGTACTTGGCCTTGCCGGCGGCCGTCGAGAAGCGCGGGTCGACGGCGATGACCGTCGCGCCTTTCGCGATCGCGGCCGCGAAGTCCTGCACCTGCGTGTTGTGCATGTTCTCGCCGAGGTGCGAGCCGATGAGCGTGATCACGCGGGCGTTGGCGACGTCCAGCGTCTCGGGCGACCCGACGGGCGACCCGAACGTGAGCTGGAACCCGACTTCGCGCGGCCCGCGGCACTGTCCGTAGGACGGCGCCGTGACGTTTCCCGACCCGTAGGCGAAGAGAAGGTGCTTGAAGAACGAGCCGCCGAAGCCGTGCGAGAAGAGAGCGACCTTTTCGGGCCCGCACTCCTTCTGGATCTTCAGGAGTTTTTCGGCCGTGAAGTCGAGCGCCGTCTCCCAGGAGACTTCCTCGAAGGTCTGGTCGCCCCGCTTGCCCTTGCGGCGCAGGAGCGGCTTCTTCAGCCGGTCGGGATCGTAGAGGAGGCCCGTGCCGCCCGTTCCGCGCGGGCAGAGCCGTCCGTTCGAGAGCGGGTGCTCGGGATTGCCCACGATCTTCGTGACGCGGCCGTTCTTCACGTGCGCGAGGACGCCGCACTTCCAGAAGCAGAGCTCGCAGAACGTCGGGACGATCTTCTCGCCGTCCGTGCCGGGGTCGTGGACGACGTCGGGGTCGAGGCCCCACCACTGGGAGGCGAGTCCGGTGCCGGCCACCGCCGCGGCGGCCCCCACGCCCCCGATCTTGATGAACTCGCGCCGGCTCTGGGCCATCTGGTTCTCCAGACGAGCAAGTGCTCGTTTGTGACTCCCCGTTACAAGAACCGGGCCAAGAGGAAAGAGGGGGATTTCTGCGAATGAGGGGGAAATGTGCGGCGAAATGAAACGTCTCGTTGCGCAGCGCGACGCCGCGTTTCACCGAAAACGAGTTCGCCTGAAACAACTCGTCGCGACGACCCTCAGATGGCGCGTAGTCTTGCGTCCGCAACGTTTGAACAATTCGTCACGACAGGACGTTCGGAAAGTCGACCTTTCCGGGGGTCGACTCGCGATTCAGGCCAGATTCCGGGGTGCGCGCTCTGGCGTCGTTCTTGAAATGACCCGGGCATGAGACGGATCTTTCTCGCGCTCTTCGCGGTCCTGATCGCGGCGGGACTCGCCTTCACGGCCCTTCACCGGCGCGGCACCGAATCCTCGCCCCTCGAGACGCTGCGGGCGAAGACGTCGAAGCCCGGAAAGTCCTCCGTCGACCACTCGCTCTTCACGCAGCTCAAGACTCCGTTCAAGCGCCCGCAGGACGTGACGGCCGCGTGCCTCTCCTGCCACAACGGGCGCCAGGTCGAGGTCATGCGCTCGTCGCACTGGAACTGGGAGCGCGTGGAGTACGTGGACGGAAAGGGCATCCGCCCCGTCGGCAAGAAAAACGTGCTGAACAACTACTGCATCGGGGTCTCGGGCAGCCAGGCGAGCTGCGACAAGTGCCACATCGGATACGGATGGGCGGACGCGTCGTTCGACCTGAACAACCCTCTCAACGTCGACTGCCTCGCTTGTCACGACGCGAGCGGGACGTACGTGAAAGCCGCCGGTGCGGCGGGCATGCCCGATCCCTCCGTAGACCTCAACAAGGTCGCGCAGCACGTCGGAAAACCGCAGCGGACCAACTGCGGCACCTGCCACTTCTTCGGAGGCGGCGGGAACAACGTCAAGCACGGAGACCTCGAGAAGGCGCTCTTCGACCCGTCGCGCGACGTCGACGTCCACATGGCGTCCGACGGGCCCGACATGTCGTGCACGGCGTGCCACACCGCCAAGAAGCACCAGATGCTCGGGAAGGCCTACTCCGTCTCCTCGATGAACCGGAACCGCGTCGTGTGCGAATCCTGCCATTCGGACCTGCCGCACGCCGACGACGTCCTGAACCAGCACACGCTGAAAGTCGCCTGTCAGACGTGCCACATCCCCGTCTACGCGAAGGTGAACCCGACGAAGCTCGCGTGGGACTGGTCGACGGCCGGGAAGCTGAAGGACGGAAGACCCTACGAGGAGAAGGACGCGAACGGGACCGACGTCTACATGTCGATCAAGGGCTCCTTCGTGTGGGGAAAGAACCTCGTCCCAGAATACGCGTGGTTCAACGGGACGGCGTCGCACTACCTCGTCGGGGAGAAGTTCGACCCGGCGAAGCCGCTCGTCCTGAACCCCATCGGCGGCAGCTACGACGACCCGGATTCGAAGATCGTCCCGGTCAAGATCCACCGCGCGAAACAGATCTACGACACGGAGAGTGACGTCCTGATCCAGCCGAAGCTCTACTCCTCGAAAGCCGGGGACGGGGGCTACTGGAAGGAGTTCGACTGGGGGAAGGCCGCCGAGGCGGGCATGAAGGAAATCGGCGTTCCCTACAGCGGCCACTACGGCTTCGCCCGGACGGAGATGGTCTGGCCGATCAACCACATGGTCTCGCCGCGCGACAAGGCCGTCCGCTGCGACGAGTGCCACGCGCGGGAGGGCGGACGGCTCGCGAAGCTCCCGGGCTTCTACATGCCGGGCAGGGACCGGTCCCCGTGGGTCGACCGGCTCGGTGCGGCCCTGGCGGGGATGACGCTGCTCGGAGTGTTCGTGCACGGAAGCGCCAGGTTCTTCGTGAGCCGGCGGGACGGAGATAAGTGACATGAGACGCGAATACGTCTATCGGGCCTTCGAGAGGTTCTGGCACTGGACGCAGGCCGGGCTGATCGTGTTCCTCGCGGTGACCGGCTTCGAGATCCACGGCTCCCTGCGCTTTCTCGGATTCGAGCAGGCCGTCCGCGCGCACGGGGTCGCCGCGATCGCCTTCCTCGTCCTCATCGTCTTCGCGGTCTTCTGGCACGTCACGACGGGCGAGTGGCGGCAGTACGTTCCCACGTGGACGCACCTCGTGGCCCAGGCGAACTACTACGTCTTCGGCATCTTCCGGAACGCGCCCCACCCGACGCGCAAGACCGTCCTCTCCAAGCTGAACCCGCTCCAGAAGCTCGTCTACGCCGGCCTCAAGCTGCTCGTGATCCCGGTCGTCGCCGGCTCGGGCCTTCTCTACATGTTCTACCGGTATCCGCAGCGGCACGCCGTCCTCGGCCTGAACGTCCACGGCCTCCAGACGATCGCGCTCGTCCACACCGCCGCCGCATTCCTCCTCGTGACGTTCCTCGTCGCACACCTTTACCTCGTCACGACGGGCCACACGCTCACGTCGAATCTCAAGGCGATGCTCACGGGCTACGAAGAGCTCGAGACCGAATCCGCGAGCCGCGAAGAGAGGACACGATGACCAGGAATCCGATGAACCCCTACCTCGCGGGCTTTCTGCTCGGAATGGTCCTTCTCGCGACGATCTTCGTGACGGGGCGCGGCCTCGGCGCGAGCGGAGCGGTGAAGAGCGTCGCGGTCACGGCCGTGGCCACGCTCGCCCCCGCCCACGCCGCCGCCTCCCCGTTCTACCGCCCATACGTCGGGCCCGGAAAGGACAGCCCGCTCCTCTCGTGGCTCGTCTTCGAGGTCGCCGGGGTCCTGATCGGCGCCTTCGTCTCGGGGCTCGTGTCGGACCGGCTGGCTCTCGTCACCGAGGCCGGGCCCCGCGTGTCCCGCGGCCTGCGGTGGGCGCTCGCCATCGTGGGCGGCGCGCTCTTCGGGGTCGGGGCGCAGTTCGCGCGCGGCTGCACGAGCGGCGCGGCGCTCAGCGGGATGGCCGTCCTCTCGACAGCCGGCTTCGTCACGATGCTCGCCATCTTCGGAACCGGTTACGCGTTCGCCTGGTTCGCGCGAGGCCTCTGGCTCGGCGGGAAGGCCGGGAGCTAGCCGTGGGCCCGTTCGTCCCGAACCTGATCTCCGACCAGCTGAACCTCGTCGTCGCACTCCTCCTCGGACTCGCGTTCGGCTTCGTCCTCGAGCAGGCGGGCTTCTCCTCGTCGCGCCGGCTCGTCGGCGTCTTCTACGGAACCGACTTCACGGTCCTGCGCGTCTTCTTCACCGCCGCCGTGACCGCGATGAGCGGCGTCCTGCTGCTCGGCTCCGCCGGGCTCCTCGACACCGAGGCGATCTTCGTGAACCCGACCTGGCTCTGGCCGGCGGTCGTCGGCGGGATCGTCATGGGAATCGGTTTCGTGATCGGCGGCTACTGCCCCGGAACCAGCGTCTGCGCCGCGGCGATCGGAAAGGTCGACGCGATGTTCTTCGTCGCGGGCGGCCTCCTCGGCGTCCTCGGCTTCGCCGAGGCTTACCCGTTCGTCAAGCACTTCAACGATTCGAGCGCGCTCGGCCCCGTGAAGGTGTTCGACTCGCTCGGCATCTCCCAGGGGGCGTTCGCGTTTCTCCTCGTCGCCGCGGCAGTCGCGGCCTTCGCCGCGACGACGTGGATCGAGAAGCGCGTGGCTCCGGCGTCCGCTCCTTCCCTCCGGTTCGCGCGGGGCCGCCACGTTGTCGCGGGCGCCGCTCTCATCGCCCTCGGCGGCGTCCTCCTCGTCCTGCCCGACTACAAGAGCAGGCTGCTCGCGCGCGTCTCGGGCGGCGCGTACGCCGGCGCCCATCCGGTTCCGGTGATGACCGCCGACGAGCTCGCCTTCCGGATCGTGGATCACGAGCCGAACATCCGGATCGTCGACGTGCGGAGTCCGGCCGCCTTCGCCGCGCGGGCTCTCCCCGGCGCCACGAACGTCCCGACCCGATCTCTCTTCGGCAAGGAGTGGAGCCCGCTTCTCGCGCCGCGGCACGTCCGCAAGATCGTCGTCGGCGACACGGAGGCCGAAGCGCGGAAGGCCGGCCTTCTGCTCGAGGAGCTCGGCTACGAGAACGTCACCATCCTCGAGGGCGGCTTCCCGAACTTCGAGTCGACGATCCTGACGCCGGCCGCCTCGGCGGCGCCGGTCGGCCGCTGGGCGGCCGACGTCCTTCGCTTTCGCGAGGACGCGCGCGCCGAGATCGGCCGCCTGACGGACGCCGCCCGGCACTCGGGCGCGAAGAAACCGAAAGCAGAGAAGAAGATTCAGGGCGGCTGCTGAACCGCCGGAAAGAAGGTCCCCGTGAAGATCTGCTTCCCCGCGACCCAGGACCTCGGCCTGGACAGTCCCGTCTCCCGCCACTTCGGGTCCGCGCCCCTCTTCGTCCTCGTCGACACCGCGTCGCGCGAGGCACGAGCGGTTCCGAACGGCCGCGTCGCGCATGAACACGGCGCCTGCCGGCCGCTGGACGGGCTGGCCGGCGAGAAGTTCGAGGCGATCGTCGTCGGCGGGATCGGCTCGGGGGCGCTCGAGAAGCTGCGCGCTGCCGGGATCACCGTCCTTCGAGCGGGAGCGCCCACGGTTCGCGGATGCCTCGACGAAATCGCGCGGGGCGAGAAGTCCGAGGTCGCGCCCGCGGACGCCTGCGCCTCCCACGCGCACGAGCACGGCCCGGCCCCGCAGTAGCGTCCGGGTCAGCCGGCCGACGGCCCGATCCGCAGCTCCCTCATCTTGTGCCAGAGGGTGGTGCGGCTCATGCCGAGCTCGAGGGCGGTCTTCGAACGATTCCACATGTTCCGCTCGAGAGACGCCCGGATCCGCTGGGCCTCTCCGCCGGCCGGAAGCGTCAGGCCCGCGGGTTCGGGGGCCGGAACGGCTTGCACCGGCGCACCCGGCGCGGTCCGGATCTCGATTGGCAGGTCCTCGACGTGGATCGTCTGCCCGCGGCAGACCGCGACCGCGTACTCGAGCGCGTTCTCCAGCTCGCGCACGTTGCCGGGCCACGGGAACGCCTCGAGCACGGACAGCGTGTCCGACGAGAGGCGTAGCGCCCGGCCTTCGCGGCCGCCGATGCGCGCGAGGAGGTGCCGGGCGATCAGCTCGATGTCGACGGTTCGCTCGCGCAGAGGCGGGATGTGAATCGGGACGACGCGGAGCCGGTAGTAGAAATCCTCCCGGAGCTTGCCCTGCAAGATCGCGTCGTGGAGGTCGGCGTTCGTCGCGGCGATGATCCGCGCCCCGAGGCGCCTCGGAGTGCTCTCGCCCACGCGCTCGAACACCCGATCCTGCAGGACGCGCAGAAGCTTGACCTGGATGCCCGGCGGGATCTCCGCGGCCTCGTCGAGGAAGAGCGTTCCCCCGTGAGCCATCTCGAGGCGCCCGACGCGGTCCTTCACCGCTCCCGTGAACGCGCCGCGGACGTGCCCGAAGAGCTCGCTCTCGAGCAGCTCGCCCGGCAGGGCCGCGCAGTTGACGGGGACGAACGGCCCGGCGCCGTGCGTCGACTGGGCGTGGAGGGCGCGCGCGATGACTTCCTTTCCGGTTCCGCTCTCGCCCGTGATGAGGACCGTGGCGTCGCTCCGGTGGAGCGACTCGACGAGGTGGACGATCCGCATCATCGGGAGCGACCGCGCGACGAGGCCGTGCGAGGCGATCGCGCTCTGCAACAGCGAGTCGTCGTCTTCGGCGGGCCGCAGAACGACCAGGTACCGCGCCCGCGGATCGCAGGCGTTCATCACGTTCTCGGCAACGGGGGCCGTCGTGACGGACACGAGCCGGGCGGCGTCCTCGCCGCAATGCAGGACGCCCCGCCGCCCCTCCTCCCGGCGCCCTGCCCGGAGCGCCTCGCGCAGGGAGTCCTCCGGGCCGAACAGGCGAGCGCCGATCAGCGATTCGATCGGCTTGCCGATCACGGACGCGGCCGCGCCCTCCCCCGCGAGAGCGTCGAGCGTGTGGCTCGCGCGGATGATCACGAACTGCGCGTCGAGCGTGATGAGGACGCGCCCCAGCGACTCGAAAACGGCCTCGAGGTTGGACCAGCTTGGAGCCAGATCGGCCGCTCCGTCCTTCTTCACGCGCCTGATCGTAACCGGCCCCGCTCCCGCCGGGCGCGCGCACCTAGTCGTAGGCCACGCGGACGGGCTCTTCGCCGAGCGTCGGCGTCAGGAGCTCGTCCCAACGAGGGTCGTCCCATGTTCCCAGACTCTGGTGGATCTTGTAGTACTTCTGCGGGATGGGGTGGGTCCCCACGACGACCTGCAGGCCGAACTTCTCCGGGATCATCCGGACGAAGTGGTCGAGGTAGGGGCACGGCGGGTAGCCCACGACGAAGCCCGTGGCGAGGTGGATGACCTCGGCGCCGTTCTTCTTCATCTCTTCGGGGGCGTACTCGACGTTGCCGCCGGGACAGCCCCCGCAGGTCGTGAAGCCGACGAGCTCCACCTCCCGTCCGGCGTAAGCGGCGAACGCACCCTCCCGCTCGCGGAGGGCCCGGAAGCACTTTCCGCCCGCGCAGGTGCCGTACCGGCCGCAGATGACGATTCCGATCTTCACTTTCTCGCCCATGTCACTTCTCCTTCAACGCTGCACGCGCCACGCGGCGCCGTTCGTCTTCATTCAGATCCCTAAACCCCGTCCGCGTGCCGGCCTCGAACTCCGGCTGCGGCGGCGCGCGGTGGCAGCTCTCGCACGTGCGCGCCTTCTTTCCCGTCGTGTGCGGCTCGGCAGGAGCAAGGAGCCGGCGCGAGGTCTTCGCACCGCCCGCCGCCGTCGCGTCGATCGTGAGGACCATCCCGTACTGCGCGGGCACGATCTTTCCGTCGGCGCGCGCGCCGAGGAGGGGCGGCGCAGCGGCGAACGGACCCGACTTCTCCGTCCAGCCGCCCGGCGTCTCCCGGCCGGCCCCGAAGTCCCACCACGAGCCGGATGCGGAGTACGACGTGTGGCACGAGTCGCACGTCGGCACCCACGCGGCGTGGCACGAGCTGCAGGAGAGCCGCTCGTGCCCGTGCAGCGTGTGGTTGCGGTCCCGCGGCGTCTGCCTCACGGGCAGCTCGACGCCGTCGAGCTTTCGGACGAGAACCCAGGAAGAAGGAGAAGAGGAAGAAGAGGGAGAGGAAGAGGAAGAGGAAGAGGAAGATTTTCTTAGAAGGTTGAGGAGGGGAGTGCCTCGCTTCCCGAGCCGGGCCGGAGCGTCGGGCGAGGGCGCGCCGCGGTCTCCCCTCTTCCCCTTTCTGAGCAAATCTTCCTCTTCTCTTCTCTTCTCTCTAGCCAGAATCTCCCTGCTGATTTCGTCTTTCACGTCGCGCCATGCGACCTCGCCGCCCGCCCGCACCGGCCCGTGGCACGCCTCGCACGTGATCTCGACCTGGTCCTCCTTGTGCGTGCGAGCGGTGCCGTCGCCCATCAGGTCCGTGTGGAGGTGGCAGTCGATACAAGCCATGCCAGCGGCCTGATGGACGTCGGAGGCGGCGTGAGCGAGCGGAGCGTTCTTCTCGACTTCGACGAGCCCCTGATAGCTGAGCGCGATCCGCGCGCTTCCGCTGTGGCAGCCGAAGCAGCGGTCGTCCGTGATCTTCGAGTCGACGGGCGGATGCGGGCGCGGCTTGTCGTCGAGCTTCCGCGCCACATGGCAGGCCGCGCAGCCGGAGCCGTTGCCGTCTATCAGGTCGTCGCGGTTCGTACGCCGCGTTCCGAGGTGGCAGCCCGCGCAGAGCTTCCGGAGGTGGCTCTCCGCGAGTGTCGGATGCGCCACCGCGAGCACCTCCGCGATCGTGCGAGTCCCGTCGGGCTCCGCGATCTCCCCGAACGCGAAGCGGTCCACAGCCACCATCCCGGCGTTCCGCGTCATCGGCGACGTCGCAATGCGCGCCGCCTCGCGGGCATGGCAATCCGGGCGACCGCACGTGAGCGCGACCGTCGACAGCGCGCCGGGCTCCCTCTCGAGCCCCTCGTGCGCGCGCTCCTTCGAGAACGCGAGCGCGTTGCCGAGGTGGCAGGACGCGCAGCCGAGCGCGGCGCGCGCGTGCGCGCCGCCGGGATCCTCGGTCTCTTTCGTGTGGCACGTGACACAGCGTTCGACGCGGCCGCCGGCGCGGTCCGACCCCCGCCCGAGAGCCGATGCGCGTCGCGCCTCCCGGCTGAACGCGGCGAGGAGACCGAGCAGCGCCGCGCAGAGGGCCGCGACGAAAGCGAACGTCCGGAACATCAACCCCTCGCTGCGAGCAGGACGCGGACCGTGAAGGCCGCGTAGGCGGCTCCCCACGCCCCGAGCACGGCGAGGAGGGCCCGGCGCGCACGGCCCTCCGCGTGGCGGACGAGGCCGAGGACGAGGACCGCCGCGAGCGGAAGAACCCATCCCGACGCCGGCGGCAGGACCTCGAGCGCGCCCTGCAGCCCGAGGAGCGACCACGGGCCGAGGAGGTGCGCGGGCGACGCCGACGGCGGCGCCCCGAGCGGAAGCGGCACGACTCCGGCAAGGGCGACGGAGACGAGGGCCGCGAGGACCGTCCCGCGCGCGTCGGGCAACAGGCGCCCGGCGTGCTCGGCGGTGAAGAACCAGAGGAGGAGCGTGAGGGTTCCGGCGTGGTGCAGGGCCGCGGGGCCGAGGTCGCCGGGGACCGATCCGAGGAAGAGGCGCGCGATCTCGGCGCCCGCGAGCGGGAGCGAATCGAGGATGCGCCGCCAGATCGAGAGGGCGGCTACGGCTTCCGCGTCACCGCGCAGGACGAAGCCGCCGAGAAGCGCCGCCACCGTGACGGGCAGAAGAACCACCGACCGCCACCAGACGCCGGACGGGAGCTGGCGCTCGGTCTTCGCCGCGAGGACCTGCACGACGTGCAGGGCCATCGTCACGAGGACGGCGAAGCTCGAGTACGCGTGAAGAGCCCGGAGGAAGAACCCCCACGCGAGGCCGCCCTGGATCTTCTCGAGGCTCTCCCACGCCCCGGCGGGCGAATAAAAAGGCACGAGAAGAACGCCGGAGACGACGCTCACGGCGAGGAAACCGAAGGAGAGCCGCCCGAAGCCGCCGGACGGCGGACCCGCGCGCGGAGCAGGCGCGTCCGTCAGAGCCGGGCGATCCACGATTCCCCGCGCTTCACCAGCGGCACGCGCGCGAGGGCCGCGCGCGCGGGTCCCGCGACGGGCGCGCCGGCCTCGTCGTAGCGGCTGCCGTGGCACGGGCACGCGAATCCGCCGGGCGCGCCCGCGACGCGGCAGCCGAGATGCGTGCATGCCAGGGAGACCGCGACGGGGGCTTCGGCGGTTCCCGCCACGAAGATCTCGCCCACGGCCGCGCCGCCGGAGGCGACCGCCCGCGCGACCACCGCCGCGTCCAGAGCGACCTCACGAAACGGCGGCGCCGCGGACCTCAATGTGCGAAAGAGGACGAAACCGGAGGCGGTCGCGAGCGCGGCGCCCGTCCACACCCAGAGCTGACCGAGGAAGTCGCGGCGCGAGCTCACTCGATGCCCAGGTCGCGCATCCGCCTCCAGAGCGTCGAGCGGGAGAGGCGAAGGGCCTCGGCCGCCTTCTGGCGGTTCCAGTGAGCGCTCTCGAGTGCCTCGACGATCTGCGCGCGCTCGGGATCGACGGCGGCGTCCGCCGCCCTCACGGGCGCCGAGGCGGGAGCCGCCGGGCGCGGCGGTTCTGCCGCGGCTCCACCGGAGCGGATCTCCTCGGGCAGGTCCTCGATCTGGATCGTCTGGCCCGTGCAGAGAGCCACCGCGTATTCGAGCGCGTTCTCGAGCTCGCGCACGTTGCCGGGCCAGGGGTAGGTCTTGAGCGCCTCGAGCGTGTCGGGCGAGAGCTGGAGCGCGCGGCCCGCGCGTCCGCCGATGTGCGCGAGCTGGTGCTGGGCGATGAGGGCGACGTCCTCGGGCCGCTCGCGGAGCGGCGGGATGTGGATCGGCACGACGCGCAGCCGGTAGTAGAGATCGTCGCGGAAACGGCCCGTCTGGATCGCGCCGTGAAGGTCCTGGTTCGTCGCCGCGATGATTCGCGCCTCCATCGGCCGCGTCCGGCTCTCCCCGACGCGCTCGAACTGCCGCTCCTGCAGGACGCGCAGGAGCTTGACCTGCAGGTGGAGCGGGATGTCGCCGACCTCGTCGAGGAAGATCGTCCCGCCGCGCGCGAGATCGAACCGGCCGACGCGGTCGCGGACCGCGCCCGTGAACGCGCCCTTCACGTGCCCGAAGAGCTCGCTCTCGAGAAGGTCCGCGGGAAGGGCCCCGCAGTTCACGGCGACGAACGGCCCCGAGCTCTGGAGCGAGCTCGAATGGAGCGCGCGGGCGATGACTTCCTTGCCCGTCCCGCTCTCCCCCGTGATGAGGACCGTCGCGTTGCTCCGGTGGAGCGACTCGACGAGGTGGACGATCTTGAGCATCGCGGGCGAGCGCGCGACGAGGCCGTGCGACGCGATCATGCTCTGGAGGAGCGAGTCCTCGTCCTCGGCCGGGCGGACGACGACGAGGTAGCGCGCCCGCGGGTCGCAGTGGTTCGAGACGTGGAGCGGGACGACGGCCGCCGTGAGAGAGACGAGGCGGGCGCTCTTGGCGCCGCAGCGGAGGACGGCCCGCCGACCCTCCTCGCGCCGGCCGCTCGTGAGCGCCTCGCGAAGCGTGTCCGCGGGGCCGAACAGCTTCGCGCCGACGAGCTCCTCGATGGGCTGGCCGATCGCGGATTCGACGATTCCCTTGCCCGCGATCTCGTCGAGCGTGTGACTCGCGCGGATGATCCGGAACTCCGCGTCGAGGACGATGAGCGCGCGGCCCAGGGCCTCGAACACCGTCTCGAGCGGCCCGAAGCCGAGGCCCTCCTGGGCGTCGAGCGCGGGGATCACCGGGGTCTCCATCAAGGAGAATTATCTGCCCCCGTGACGCTCGAAATCGCCCTCTAGTACAGCTGCATCAGCGAGACGTCGTCGCAACGTTAGGCAATCGGGGGTTTGTTCACTCCCCGCCGAGTCCTGCGGCTATCCACGACAACGGGTACCGGCCGAGCCACATCGAAAAGGAGACTATATGACTAAAAAGTATTCAATACTCCTCCTCGGCGCGGCAGCGGGCCTCCTTCTCGCGCTCCGGCCCGGCGGGGCCGCGGGCCCCACGGGCTGGACGGTCGTGGCCTGGAACAACCTCGGAATGCATTGCATGGACGCGGATTTCGGGGTCTTCGCGATCCTTCCGCCGTACAACACGATCCAGGCGCAGGTCGTCGACGCCTCGGGCAAGCGCGTGACGGACCCCGCCCGGGCCGTCCTCACGTACGAGGCGGTCGCCGACCCCACCGGGTCCATCAACCGGACCTCGATCGGGAAGACGAACTTCTGGGGCAACGTCCAAAGCCTCTTCAAGGCCTCCCCGGCCGCCGACACGGGTCTCCTCGGAAAGAAGATGCCCGGCTCGGCGAACGCCGCCCAGCCGATGGGCTGGGATCCGGCGCTCCAGTGGTGGATCGCAGAGGGCATCCCGATCACGCCGTACGACGACGCCGGCAAGAAGAACTTCTACCCGCTCATGAAGGTCACGGCGAAGAGCCCGGCCGGCGCGGTACTCGCGTCGACGAACATCGTCCTCCCGGTCTCCGACGAGATGGACTGCAGCTCGTGCCATTCCTCGGCGTCAGGCCCCGCCGCGCGTCCGTACGGCGGCTGGATCCATGACGCGAACCCCCAGCGCGATTACCGCCTCAACATCCTGCGGCTCCACGACGACATGAACGCGTCGAACGCGGCGTACGCGGCGGCCCTTGCGGCCCTCGGCTTCAACCCGGCCGGTCTCTCGGCCACGGTGGCCGGCGGCAAGTCGATCCTCTGCGCGTCCTGCCACGGCTCCGAGGCGCTGGCGGGCAGCGGCCGGGCCGGGATCCCGCCGCTCACGCAGGCGATGCACGCGCGCCACGCGCGCGTCCTCGACCCGACGAACGGCCTCGCGCTCGACTCCGTCGCGAACCGCTCGGCGTGCTACCGCTGCCACCCGGGCTCCGAGACGAAGTGCCTGCGCGGCGCGATGGGCGCCGCCGTCGCCTCGGACGGATCGATGCTCATGCAGTGCCAGAGCTGCCACGGCGGGATGAGCGCCGTGGGCGCCGCCGGCCGCACGGGCTGGCTCCAGGAGCCGTCCTGCCAGCAATGCCACGCGGGGACCGCGACCGTGAACGACGGCCAGATCCGCTACACGTCGGTCTTCGACGTGCACGGCAACCCGCGCGCTCCGGCGAGCACGGTCTTCGCGACGAACGCCGACACGCCAGGCGCGGGCCTCTCGCTCTACCGGTTCTCGAAGGGGCACGGCGGGTTGCAGTGCTCCGCGTGCCACGGCGCGACTCACGCCGAGTACCCGTCCTCGCACGCGAACGACAACCTCCAGAGCATCGCCCTGCAAGGCCACGCGGGCACGCTGTCGGAGTGCTCCACGTGCCACAACGCGTCCGTCCCCTCGACGACGAACGGCGGGCCGCACGGCCTGCACCCGCTCGGCCAGAGCTGGGTGAAGGGGCACGAGGGCGCCGCGAAATCCAACCTCGCGTCCTGCCGCGCGTGTCACGGCAAGGACGACCGGGGCACGGTCCTCTCGCGCGCCTTCACGGACCGGACGTTCAGCACGGAGCACGGAACGGTGAAGCTCGCGGCCGGCGCGCTCGTGGGCTGCTACACGTGCCACAACGGACCGTCCGGGGAGGGCAATCCGCCCGCGGCGACGCCCACTCCGCGCCAGACGCCATCCGCGACGCCCGGTTCGACGCCCGGTCCCGACAGCGACGCCGACCCGAGTGCCGCCGACCGCGACGCCCACGGTCGTTCCGACACCCACGCCGACGCGGCGCGCGACGAGGACGCCCGTCCCGACTCCGAAGCCCCCCGACGGCGACGACGGGTGGCACCCGAAGCGGCGTTAGATCGACTTCAGCTTCGCGACGACCGCCTCGACGTCGTAGTCCGGCGTCGAGGCTCCCGCGGAGACGCCGACCTTTTTCGACCCCGCGAGCTTCGCGGGGTCGAGCTCGGCGGCGGTGCCGACGAGGAACGTCGGCTTCTTCTCCGCGGCGATGTGGGCGAGCTCCTTCGTGTTCTTGCTGTGCTTGCCGCCGATCACGACGATCGCGTCGATCGTGGGGTCGTCGCAGAGCACGCGGAGCGCGTCCTGATTCTCCTTCGTCGCGTAGCAGATAGTGTCCGCGGTGCGCGTGTCGGCGACGCGCCGGCGGATCTCGGCCACGTGCTCGGCGAACGTCTCCGAGTTGATCGTCGTCTGGAAGACGATCTTGACCGTGGAGACGCGCGACCAGTCGAACGCCTTCACGTCCTCGAGCTTGTAGAACACCCGGTACCGGGCCGGGTCGAGGTCCTTCGTGTACCCGACGACCTCGCGGTGGTCGGCCTGCCCGAGGATCGCGAGGAAGGCGCCCTCCGCGAGCGAGCGGTCGATCTCCTTGTGGATGTCGGTCACGAACTTGCACGTCGTGTCGATGGCCGCGAGACCGAGCGCCGCGGCGCGCGCGCGCACGGACGGCGCGACGCCGTGCGCCGAGAAGACGATCCGGCCGGCGTGCTCCCGTGCGTCTTCGAGCGCGTGGACCGTCGGGAAGCCGAGACCCGCCATCTCGGACTCGACGCTCTCGTTGTGGACGACCTGGCCGAGGATCGCGCCTGTCTCACCGCGCTGCGCCGCGAGGCGGACGAGCTTGTCCGCGACGCGCACGCCGGCGCAGAAGCCGTACTTCTCGGCGAGGACGACGTCCATCAGGTCTTCGGCTTTCCCTTCGCGGCCCACTCGGCGAGCTTCCTCCGCGCGCCGTCGCGCCACTCCTCGGGCGCGCCGGCCTTCTTCGAGCCCTCGATGGCCTTCTCCAGGTGCGGCGCCGCCTCGGCGTATTTCCCCTCGTCTGCGAGGAGATCGCCCTTGAGCTCGTCCATCCAGAAGCTGTCGCCGCGCTTCATGCCCTCGTCCAGCCAGCCCATCGCCTCGGCCTTGCGCTCGCCCGTCTCGCGGGAGAAGCGCGCCGACTGGTAGAAGTCCGTGTGCTCCTTCGGCCCGGCGGCCGCGCGTGCCGCGTCGAGGTTCTTCCAGACGATCCCGTTCACGTCCACCTCGACGGAGAACGAGATCCGGAGCTTCTCCCACGCCATCTCGACCCGCACGACGCGCGCGGAATCCGGGTGGATCCGGTATTCCAGCCACTCCTGGTGCGGCCCGGCGGAGGGCGTCACGTCAAACGAGAAGACGTCCTTCTTCGGGTCGCGGAAGTACGCGCCCCACTGCTTCGCCTGGGAGTTCACGACGATCGTCCACTTGTCCTTCGCCGGGATCGCGAAGAGCGCGTACGAGCCGGCGGGAAGCTCGTGACCCGCCAGCTTGCAGGCCTCCGAGATCTCGAGCGTCGTGGCGTCGTTCGCGCCGAGGCGCCAGACCTGGCCGTACGGAACGAGCCCGCCCCAGACCTCGCGGCCCTTCACGGCGGGGCGCGAATACGTGACGGTGAGCTTCGCGGTCCCGATCTTCTCGAATACGGACGCGGCCGGGCTCGGCCGCGGCAGCTCGACGGGGGCCGCGGAAGAAGAGGAGCCTATGAAGGTGAAGAGGGCGACACCCCCGCATGCGGCGAGCAAACCCCTCGAAGCGACGGCCGATTTCCCTGCTTTATTCACTTTCATAGAAATCCTCTCCCTCTTCATCTTATCTTTTTGCGATTCCGTCTCAGCCGAACGAGAGGAGCTCGATCTCCGGCGCGAGCGACTTCACGAGCCGGTCGCGCTTGATGAGCTCGAAGCCCTTCCCGCCGCGCGAGACCGGCGTGTAGCGCTTCGTGATCGTGTGCTCGGTGCCCTTTCCGTTCACGAGCGTCAGCGTCGCGCGCTTCTCGTCCTCGCCGAAGAGCGCCGCGCCCACGAGCCTGTCGTCCGGCGCGAGCTTGAAGCCGAGGACGCCCTTGCCCGGCCCCGCGAGGACCGGGACCTCGGACGCCGCGAAGAGGATCGCCCGCCCCTTCTCGGACGCGAGCGCGACGAGGTCCTTCTCGAGGCAGACGAAGACGTGCGCGACCTCGTCGCCCTTGGCGGGCCGCGCGAAGCGCCGGCCGGCGCGCGTCGTCACCTCGCGGAACGGGTCGACCGAGAAGCGGAAGACGAGCCCGCGCCGGGTGACGGCGAGGAGCACGGCGTTCTTCGGCCGCGTGATGCGCGGGTCGAGGGACATCGCCGCGACGACGCGCTCGCCGTCCCCGAACTTGAAGAGCTTCTGGACGGGCTCGCCGTAGCCGGTGGAAGGAGGTACGTCGTTCAGGTGGAGAACGTACGCGGCGCCGTGGTTCGAGAAGAGGACGCCGAGCTCCTTCGTCGAGCCCTGGAGCACGGCGAGGACCTCGTCGCCCTCCCGCAGGCGTGTCGCCTTCGGGTCTTTCAGCTGGCCGAGGCGCTTGAGCCACCCGTCGACCGTGACGACGGCGTACGTGTCCTCGTGCTGGATGAACGCCTCGGCGTCGTATTCAGGCTCGTCCACGCTCGCGAGCACCTTCGTGCGGCGCTTCTCCCCCGCGAGGGCCTCGCGGACCTCGCCGAGCTCGCCCCGGACCTCGTTCCAGAGCTTCTTCGGCGACTTGAGGATCGCCTCGATGATCGCGGCCTCCGCGAGCTTCTCCTTCAGCTCGGCGCGGATCGCGTCGATCTCGAGGCGCGCGAGCTTGTAGAGCTTCGTCTCGAGGATCGCCTCGACCTGCTCCTCGTCGAGGCCGAAGCGCTTCATGAGCTTCCCGGCCGCGTCCGCCTTGCCGTCCGACTTGCGGATGATCCGGATCGCCTCGTCGAGCGCGTCGTAGATGATCACGAAGCCTTCGAGGAGGTGGATGCGGCGGCGCAGCTCCTCGAGGTCGAACGTGAAACGGCGCCTCACGGTCTCGAGCCGGAAGTCGAGGAAGTGGCGCAGCATCGCCTTGAGCGAGAGGCGCGCGGGCTCGCCGACGTCCGGGTTCGGGCCCGGGACGAGGCACGTGAGGTTGATCGGGACCGTCGTCTCGAGCGGCGTGTGCTTGTAGAGGTACGTCATGACGAGCGCCGGATCCGTGTCGCGCTTGATCTCGAGGACGATGCGCACGTCGTCCGTCGACTCGTCGCGCACGTCCACGAGGACCGGAAGCCGCCGCTCGATGATGACGTCCGCGATCTTCGAGACGAGGGAGGCCTTCTCCTGCGCGTACGGGATCGACGTGACGACGATGGTCTGCGCGCCGCGCGCTCCCTCCTCGACCTCCCACTCGGCCCGCAGCTTGAGCGTGCCCTGGCCCGTCTCGTAGATCGCGCGCATCTCGCGCTTGCCCCCGAGGAGGAGCCCGCCCGTCGGGAAATCCGGGCCCTTGATGTGCTTGAGCGGGTCCGCGTCCGGGTCGTCGACGGCCGCGATCGCAGCGTCGAGCACCTCGACCGGGTTGTGCGGAGGAATCGACGTCGCCATGCCGACCGCGATGCCGCTCGCGCCGTTCACGAGGAGGTTCGGGAAGCGCGCCGGGAGGACGACCGGCTCGAAGTGGACGCCGTCGAAGTTCGGGCGCCAGTCGACCGTCTTCTTGCGGATCTCCGAGAGGAGCTCGATGGCGAGCGGCTTGAGGCGCGCCTCGGTGTACCGGTACGCCGCGGCCGAGTCGCCGTCCAGCGAACCGAAGTTGCCGTGGCCGTCGACGAGCGGGGCGCGCAGCGAGAAGGGCTGCGCCATGCGGACCATCGCGTCGTAGATCGCGACGTCGCCGTGCGGGTGGTACTTGCCGATCACGTCGCCGACGACCGACGCGGACTTCTTGAACTTCGCGTCCGGCATCAGGTGCAGGTTCTGGAACATCGCGAAGAGGATCCGGCGCTGGACGGGCTTGAGGCCGTCGCGGACGTCGGGCAGCGCGCGCGAGGTGATGACGGACAGGGCGTAGTTCAGGTACCGCCGCCGGGCTTCCTCCGGAAGGGCGACCTCCGCGTCGAACGGCAGGGGCGGCTGGCCGCCGGAGGCGGCGGATTGCTTGCGTGTCATGCGTGCTCCGGGCGCGCGCAGCGCGCCTCGGCGTGCAAGGTAGCGGGGCGCGGCAAGGGCGTCAAATGCCGATCCGGCCGCCCCGCTTGACAGTCCCCGGCGGCCCCGTCAGTCTGCCGGGGCGTGGACGCGGCGGCTGACGACCTCTTCGCGCGTATCGTCGCGGGCGACCGCGAGGCGTTCGCCGCGTTCTACGATCTCCACGCACCGGTCCTTTTCGGCTTCTGTGTCCGTATCCTGAAGGACGCGAGGGACGCCGAAGACGTGCTGCAGGAGACTTTCGTCCAGGCCTGGCGCGACGCGCGCCGCTTCGACGGCGCCCGCGCGTCCGTGCGGGGCTGGCTGTTCACGATCGCGCGCAGCCGGGCGCTCGACCGCTGGCGGAGCCGCCGGTCGTTCGACAAGAGGATCACGGCGGCGGACACACCCATCCTCGAGCAGGTCGCCGGCGCCGCCGACGAGACCGAGGCTGCCGACGTGCGCGACTTCGTCGAGCGCGCGCTCGCCCAGCTGAACGAGAAGGAGCAGGCCGTCCTCCGCCTCGCCTACTTCGAAGGCCTCACGCAGGAGGAGATCGCCGCGCGTCTCGCCGAACCGCTCGGGACCGTGAAGAGCCGGACGCGCTCGGGCCTCTCGAAGATGCGCACGATCGCCGCGAACGCGCAGAAGGAAACCAGCCGTGGCTGACGAGCAGAGGCGCGCCCTCCGCGCCGCGGAAGAGGCCGCCTTCCAGGCCGAGGCTCTCGAGGCCGAGCTCGACGCGCTCGACACGGGCGCGAAGATCGCGCCGCCCGCGGAGGTCCGGGACCGCGTCCTGTGGGAGATCCGGGGGCCCGGCGCCGAAGCGGCCGCAATCGCGATCGCCGAGGCCGGGCCGGACCGCGGCCTCGCCACGATGATCTGGGCGCTCGGCGTCGCCGCGTCGTTCATGCTCGCGGCCGCGTTCGGGGCCCTCTGGTACGCGACGCGCGCCGACCTCGCGGCGACGCGCGAAAACGTCGCCCGCCTCGAGACGATGGTCAAGGAGCGCGACCGGCAGATCTCCCTGACGTCGCAGGAAATTTCCTGGCTGAAGGACCCGCGGGTGCAGGTCGCGCTCCTGAAGGGGCTCGAGGGAAACCCGGCCGCCCGCGCCAAGCTGCTCTGGAACCCCGGGACGAAGCAGGGAATTCTCTGGGTGTCCGGCCTGCCTCCCCTGCCGCTCGAGAAGAGCTACGAGCTGTGGGCGTTCGTGGGTGACCAGCCCGTCCCGGCCGGGACGTTCGACGCCAAGAGCGACGGGGCGACGGTGATCCCCATCTCGAAGCAGGAGTCGTTCGACGACCGGCCCTTGAAGTTCGCCGTCTCGGTCGAGCCGAAGGGCGGCGTCCCGGCTCCGACGGGCGCGATCGTCCTCGTCGGCGAGAGATTCTGAAGAGGATCTTTCTTAGAAGGTAAGAGGGGGAAGGCGGCATCTGTAAACGCCGACCCCACATTCGGCGTCTGAACCCTAGAGGCGGACGAAAAGCCGCCCGGAGGTTCAGCAAATGTCTCATAAACCCTTTCAGAAGAATCTCTTCGGTGTCTCCGCCCTCGTTCTCTCCGGAGTGCTCGCGGCCGGGGCCGCCCTCGCCCAGCCCGCTCCCGGCGGGCCCGGCAAGCTGGCCCAGGGCATCCGCGCGGCGATGGCGACCCTCGACCTCTCCGACGCCCAGAAGGAGAAGATCAAGGCGATCTTCGCCTCGCATAAGGACGAAGGGGCGGCCCTGCGCGAGCAGGCCAAGGCAGATCGCGAGGCCCTGAAGGCGGCCGCGTCCGCCGCGAAGCCCGACCCCGCGGTCGTCGGCGCCGCGTTCCTCAAGGTGCGGGCGAACGGCGAAACCGCCAAGGCGAAGATGAAGGCCGTCCGGGCCGAGATCGACGCGGTGCTCACGCCCGAGCAGCGGGCGAAGCTGGACGGCTGGATCGCCGCGCACCGCCAGATGCGAGGCGGGCTCCGCGGCGGCCCGCCGCAGAGCTGACTAGAGCCAGCCCGACCGCTTGAAGGCGCGGTGGAGCGCCATGCAGACGACCAGCATGAGCCCGAGCGCGAAGGGATACCCCCAAGGGGACTTCAGCTCGGGCATGTGCTGGAAGTTCATGCCGTAGATCCCCGCGATCATCGTCGGCACCGCCAGGATCGCCGCCCACGCCGAGATCTTCCGCATGTCCTCGTTCTGGAGGATCGAGACCTGGGTCAGGTTCGACTGCAGGATGCTCGTCAGAAGGTCGCGGTCCCCCTCGAGCTGCTCGACGACCCGCACGAGATGGTCGTTCACGTCGCGGAAGTAGGGCCGGATGTCCTCGTGGAGGAGCGTGAGCGTTCCGCTCGCGAGCCGGTCCAGCGGGTCGCGGAGCGGACGCACGCCGCGCAGGAACTCC
Source organism: Acidobacteriota bacterium (assembly GCA_016716715.1). NCBI lineage: Bacteria > Pseudomonadati > Acidobacteriota > Acidobacteriota bacterium. Next base: position 164,303 of record JADJVE010000008.1, on the reverse strand, counting down.
ATGACTTCGCGCTTGAGGAAGTAGATGCGCTCCGCGGGATTCTCCTTCCCGCTCGAGAAGACCTCGTTCTCGACCTGATCGATGTCGTGGTCGAGGCCCTCCAGCACCGGAAGGTAGTCGTCCACGACGTGGTCGAGAATGGCCCAGAGCACGGCGCCCGGTCCGCACTTCAGGAGCTCCGGGCGCTTCTCGACGCGCCTGCGGGTCTCGACGAGCGGGCTCGCTTCGCCGTGCCGGACGGCGACGACGAAGTTCGCGCCTGCGAAGAGGAGAAGCTCGCCGAGCGACACGACCTCGTCGGAATCCACGTAGCGGGCCGTCTTGACGACGATGAAGAGCGTGTCGTCGTAGACCTCGAGCTTGGGGCGCTGGTGGGCCTTGAGGGCGTCCTCGACCGCCAGCTCGTGGAGCTCGAACGCGGTCTTGACGGACGCGAATTCGTCGGGCGTGGGCTCGTACAGGCCGAGCCACACGAAGGTGTCGGGACTCTTCGACGCCTCGTAGGCCTCTTCGAACGTGAAGGTACCCGCGCGCCGCACGCCGCCGTCGTAGATGCCGCAGTCGACGATCACCGGGCCGGCCTCAGACCACGGCCGCCACGAAGTCGAACTTCGCGACGTCCACGAGGCCCTTGTCCGTGAGCTTGAGCTCCGGGATCACGGGCAGGGCGAGGAAGGCGAGCGTCATGAACGGGTGGTCCATCGTGCCTCCGAGCGTCGCGGCGGCCGCGTTCGCGCGGCGCTCGGCGGCGTCGACGTCGGCCATGGAGAGGTTCGACATGAGGCCGCCGACCGGCAGCGCGACCTCGGCGAGAGTCTGCGCGCCGTCCGCGACCACGATCCCGCCGCCGATCTCGGCGACGCGCCGGACGGCCGTCTCCATCGACGCGTCGTCCGCGCCGACGACGACGACGTTGTGCGAGTCGTGCGCGACGGACGAGGCCACCGCGCCGCGCTTCAGGCCGAAGCCGCGCGCGAACGCGACGCCCACGTTGCCGGTCCCGCGGTGCCGCTCGACCACGGCCAGCTTCAGGAGATCGCGCGAGACGTCCTGCACCGCGGCGCCGCCCGCGAGAGCCGCGCGCTGCGAAGACGCGCCCGTCGCGATCGAGCCGGCGCGCACCTCGATGACGCGCAGCGAGGCGCCCTCCCCCGCCGCGACCCTGAGCCGCGTACGGTCGAAGCCTTCGACCCGGAACGACGGCCCCTCTTCCATGCGCGCGGCCGGGATGTCCACGAGCAGCTTTCCGCCCTTCGCGACGCGCCGGCCACCCAAGACCACGAGGTCCGGCCGGAAGTCGTCCAGCCGCTCGAACGTGAGGAGGTCGGCCCGGAAGCCGGGCGCGACGGCGCCGCGGTCCGTGAAGCCGTAGTGCCGGGCGCAGGACCACGACGCGAGGCGCAGGGCGAGGACGGGGTCGAGCCCGAGCGCGATCGCGCGCCTCACGTGATGGTCGAGGTGGCCGTGCCGGAGCAGGTCCCACGGGTGCCGGTCGTCCGTCGCGAACGCGAAACGCTCGGAGTTCGCGGCGGTGACGAGCGGCAGCAGTTCGTCGAGGTTCTTCGCGGCCGTGCCCTCGCGGATCCAGATGTCCATCCCGCGTCGCACCTTCTCGTGCGCCTCGGCGCGCGAGAGGCACTCGTGGTCCGAGCGGATGCCGGCGCCGACGTACGCGTTCAGGTCGAGGCCGGAGAGGAGCGGGGAGTGGCCGTCGATCGGCACGCGCCGTCTCCGCGCGTCCTCCACCTTCGCGACGACGGCGGGGTCGCCGAAGAGAAAGCCGGGGACGTTCATGAGCTCGGCGAGGCCGAGCACGTTCGGCAGGGCGTAGAGCGGCGCGAGGTCGTCCGCCGAGAGCGCGGCCCCGGCCGTCTCGAGGTGCGTCGAGGGGACGCACGACGGAAGCATGACGAAGACGTCCACCGGGAGGCCCGCCGCCGCCGCCAGAAAGTCGCGAATGCCCGCGACGCCCCGCACGTTCGCGATCTCGTGCGGGTCCGTGACGGCCGCCGCGGTCCCGTGAACCGCGGCGTGACGCGCGAACGTGCCCGGCGTCGTCATCGTGGACTCGATGTGGAGGTGCGCGTCCCAGAGCGCGGGGGCGACGTAGGCGCCGCGGAGGTCGACAGTGTCGCCGGGGCGCTCCGTGCGGTAGTCGCCGAAGCCGAGGATGCGGTCTCCCTTCACGCCAACGGTCCCGTCGTGGATCTCGCCCGTCAGGACGTTCACGACGCGGGCGTTCCTGAGGACGAGGTCGGCCGGGACGGCGCCCCGGGCCGCTGCGACGAAGTCGCGGAGGGGCAGGGTCTCGGGGAGATCGCTCATGCGCCGGAGAGCGTACGACAGACGGCCGCGCGTCGCGATAGACTCGGAAAAACGGAGGCCGGACTGAGCACGTCGTTTCCGATCCGCGACCCGCAGTCGGGGGCTTACACGCGCGCGTTCTTCGACGAGATCGTCGACCGGGAGGTCGAGCGCTCGCGACGGCACGGCTCGGTCCTCTCCGTGCTGTCGATCGTCCTCGCGAACTGGAGCGACGTCACGTGCGCGGCGCCCGTCCCGGTCGTGGACGACGCCGTCCGGACGGTCGCGAGCACGCTTTTCGCGAACCTCCGGATGACGGACTACCTCTTCCGCTGGGAAGAGGACGAGTTTCTCGCGCTCCTCGTCGAGGCGAACCTCGACGGCTGCAAGCTGAAGGTCGCGCGCCTCGCCGAGACGTTCCGCCCGTGGCGCGAGGGAAAGGGACCGCTCCCCCAGAGGGTCAAGGTGCGCGTCGGCGCCGGCGTGCTGGGTCCCGGGCTCGCATTCCCGGCCGTCCTCCACATGTCGCGGCAGGCGGCGCGGGACACCTCCGGCGAGATGCCCGTCCTCAGGGTTTGAGGTCCACCCCGAGCTCCGCCGCGAGCGTGTAGAGCAGGCGCACCGGGAGGCCCACGACGTTGGAGGGGCTGCCCTCGACGCGCGCGACGAAGAGGCCGCCGATCCCCTGGATCGCGTACGAACCGGCGCGATCATCCGGCTCGCCGCTGGCCACGTAGGCGTCCACCTCGCCCGGCGTCATCGGGGCGAAGTGAACGCGCGTGACGTCCCGGCCCGAGACGAGCCGGCCGTCCCGGGCGAGAGCGACGCCGGTGACGACCTCGTGGGCGCGGCCCGCGAGCCGCGAGAGCGTGCGCCGCGCGTCGGCACGGTCCTTCGGCTTGCCGAGCGCCTCGCCGTCGAGGACGACGAGCGTGTCCGCCGCAACGATGAGCGCGCCGGGAGCCCCGCCCGCGACGGCGGACGCCTTCTCCCTCGCGAGCCGCTCGGCCGCCTCGAAGGCGGGCTCGCCGTCCCGGAGAGACTCGTCGACGTCGGCCGGCCGGGTTTCGAACGTCAGGCCGAGGGCGGAGAGGATCTCCCGCCGCCGGGGCGAGGAGGACGCGAGGACGATGCGCGGCGCCACGGTTGCGAGCTTAGCCGAGGAGCTCCGGCGCGCCCGAGTGGCCCATAATCCGCGGATGGCGCACAAGGGTGATGCGGGCTCGCGTCGCGGGCGGAGCGGATCGTCCCCCTCCCTCGCCCCCGCCGCCCGCCTCGCGGCCGCCGAGGCCGCCCTCGAGAGGGGCACGGCCCTCGCGGACCTCGTCCTCGAGACCTCGAACGCGTTCGTCCGCGCGACCGCGAACGAGATCGACGCCCAGATCCAGCGCGCGCTCGAGTCCTTCGGGCAGTTCCTCGGGGCGGACGCGGTCACGCTCTGGCTCCTGAGCGAGGACGGCGAGCGATTCGCCCCGGCTTCGCAGTGGCGCACCACCGGAGCGAAGGGCCCTCCGCCCGACGCCCCGCGGGTCGCCGACCTTCCGTGGTCCGTCGGCCGGATGAGGAGACACGAGATCGTCGACGTGCCGCGGGTCGCGGAGCTTCCGCCCGAAGCGGCCGCCGAGCGCGCGTTCGCCGAGGCGCTCGGCGTCCAGTCCTTCGTCTTCGTGCCGGTGCGGGCCTCGCAGCACCTCCTCGGCGTCGTGACCTTCGTGACGATCCGCAGGGAGGCCGGCTGGAGCGAGGAGACCGTGCGGCCCCTTCCCCTCTTCGCCCAGGTTCTCGCGAGCGCCCTCGAGCGCAAGCGCGCGGCCGCCCTGCAGGAGACCCGGGCGCGCGTGGCGGAGGCCGCGGACGAAGCCCGCGACCTCGGAGAGTTCTACGCCGCCGTCCACCGCCTCATCGGGAACCTCATCGACGCCCGCAACTTCTACATCGCGCTCTGGGACGCCGACGAGCGGCTCCTGCGCTTCCCGTACTTCGTCGACGAGTTCGACCCGGCTCCGGCCGCCAAGCCGCTCGGCCGCGGCCTCACGGAGTACGTGATCCGCACCGGACGGCCGCTTCTCGCCTCCCCGGAGCTCTTCTCCGAGCTCGTCAACCGGGGCGAGGTGGAGGAGATCGGCGCGCCCTCGCTCGACTGGATCGGCGTGCCGCTGAAATCGGGCGGACGGATCTTCGGCGCGCTCGTCGTCCAGAGCTACAGCCGCGCGACGCGGTTCGGCGAGCGCGAGACGAGCCTCCTCACGGACGCCTCGCAGCACATCGCCGCCGCGCTCGCGCGCAAGCACGCGGACGCCTCGCTCCGGCGTTCGCTGTCCCTCCTCGAGTCCACGCTCGAGTCCACCGCGGACGGCATCCTCGTCGTCGACCTCAAGAGCCGGATCGTCTCGTACAACCGCCGCTTCGCCGAGCTGTGGGCGATCCCGGAGGACATCCTCGCGTCGCGGGACGACCAGCGCGTCCTCTCGCACGTCCTCGGCCAGCTCGCCAAACCGCAGGAGTTTCTCGCGAAGGTGCGGGAGCTGTACGAGCACCCGGACGCGGAGAGCTTCGACATCCTGCGCTTCCGGGACGGGAGAATCGTCGAGCGGTACTCGCTCCCGCAGCGCCTCGACGGCCAGCCCGTCGGACGCGTCTGGAGCTTCCGCGACGCGACGGCCCGCGTCCGCGCCGAGGAGGGGCTCCGGGCCTCCGAGCGGCGATTCCGGAGCCTCTACGAGCGCAACCCGGCCGGGTTCTTCCGGTCCACGTTCGACGGGCGGATGCTCGAGTGCAACGAGAGCTTCGCGCGCATGTTCGGGTACGCGTCGACCGCGGACGTCCTCGACACGCCGGCCCAGGAGTTCCACCCGGAAGACAAGGACCGTGAGCTGTGGATCCGCCGGCTCCTCGAGGAGCGGGTGTTCTTGAACCGCGAGCGCCTCGCCCGGCGCCGCGGCGGCGAACCGATGTGGACCCTCGAAAGCTGCGCGATCGTCGAGGAGCCCGGCCGCGAGCCCGTGATCGAGGGCACGTGCGTCGACATCACGGACCGCAAGCGGGCCGAGGAGGAGATCGAGCACCTCGCGTACCACGACGCACTCACGGGATTGCCGAACCGCAAGTGCCTCCAGGACCACATCGAGCTCGCGCTCGCACAGGCGCAGCGCTCCGGCTCGAAGCTCGCGGTCCTGTTCCTCGACCTCGACCGCTTCAAGCTCGTGAACGACACGATGGGCCACGGCGTCGGCGACGAGGTCCTCCGCCAGGTCGGCGCGCGCCTGCGCGGCTGCGTGCGCGCCGGCGACACGGTCGCGCGCGTCGGAGGCGACGAGTTCGTGCTCCTGCTCGCGACCGTCGAGAAGGAGAACGTCGCGCCCCTCGCCCGCAAGATCCTCGACGCCGTCGCCGCGCCCCTCTTCGTGGAGGCGCAGCGCATCTCGATGACGACGAGCGTCGGGATCAGCCTCTACCCCGACGACGGCACGGACACGGACGCGCTCCTGCGCAACGCGGACATCGCGCTCTACCGCGCCAAGGAGCGCGGCCGGAACAACTTCCAGCTCTGCACGCCGGCCCTCAACGCGGCCATCCGCGAGCGGCTCGCCCTCGAGTCCGGCCTCAGGCGCGCCGTCGACAACCGGGAGTTCGTCCTCTACTTCCAGCCCGAGGTCCTGCTCCCGTCGCGCGCGATCGTCGGCGCGGAGGCGCTCGTGCGCTGGCAGCACCCGCAGCGCGGCCTTCTCGCGCCCGACTCCTTCATCCCGCTCGCGGAGGACACGCGCCTGATCGTCCCGATGGGCGAGTGGATCCTGCACGAGGCCTGCGCGCAGGCGGTGAAGTTCCCGTCCAGATCCGGAAGCTCGTGGTTCGTGGCGGTCAACCTCTCGGCGCGGCAGTTCCACCGCGGCGGCCTCGTGAAGACCGTCGAGGACGCGCTCCGGGCCTCGGGCCTCCCGCCGGACCGGCTCGAGCTCGAGATCACCGAAAGCGTCGCAATGGGCGACATCCAGGAGGCGATCTCGACGCTGAACCGGCTGCGCGAGATGGGCGTCCGCGTCGTCCTCGACGACTTCGGCACGGGCCACTCCTCGCTCGCCTACCTCAAGAGCCTTCCCCTCGACGCGATCAAGATCGACCGGACCTTCGTGGCCGCGGTGCCCGGGACGGGCGCGGACGCTTCGCTCGTGAGGGCGATTCTCGAGATGGCGCGGGGCCTCGGCCTGCGCGTCATCGCCGAGGGCGTCGAGACCGAGGAGCAGCTCGCGTTCCTGATGGCGCACGGATGCATGCAGGCGCAGGGCTTCCTCTTCGGCGCGCCCGTGCCCGTCGCGCGTTTCGGCCTTTGACTAAGGGTAATACCCCGAGATGGTCCGCGCCGTCAGGCTCGAGGGCGTCATCTTGACGTCGACCCTTCGCCACTGGGTCGTCAGCGACTTGTTCTGCGGGACGTACGAGAGCAGGTACTGGCTCCGGAGCTCCTCGTTGATCTCGGCGTAGATCCGCGCGAGCCCCTTCGCATTGTCGACGTAGAAGACCGTGCCGCCCGTCTCGCGCGCGATCTTGCCGAGCTTGTGGCGCACGTCGATCTGCGTCGAGCCGATCTTCAGGCCGATGAAGTAAACCGCCACGCCCGTCTTCTTCGCGTAGTCGAGCGCGGCGTCGAAGGTGAAGTGCGAGCTGCGATCCTCGCCGTCCGTCAGGATCACGTACGCCTTCCTCCCCTTCGTCCCCTGATACTGGTAGAGGCCGTACACGAGCGCGTCCCACAGCGCCGTCGACCCCTGCGCCCGGAGACCCGCGAGCGCCTGGGCGAGCTTGTCGCGGTCGGTCGTGAAGCGCGAGACGAGCTGCGGCTCGTTGTCGAACGTGACGAGGAACGAGCGGTCCTTCTTCGTCATGACGCTCTTGAGGAACTCCACCGCCGCCTTCTGCGCCTCGACGATCGACTCTTCCATCGACCCCGACGTGTCGACGGCGATCCCGAGCGAGAGCGGGAGGTTCGTCACGATCTCGAATCCGTCCAGATCCTGCAGGACGCCGTCCTCGAGGATCTGGAAGGACTCCTTCTTGAGGCCCGTCACGGGCCTGCCCTTCGCGAGGACCGACGTGTAGAGCTCGACGGCCTTGACGTTCTCCTCGGAGAGGTACTTCGGCGCGTTGTAGTACCGGAGGTCCTCGGTGGACTGGCCGTCCTCGAGGGTCGCGACGACGCGCAGGAAACCGAGGTCCGCGCTCTTCGGGACGTCGACGACCTGCTGGAACGGCTCCTGGAACAGCGTCGCGGCGCGGTGATCGTTCACGTAGAACTCGACCTTTTCGAGGCGCTTGGTTTCGGGCACCGCGAGATCCGCGACGACGCGCACGGCGCCCACGAGGGCCGCGCCCTTGGCCGGGCTCGTGATCCGGATGCGGAACGCCTCGCGCCCCTCGTTCAGGATCATCTCGTCCTGCGCGATCGCCTGCCCGTCCTTCGAGTAGCCGATCACCTTGACCACGTGCTTGCGCGGCAGCTCCCCGAGGTCGAGGTCCGCGGCGAAGGGCGGGCGGCGCTTCGTGACCACACGCGTGTTGTTCAGGAAGAACTCGGCGAACGAGACGTCGGCGGAGCTCGACCGCGCCTCGAAACGGATGAGCCCCGTCGCGATCTCGCGCGCGATGGGGAGGAACGAGAGACTGCCCCGGGGGGCGCCGGCGTTCTCGACGAGCTCCGTGACGGCTCTCTTCGCGGCCTCGCGCGCCGCTTTTTCCTCCGCCGTCATCGCGGCCTCCGGCGTGTCCGGGACCTTCAGCCTCTCCTTGATCAGCGCGGCCGCGTTTCGGTTCGCGTCCTGGACCTTCACGCGGAGCTGGTACTCGCCGGGGTAGAGCTCGCGCTCGATCGTGAGCGGCACGAACGGCCCGCTCACGCTCGAGACCGGAAAGTCGAAGCGGTAGCGGAAGTTGTCGACGAGCCGCCCGTCCCGGACGACCTCGCCGACGAGGTCGATGTCGTAGAAGCTCTCCTCGCCGATCTGCTTCTTCGTGAGCGACTCGCGCTCGAGGAGGACGGCGAGCTCCATCCGCATCCGGCTCCCGACGAGCTCGGGAAAGCGGAAGACGCGCTGGATGGGGAGCACCGCGGCGCCGGCCGGGATGTCCGTCGTCAGCTGGAGGATCCGGTCGGCGCCCTCGACGTCGGGCTTGGCGGCCGTCCTGAGGTCGTCGGCCATCTTCATGCCGCCGATCGTTCCGAAGTTCGCCGCGACGGTGTTCACGGCGGCGATGACGTCGCGGTACTCGCTGCAGCGCGTCACGTCGACGCGCCGCGCCCCTCCGCCCGAGCTCAGAGCGCCCGCGATGTTTCCGACGATCAGCGCGCCCTGCCCGTCCAGCGGAGTCCAGAGGCGGTAGTCGCCGACCCCGAGCTGCTGGTAGAAGAGGAGGAGCACCTTGGACAACCGGAGCTCCTCGATCCGCTCGTAGTACCAGATCTGGAGCGGCCAGTAGATGTCCTGGCAGTCGATCTTGCGGATGCCGTTCGGCGCGCCGTGCAGCAGGAAGATCCGGCCCATGTCCGTTCGGATGTTTCCGAAGAGACGCTTGGCCTCGGCGAGGCGCATCTCGTAGATGTCCTGAAACGGCGTCCGCATCCCGTCCGGGGACGTCGAACGCCGCTTCCAGAACTCGTCCACGAATCGGTCGCGCTGGTAGTCCTCGGTCAGCTTTAGGAGCGTGTCGCGCTCGACGTCCGTGATGATCGGTTCGACGTCGTCGAGAAAGCGGCGGGTCCTTTCGGGCGCCTCCGCGGTGAGCTTCTTGCGCTCCTTCGTGGTCAGCGGCCTGTTGGAGACGAGGAGCGGCGCGGGCGCCTCGACCTTCGCGCCGGGCGGCGGGACGAAGTGCGGCACCGCGAGCGCGCCGCGCTCGGCGAGCCCGCCGTTGTTGTCGCCCTGCCGGCGCGCGACGTCCCTCGCGGCCGAAACGAGCATCAGGGCGTCCGCGCAGGAGCCCGGGTTCTTCTCGACGTCCGCGAGCGACGGCGCCCTGTCGGACGGCGGGAAGAGCGCGGCCTCGCCTTCGAGGACCGTCCAGTACCGGTACGACCCGGTCGGCGTCTCCGGGTAGAAGAGGATGCGCGCGTTCCTCCCGAGCGTCGGATGCTCGAGGTACGTCCAGATCTCGACCGCCCGGAACAGGTTCGGGCAGCGCACGGTGACGCGGGCGTCCGCCGGCCCGGAGGCGATGAAGACGACGGCCCGGTCGTCGTCCAGCCGGCCGAAGAGCTTCAGGGCCTCCGGAGACCGGGCCATCTGGGCCTCCGGAACGGGCGGCCCGACCGAGACGAGCGGGGGCGGCGTCGGCAGCGCCTGCGGAGCGGGCGGAGCCTGGCCGGCGGCCGCGCCGGCCGCCGCGAGGCCCGCGCAGAGGAACGCCGCCGCCTTCATGCAGGCCATTCTCCAGCTTTCCATCCGCGCACGCACCCCTTCCACTCCGGAAGCGCAGCAAGACGGGTTCCACCCTGACACGTCATCTCATCTGTACGCAGAACCCGGGGCCGGAGGTTGCGATTCCTCCTTAGAATGCGACCGGGGTCACTTCTGAGCACACCGTCCGTCCTCTATGCGGATCACCACGCGACGACGCCGCTGGATCCGGACGTCTTCGAGGCGATGCGCCCCTGGCTCGCCGGGCTCGCGGCCAATCCGTCGTCCGTCCACGGGCCCGGGCGCGCCGCCCGCGCGGCCGTCGAGCGGGCCCGGGACGAGGTCGCAAGGCTCCTCAACGCCGAGCCGGGCGGCGTCGTCTTCACGTCCGGCGGGACCGAGGCCGACAACCTGGCCGTCCGCGGGGGCGCCCGCGCCGCCCGGGAGGCCGATGCCGCGCGGCGCGGCGTGCTCTTCACCGCGGCCGAGCACGCGGCCGTACGCGAAGCCGCGCTCGCCCTCGCGCCGGAGGGCTTCGAGGTCCGCGAGCTGGCGGTGGACGCGCGCGGCGTCCCCCGCGATCCCTCCCCGGCGGGCGAAGGAACCGCCCTCGTCGCGGCGATCCTCGCGAACAACGAGACGGGCGCGGTCTTCGACGAACTGCCGTCCTTCGCGGCGGCGGCCCGGAAGGCGGGCGCCCTCGTCCACGCCGACGCCGTTCAGGCCGCGGGGAAGATCCCCGTGGACGTCCAGGCGCTCGGCGTCGACTTCCTCGCGATCGCCGCCCACAAGTTCGGCGGGCCGAAGGGGGCCGGCGCCCTCTGGGTCCGGCCCGGCGTGCGCGTCTTCGCGCTCGCGGCGGGCGGCGGGCAGGAGCGGGGCCGGCGTGGCGGCACGGAGAACGTCGCCGCACTCGTCGGTCTCGGCGAGGCGTCCCGCCTCGCCCGCGAGCGCCTCACGGGCGAGGGCGCCCGGCTCGCGGCGCTCCGCGACAGGCTCGAGGCGGGCCTTCTGGCGGCCGTCCCCGGGGCCCGGGTCAACGCGGCCGGCGGCTCCCGCCTTCCGACGGCGACGTCCGTCGTGTTTCCGGGCTCCGAGGCCGAGACGCTCGTCGCGGCACTCGACCTCGAGGGGATCGCCGTTTCCGCCGGATCCGCCTGCCACGCGGGGACGACGGCCCCGAGCCGCGTCCTCATCGCCCTCGGCCTCACGCCGGCCGACGCGAAGGCGACGCTCCGGGTCTCTTTCGGGCGCACGACCACGGAACGCGACGTCGAGCGCCTGCTCGAGGCCGTTCCGCGCATCGTCGCGCGGGCGCGGGGCGCGACGCGGACCTGATAACCGGCTAAAATACGGGCGAAGGCCGTATTCAGTCGTGATCATCCAGTGCACTTCGTGCCAGGCGCGCTACCACTACGACGAGTCGCGCTTCGCCGGCGCGCCCCTCAAGCGCATCAAGTGTACGAAGTGCGCCAGCGTCTTTGAGATCCGGAACCCGGGCCTCGCGGGCTCCGTCTCGGCGGGGCTGGCCCGGCCTCACTCGATCGGACCCGACGAGTTCTCTCTCGACGAGACCGCCATGACCGAGGCGGGCAAGCGCCGCCAGGCGGGCGCGATGCCGGGCGGGCCCGCCCGCGCGGCCATTCTGGCGACCGCGCCGCCCGCGGAGACGTCCCCGCCGCCGCAGGCCGACCCGGGGCGGCCCCCGACGGACAAGGTCCCGATCCCCGCGGCCGCGCGGGGCATGGCGCGCCCGCTCCGGCTGCCCGACGGCGTCCGCCTGTCACTCGCCTGCATCTCGGGCCCGGACTCGGGCCGCATCTTCGAGATCGACAAGCCGCGCGTCGTGATCGGCCGCGCGAACGCCGACATCGTCGTGTCCGACATCCAGTGTTCGCGCCAGCACGCCGCCATCGAGGTCATGGACGAGCACGTGTTCCTCGTGGACCTCGGCTCGACGAACGGGACATACGTCTTCGACCAGCGGATCGGCCGCACGGAGCTCGAGAGCCGCACCGAGTTCGAGATCGGGACGACGACGCTCATGCTCATCCGGAGCGGCGGCCCGCACGAGAACCAGCCCCCGGGCAGCTGAGCGGCGCCTCTAGCCGAGCGCGGCGCGGACGGCGTCGAGCGTCGCCGGAATGCGGCGCGGAGGGTTCGCGAGGCGGCCCGTTCCACGGTGATACGCCGCCATCGTCCCCGAAAACTTCAGCGCGTGCGCCGTCGCGACGACGACGACGAGATCGCTCTTCTTGATGACGCCCTCTCTCCGCAGCTTCGCCGCGCCCGCGAGCGCCACGGCGGAATTTGGGCAGATCGCGAGGCCGTGGCGGTTCGCGAGCGCGAAGGCGTCGAGGAGCTCGGCCTCGGTCACGCGTTCCACGACTCCGTCGAAGAAGCCGATCTCCCGCTGCGCCTTCGGGTGCGAGACGGGCGCGCCGATGCGGATTGCCGAGGCCGCCGTGTCGCCCGCCACGCGCGTGACGCGCTCTTTGAACCCGGCCCTGTACGAGAGGTAGAACGGGTCCGCCGCGTCGGCCTGGATGCCCGCGATCCGCGGCTTCTTGTCGAGGATGCCGAGCGAGAGCCACTCGCGCAGGCCCTTGCCGATCGCCGAGACGTTTCCCGCGTTGCCCACGGGCACCACGAACCAGTCCGGGACCGACCATCCGAGGTCGTGGATCGCCTCGAAGCCGATCGTCTTCTGCCCCTCGAGGCGGACGGCGTTCTTGCTGTTCAGGAGATACACGCGCCCCTCGTCCGCAAGGGCGGCGACGATCTTCATGCAGCCGTCGAAGTCCGTGTCGAGGCCGAGCGTGGTCGCCCCGTACGCGAGCGCCTGAGAGAGCTGCTCGTCCGTGATCTTCGCGTGCGGAAGGAGAACCACGGCGCGCATCCCGGGCGCCTCGGCCGCATAGGCCGCGAGCGCCGCCGAGGTGTCGCCGGTGGACGCGCAGCCCACGAGCGGGAAACCGCAGGCCTTCGCCCACGTGACCCCCGCGGCCATCCCGCGGTCCTTGAAGGAGAGCGTCGGGTTCTCGCCCTCGTGCTTGACGAAGAGGCGTGTCAGCCCCAGCTCCTCGCCGAGCGCCCCGCCCGCATAGAGGCGCGTTAAGCCCTCGGGCTTGCTCACGAGATATTCCGTGTCGAGGCCGGGCAGGACATGCTCGCGGTAGCGCCAGACGCCGCTGCGCTCGAACGCGCGCGTCTCGGGCGAGCCGGGCGCGGCGCGGCGGCGGTCGAAGAGGTCGCGCCATCCGGCGCCCGAATACCCGAACGAGGCGAGGTCCGGCACGACGTCGAGGAGCTCGCCGCACGCGGCACAGGCCGTGCGCGCCTCGGCGAGCGGGTACTCCGCGGCGCAGGCGACGCAGCGGAAGCGGGCGGCGACGGAGGGCGCGGGCATCGGCCGATTATGAGCGGACGCGCCGCGCGCCCTTTGCGTCGAGGCGGTGGACGGAGGCATGGGCGGCGACTCCTGCCCGCCGCCACGCGGCCTCCGCGGCACGCGCGATCCGGGCGGCCATGGGCCCGTCTTCCGTGAGCCCGAGGAGCGAGGGACCGGCGCCGGCAAGGCAGGCGCCGTGCGCGCCGGCGGCGAGCATCGCGTCGAGGACGGCGCGCCCGCCCGGGATGAGCGGCAGCCGCGCGGGATCGACGAGCCGGTCCTCGAGCAGGGCGCGTCCCGCGCGCGCGAGGTCGCCGTCCCCGAGGGCGAGGATGAAGCCGGCCAGCGACGCCGCGTGCGCCGTGTGGACGGCCATCGGAACCTTCCGAGGGACGACGCCGCGGGCGCGGCGCGTCTCGAGCTCGAGCGCGGGGTGGACGAGGACGAGGCGCAGGCGCGCGGGCGCCTTCAGGCGCACCGGCTCGAGCGGCCCGTCGGGGTCGGACGACGGGACGAGCACGAGTCCGCCGAGGAGCGACGCGAAGACGTTGTCGCCGTGCCAGGAGCCGTCCGCGACGTGCTCGCCGAAGAGCGCGGGGCGAAGGAGCGCGACGCGGTCCGTCATGCCGACGAGAAGCCCGGCCGCGAGCGCACCCGCAGCGGCCGAGGCCGCCGACGAGCCCATCCCGCTCGAGAGCGGGAGGCCCTTCTCGAGCGTCAGCTCGATCCCGCGCCTTCGCTCCCCCGCCGCTTCGAGAACGGCGGCGGCGGCGACGGCGGCCGTGTTGCGGCGCGCCGAGAGCGGCAGCCTTCCGCCGTCTCCCGAGATTCCGGCGAGGCGGACGCCCGGCTTGTCCGTGAGGCGCGCGCGGACCACGTCGCCCGGCCCCTCGAGGGCGGCGCCGAGGACGTCGAACCCGACGCCGAAGTTCGCGACGGAAGCGGGCGCAAATACAGAAATCGAAGAGAAGATTTTCTTAGAAGGTTTGGGAGGCTCCGCGCCGGACTGCCTCTCCCTGATCATGTCGTCACGACTCGATGTAGCGCCCTGACGGCCCTTTCGCGATCTTCTCCCGCCACCGCGAAACTGATGTTGCACTCGGAGCTTCCCTGCGCGATTGCTTCCACATTGACGCCGGCCTTTGCAGCGGCTGCGAACACCTTCGCCGCGATCCCGGGCGTCCCCCTCATCCCGTCGCCCACGGCCGCGACGACCGCGATCGGCGTGCGCGCCGTGACGCCGTCGATCGAGCCCGTGAGGCGCTCGAAGCGGAACTCCTGGTCGAGCGCCGCGACCGTGCGCGCGCGGTCCCCTTCGGGGATCACGAGCGCGATGTTCTGCTCGGAGGACGCCTGCGAGAACATGACGACCGAAACGCCGAGACGCGCCGTGGCGCCGAAGACGCGCGCCGCGATCCCGGGGATGCCCGTCATGCCCTTGCCGTCGAGCGAGAGGAGGCACAGCCCGGAGATCGCCGTGACGGCGCGCACGCCGCGGGCGCCGTCTCCCTTGACGGCGATCGTCGTTCCCGGGCGCTCCGGGTGGAACGAGTTGCGGATGACGAGCGGAATCTCCTCGGCGATCGCCGGAAGGACGGCCGGGAAGTGGAGCACCTTCGCGCCGAAGTACGTCATCTCCGCCGCCTCGCGGTAGGAGAGGCGCCGGAGGAGGCGCGCGCCGCGCACGAGGCGCGGGTCGGCCGAAAGCACGCCGTCCACGTCCGTCCAGATCACGACCTCCCTCGCGGCGAGGGCGGCGCCGAGGAGCGCGGCCGTCGTGTCGGAGCCCGAGCGGCCGAGCGTCGTCGTCTCGCCCCCCGCGTTCTTCGCGATGAAGCCCGTCACGACGGGGAGGACGCCGCTCGCAAGAAGCGGCCTCAGCCGCCGCCTGACGCGCGGGTCGCTCTTCTTGCGGTCGCACGTCGCGGCGCCGTGCCGGTCGTCCGTGACGAGCATCTCGCGCGCGTCCACGGAGCGCGCCGGGACTCCCGCCTTCACGAGCGTCGCGGCGAGGAGCGGCGCCGAGAGGCGCTCGCCGAAGGAGGACACGAGGTCCGTGACGCGCGCCGTCCGCTCGCGCAGGAGCGCGACGCCCTCGAGGGCGGCGGAAAGCTCGCGGAGAGGGGCCGCGTCGAAGCGCACGCCGAGCGCCCGCGCGGCGGCCTCGTGGCGCTCGCGCAGGGCCTCGACGGCGGCGCGGGCGGGCCCGATGCGGCCGCGCTCGGCCTCGCGGGCGGCTCCGAGGAGGACGTCCGTGACGCCCCCCATCGCGGAGGCGACGGCCACGACCCGGCCCTTGCGGCGCGCGGCGGAAAGGAGCCGGGCGGCGTTGCGGATGCGGTCGGCGTCCCCGAGCGAGGTGCCGCCGAACTTGTGGATGGAGACCTTCTTGCTCATGGGGCGCCCATCGTACCGCCCGGCCTGCCGCGGTAGGATTCGCGGATGCGTCTCAACGCTTCACGTCTCGGCCTTGTCGCCGCCCTCGCCGTTGGCCTCTGGGGCTGCGCCTCGGCCCCGCCGCCGCCTCCGCCCGCTCCCGAGCCGGCTCCCGCGCCCGAACCCGCGCCCGCGCCGCAGGCCGCCGAGTTCTCCTGGATCGTGCCGAAGACCGTGAACGTGCGGGAGGCTCCCTCCACGAAGGCGGCGACGGTCGCCAAGGCCTCGAAAGGCGTCCGTCTGACCTCGTTCGAAGAAAAGGACGGCTGGGTTCGCGTGAAGCTTCCCGACACGAGGATCGGCTGGGTGAAGAAGGACCTCCTCAAGCGCGACGACGGCTGCCTCCCGGACCGCAAGGAAGTCCTGATCGAGCCGCCCATGCTCCGCGTCAGCGACACGCCCGGCGCGAAGGGCAAGGTCGTCGTCGAGGCCGACATCGACGAGACGGGCTCGGTGAAGGCGGTCCGCGTGATCACGAACGAGACGGGCTCTCCCGATCGCGCCGAGTCCGTGAAGGCCGAGGTCAGGACCGTGAAGTTCCAGCCGCCCGTCCGCCGGTGCAAGGTGACCGGCTTCACGTACGTCTACTCGCGGACGTTCTAGTCCTTTCGGAAGAACCCCGAGATCGCGTCGAGGATGCCGCCGGCCGGCAGCTGGCCGTTCGGCGTCGCCTTGTCGACGAGCTGCGGGAGGATCTGCGCGATCGCCGCACTCGCCATCTGGGGATTGATGCCCGCCTTCGCAGCCAGTGCCTGGACCTGAGCGCTTCCGAGCACGGCCTGGATCTGCTCCGGCGAGATCGGGAGGTTCTTCCCCGTCGACACCCACGAGGTCACGATGTCCCCGAGGCCCTTCTGGTTGAACATGTCGACGAGGCCGCCGAGGCCCCTCGACATCCCGCCGCCCGAGAGCATCCCCATGAGGTCGGTCGCGAGGCTGTGCTGCGACGCGTCCACGGCGCCGCCGGCGGCGCCGCTCACTTCCCGCAGAACGTCGTCGAGAAGGCTCATGCCGCCCTCCCCTTACCGAACCACGATGTAGTCTTTGATCTTCGCGTAGGTGCCTTCCTTGATGCCGGACACCTTCATGACGTCCTCGGGCGCCGCGAACTTCCCGTTGGCCTTGCGGTAGTCGACGATCGCCTGCGCCTTGACGGGCCCGATCTCGGGCAGCTTGTCGAGCTCTTCCGCCGAGGCCGTATTGATGTTGATCTTCGTCCCGGGCGCGAGCTTCTCGGAGGAGGAAGAAGAGGAAGAGGAAGAAGAAGATTTCTTAGAAGGTGAAGAGGGCTCGGACGAGGCCGACGCCTTGCCGGAAGCGCCCGCGCCCGCCGCCGCGCCGGTCGCAGCCGGAGCCGCCGTTTCTTCCACCCTCGAAGAACTCTTGGATTTCTTTCCCTTGGTTTCCTTCGTCGCCGGCTCTTCCTTCGCCGCCGCGGCGGCCTCGCCGCCGCTCAGCTTGAGAACCTTCTTGAGCGAGTCGAGCTTCTTGCCCGTGCCGACGCCCTTGACCTTCGAGACCTCGTCCCACGTCTTGTAGGGACGGCCCGCGACGAGCTCCTTGGCGAGCTTGTCCCCGACGCCCTTGGCGGCGGCGACGTCCTTCTCGCTGGCCGTGTTCAGGTTGACCTTCTCGGTCTTGGCGGACTTGTCCGAAGTGGTCTTCGCGGCGGGCGCCTCGGCGGCGGGGGTCGGCGTCTTCTTCGAAGCGGAAAAAGCGGAAGGCGCCCACGCGACAATCGCCGCGGCCGTCGCCAACGCGCACAGTGAGTTCCACAAGGTCTTTCTCATTCGCAGAATCTCCTTCTCTTCTTCCGGTCCGAAGTGTTATCGAGACTCTATCCCCTGCGTGTCGCTCGCGCCAGACGCCCGTGGCGCGCATCCCGTAAACTCCCCGACCGATGCCGAAACGGACGGATATCAAGTCGATTCTCGTGCTGGGTTCGGGCCCGATCGTGATCGGCCAGGCCTGCGAGTTCGACTACTCCGGGACCCAGGCCTGCCGGGCCCTCCGGAAAGAAGGCTACCGCGTCGTCCTCGTGAACTCGAACCCCGCCACGATCATGACGGACCCGGAGTTCGCGGACGCCACGTACATCGAGCCGCTCGACCGCGACACGGTCGCCGCGATCATCGCGCAGGAAAAGCCCGACGCCCTCCTCCCGACCGTCGGCGGGCAGACGGCGCTGAACCTCGCCGTCGCGCTCGACGAGGCCGGTGTCCTCGCGAAGCACGGCGTCGAAACGCTCGGGGCTTCCATCCACTCCGTGAAGCTCGGCGAGGACCGCCTCCTCTTCAAGCAGGCGATGCAGGAGGTCGGCGTCGACGTCCTGAAGTCCGGAATGGCGCGGAGCCTGGAGGAAGCCCGCGCCGTCGCGCAGCCCTTCGGCTACCCCGTCATCATCCGGCCGTCCTTCACGCTCGGCGGGTCCGGCGGCGGGATCGCCTTCAACAAGGACGACTTCGACGGGATCGTGAAGCGCGGCCTCACGCTCTCCCCCGTCCACGAGGTCCTCGTCGAGGAGTCCGTGCTCGGCTGGAAGGAGTTCGAGCTCGAGGTCATGCGCGACGCGGCCGACACGTTCGTCGTCGTCTGCTCGATCGAGAACCTCGACCCGATGGGCGTCCACACGGGCGACTCGATCACGATCGCGCCGCAGATGACGCTCTCGGACGTCGAGTACCAGGCGATGCGCGACGACGCGAAGAAGGTCATCCGCGCCGTCGGCGTCGCGACGGGCGGCTCGAACATCCAGTTCGCGGTGCACCCGAAGACGGGCCGCCGGATCGTCATCGAGATGAACCCGCGCGTCTCGCGTTCGTCGGCCCTCGCCTCGAAGGCGACGGGCTTCCCGATCGCGAAGATCGCGGCGCTCCTGGCCGTCGGCTACCGGCTGGACGAGATCCCGAACGACATCACGAAAAAGACGCCTGCCTCGTTCGAGCCGACGCTCGACTACGTCGTGACGAAGATCCCGCGCTTCACGTTCGAGAAATTCCCCGGGGCCGATACGACGCTCGGCGTCCAGATGAAGTCCGTCGGCGAGGTCATGGCCCTCGGGCGGACGTTCGCCGAGTCGTTCGGCAAGGCCCTTCGCTCGCTCGAGACGGGCCGGACGGGCTGGGTGGACGCCGTCCCCATGCCCGCACCCAAGCCCGACGCGTTGCGCGTCCCGCGGCCGGAGCGGATCTACGCGGTCCTGGCGGCCCTCCGCCACGGAACGAGCGTCGAGGCCGTCTCGGACGTCACGGGCATCGACCGCTGGTTCCTCGACCGCTTCGCCGAGGCGCTCGCCGTCGAGGCGCGCGTGAAGGCGGCGGGCGCGAAGGCGCTCGAGGACGCGGACCTTCTGCGCGAGGCCAAGCGCAGCGGCTACTCGGATCCCGACCTCGCGACGCTCACCGGCCGGTCCGCCGCCGACGTCGCGGCCGCGCGGGAGCGCCTCGCCGTCACGCCCGTTTTCAGCCGCGTCGACACGTGCGCGGCCGAGTTCGAGTCGACGACGCCTTACCTCTACTCCTGCTACGAGACGGAGGACGAGGCCGGCGTCACGTCGAAGGAGAAGGTGATCGTCCTCGGGTCCGGGCCGAACCGGATCGGGCAGGGGCTCGAGTTCGACTACTGCTGCGTCCACGCGGCCGAGGCGATCACGGAGGCGGGCTACGAGTCCGTCATGGTGAACTGCAACCCCGAGACCGTGTCGACGGACTACGACACGTCCGACCGACTCTACTTCGAGCCGCTCACGTTCGAAGACGTGATGGCCGTCGTGAAGCGCGAGAAGCCGAAGGGCGTCCTCGTGCAGTTCGGCGGCCAGACGCCGCTCAAGCTCGCGCACGCGCTCGAAAACGCCGGCGTGCCGATCCTCGGGACGCAGCCCGAGGCCATCGACCGCGCCGAGGACCGCGAGCGCTTCGGCGAGCTCCTCAAGGAGGTCAACCTCCAGGCGCCGCCGTGGGGCGTCGCGCGCAACGCCGAGGAAGGCATGCGCGTGGGCCGGAAGCTCGGATTCCCCCTCCTCGTGCGCCCGAGCTACGTGCTCGGGGGGCGCGCGATGCGCATCGCGTACGACGAGGAGGCTCTCCGTCACGTCCTCGGAGAGGCCCTCGCCGCGTTCCCGGACCGCCCGATCCTCATCGACCGCTTCCTCGAGGACGCCTACGAGCTGGACGTCGACGCCCTCGGCGACGGCGAGCACGTCGTGGTGGCGGGCGTCATGCAGCACATCGAGCAGGCGGGAATCCACTCGGGCGATTCGTATGCGGTCCTCCCGCCCTACACGCGGGTTCCGCGCGCCGCGCTCGGCGAGATCCGCCAGGCGACCGTGAAGCTCGGCCTCGCGCTGAAGGTCGTCGGCCTCATGAACGTCCAGTACGCGATCCGCGGGAGCGAGCTCTACGTCCTCGAGGTGAACCCGCGCGCGTCGCGCACGGTGCCGTTCGTCGCGAAAACGACGGGCGTGCCGTTCGCGCGCCTCGCGGCGCGCCTCTGCCTCGGCGAGACGCTTCCGGAGGTCGGACTCACCGAGGAGCCGCCCGTCCTCGGGTTCTCGATCAAGGCGCCCGTCTTCCCGTTCCGCAAGTTCGAGGGCGTGGACACGATTCTCGGCCCCGAGATGCGCTCGACGGGCGAGGTCATGGGCCGCGACCGCGGCTTCGGCCTCGCGTTCCTGAAGGCCGCGCTCGGCGCCGGCATCCGCCTGCCCGAGAAGGGCGCCGCGTTCCTGTCCGTCCACGACGGCGACAAGGACGCCCTCCTGCCGCTCGCCCGCGAGCTGCACGCGCTCGGCTTCACGCTCCTCGCCACCGGGGGCACCGCGAGAGCGCTCCAGAAGGGCGGCCTCTCGCCGCGAACCGTCCTGAAGGTCAACGAGGGCCGCCCGAACATCGTCGACCTCATGATCAACGGGTCCGTGGACCTCGTCGTGAACACGCCGCTCGGCAAGGAATCCTTCTACGACGAGGTCGCGATCCGCCGCACGGCGCTCGAGCGCGACATCCCGTGCCTCACGACGCTCTCGGCCGCCTCGGCCGCGCTCGAGGCGATCCGGGCGCGCGCCGCGGGCGCCCTGTCGTACGCGCCGCTCCAGGAGGAGGTACGCGTCTGACCCCGCCGCGCCGGGCGACCCTCGCCTTCGGCGCGACGCTTTTCCTGACCGCGCTCTCCCTCTGGACGATCCCCGACACCGCGGCCCCTGCGACCCGCGCGGCCGGCCTCGGTCTCGCCGCCGCCGGCCTCCTCCTCGGCTGGACGCGGCCCGCCCTCGCGACGTGCCTCGTCGCAGCCGTCGCGCCCCTCGGCATGGGCCTTCCGCGCCTCCTCGGCGACCACGGCGGAGCCCCGCTTCTTCCCGCGGTCGCCTTCGCGGCGCTCGGGAGCGCCCTCGCCCGGCGCCTCGCCCGCGATGAGCGCTCGCTCCTGCCCCCGAAGCTCGTCGTCTTCGCCTCGGCGTTTCTCGTCCTCGCGGGCGGCTCCGCGCTCGCGTCCTCGGTGCGCGGCGAGACGCTCTATCTCCTCCTGCACGGCCGCGTCGACCCGCTCGTCGTGAACGTCCTCGGCATGACCGCGGCCGAACGCACGCGCGACGCGGCCCTCGCGTTTCTCGGGCTCGGCCTGCTGCTCCTCGCGCTGGACGCGTTCGCGCGCCTCTCGCTCGACCCGGACGGGCGCGACCGCCTGCTCCTCTGGGTCTCCGCCGGCGGCGCCGCGGCCTTCCTCGTTGCCGCCGTCGACCGCTTCCGGCCGCTGGACCCCCTGTTCCAGCCGTGGTCCGCGATGCACCGCCGGGCCGGCACGTTCACCGACCCGAACGCGCTCGGCGTCGGGATCGGCCTCCTCGTTCCCTTGCTCCTCGCCGCGCTCGCCGGGCGCGGCGCCGCGTCGGACGGGGCGCGCCGCGCGGCCGCGCTCGCGGGCCTTCTCGCGGCGCCCGTGGCGCTCGAGTCCTCCGGCTCGCGGACCGGCTTTCTGCTCCTCGGCGCGGCGGCCCTCTTCGCCGCCGTCGGGCTCCTCCGGAAGCGGCGCGTCTCGCCTCTCGTCGCCGCGGCCGTCGCCGCGGCGCTGCTCGGGACGGGCGTCCTCGCCGTGCGGCTCCTGCCGCGCGGGGGCGAGATCGCCTCGGGCGGCCTCGTGCAACGCCTGGGCGCGGCCCTCGAGGCGCGCGACTTCACCGCGTTCGCGAACAACCGTGTCATGTTCTGGCGCACGGCGTTCGAGATGACGGGCGACGAGCCGCTCTCCGGCGTCGGCCTCGCGGGATTCCCGTACGAGTTCCCCGCGGCCTACGCGAAGCGCCACGGGTCGATCGCCGTGACGGACGGCGCCACGAACGCGCTCCTCGACGTCGCCGCCGAATGCGGGCTGCCCGGCCTCCTTCTCGCGCTGCTCGCGGTCGTGCCGCTCCTCGCGCGCGCGTTCGACGCGGCGTTCGCGCGCGGCCCGATCGACCCGGTGTCGCGCGCGGCCGGCGCCGCGCTGGCGGGCCTCTTCGTGGCGTGCCAGACGGGCTCGCACATGCGGTTCTTCGAGATCGCGCTCCTGACGAGCCTCGTCGCCGGCTTCCTCCTCGTCCCCCACCTCACCTCGCGCGCCAGCAGGAAGACGGCGGCCGGGGGATGGAAGCCGTCCCGCACCGCGGCCATCCTCGCGGCCGCGGGGATCCTCGGATCGGCGGCCGCCGTGCTGCCGACCGCGCGCGCGGAGGCGCCGTTCCGCGTCAAGACCTGGGCGGGCGTCTACCCCGCCCGGCCGGGAGATCCGTTCCACTGGGCCGGCCCGCTGGCCTACCGCGAGATCCGCCCCGGCGAGACCTCCGTCGTCTTCCGCGTCCAGAACGCCCGCCCGGACGGGCAGCCGGTCGCAGTAAGCGTCGACGTCGACGGCCACCTCGCGGCGACGCTCGACGTTCCCGGCGGCGGCGAGACCCGGGACGTGCGCCTCGACGTCCCGCCCGGCGCGAAAATCGTCCGCGTGAGGACCCTGCCGAGCTTCGTGCCGCGCGAGCTGGGCGGCGGCGCCGACATCCGCCGCCTCGCGATCCGCATCGCCGGAGAGGGCCTGTGAGGCGCGCGCCCTCGTCCCTCCTCGCGAGCTTCGGATGGGCGGCGCTCGGCTGCGCGGCGCTGCCGGTCGTCCTGCCGCCCCTCGCGGGCTATCGCACCGCGGTCGCGGCCGCCGCGATTCTCCTCTTCGGTCTCGCGCTCGCGGCGCCGCGGCCGGCTTTCGCGGCCGCCCTCGTCTCCGTCACGGCGGCGGGCGCATCCGCCCTCGCGTTCGGCGCGAAGGAGCCCGCATCCGCGGGTCCGCTCCTTCTCTTCGGCTATCTGGCGGGCGCGGCGCTCAGGGAGGTCTACGAGCCGCACGCGGCGCCGTTCGTCTCGCCGGTCGTCCTGGCCTGGCGCGCCTTCGCGGTGCTGTCCGCGGTCTCGGGCGCCGCCACGTTCGTCGGCTTTCGCACGAGCTACCTTCTCTCGCGCGGCGTGCCGCCGCCCCGGACGGTCAACCTTCTCGGCGAGGACGCCGCGCACGCCGCGCCGGCCGTGCTCCTCGCCCTGCTCCCGATCGTCGCCGCCGCGGGCCTCGCCCGCGCGGCCGGCCGCCTCGCGCGAGAGAGCGACGGCCGCGCCTGGCTGGACCGTGCCCTCCTCGCCTCCGGCGCGCTCGCGGGCAGCATCGGCATCCTCCAGAAGGTCGGGGCCCTCCCGATGCTCCGCTCGGCGCGCTGGGCCGAATGGCATCGCGCGCAGAGCACGTTCACGGACCCGTCCGCGGCGGGTGTCGCGGTCGTGCTCCTGGCGACGCCGCTTCTCGCCGGCGCGGCGGCCGGCGGGCGCGCCCGGCGCTTCGCCTCGGCGGCGTCTGGCGCCGCGCTCCTCGTCGTGCTCGCGGATTCCGGGTCGCGGGCGGGGCTCGTCGGGACGATCACGGCGGCGATCGTCTTCGCGCTGTGGGGCCTCACCCGCCTCGCGGCCGGGGAGGGCGGCGGCACCCGCCGCCGTGTGGCCGCGACGATCGGCACCCTCTCGATCCTCGGCGCGTTCGCCCTCGCGGCCGCCGTGTCGTGGCCGGGCCCCGGTGGAAGGTCGGCCCTTTACGCCCGCGTCGAGGCGCTGCTGCGCACCGAGCCGGCGCCGTTCGAGCAGACGCGCGGGCGCGTGCTCCTCTACGAGGCAGGCTGGGAGATCTTCCGCGAACACCCCCTCGCGGGCTTCGGGCTCGGCTCGTTCCAGATGGCGTTTCCGGACGTCGCCGCCGGGACGCTCCACCGTCCCGTGAAGACGACCGACCACCCGCCGTCCCTCTACCTGGGGACGCTCGCCGAGTCGGGGCTCGCGGGCGGAGCGCTCCTCGCGCTGCTGCTCCTCGGCCTCGCGCGCGGCGCGGGCCGCGCGCTCGGCTTCGGCACCGGGCACGGGCCGGGCCCGCTGGGCGACGCGGCAGCGGCGGCATCCGTGATCGGGCTCCTCGTCGTCTTTCTCTTCGGCTCGCACCTCGTCTACCCCGAGGTCGCGGCGTGGATCGCCGTCCTCACGAGCCGCCTTCCGCTCCGCGAGGACGGGCGCACGGCGCGCCTCCTCACGGGTCTCGTGCCCGTCGTTCTCGCGGGCGCCCTGGCCTGCACGCTCGGCGGTGTCGCCGCGCGCGCCCTCGAGACGAAGACGGCGGACGCCGCGTTCCGGTTCTCGCCTGACGCGGGCGTGTGGGCTCCCGAGGCGGAGCCGGACGGCCGGGCGTTTCGCTGGACGGCGGCCGCGGCCGCGTGGCGGATCCCGGGCGCGATGGAGGCCTCGACGGCGGTGCTCCCGGTGAGGAACGCCCGGCCGGACGGGCGCCCGGTCGCCCTCGACGTGTGGGTCGACGACGCACTGCGCGGCCGTGTGACGCTCCCTGCCGGGAGCTGGCGACGCCTCGAGGTGCCCGTGCCCGTCGGCACGGCGCCGGTCGTGCTGCGCGTCGCCGTGGCCGAAACCTTCCGTCCTCCCGCGCACGACGACCGCCGCGACCTCGGCGTCGAGACGGGCGCCCCGGCCCTTCGGGGGGCGCCGTGAGCCTCCTGCGCCTCCACCCCTACGACCCGCGAAGGAAGAGCCGCTCGCTCGAGATCGGGCCAAAGGGTGGAATCGCGTTCGCCGCCTTCGCGCTCCTCGCGGGAGGCGCGACGACGCTGGGTCTCGTCGCGGCGCCGCGCCTCGTGTCGGACATCGTCCACGCCGCCGAGCGCCGGGCCGTCGGGGAGACGGCTCAGCGCGGCGCCGAGGCGTTCGCGTCCGTCGGACGGCGCGCCCTCGCGCTCGGGAGCCGCATCGCCGCCGACGAGCTGTTCCTCGCGCGCGTCGCCGCCGTGATCGAGGCGCCTCCGCCGCCGGGCTTTCCTGGAGACGCTCCCGGGACGCCCGCTTCCGATGCGGTGGGGCTGGAGAACGCCACGTCCGACCTCGCGCGCCGCACGCGCGTCCTCGAGCTTTTCCGGCGCAGCCTCGCCGCGCTTCCCGCGGACGAGCCGGGGGGCTTCCGGCCCTCGGCCGTGCCGTCGCGCTCCCCCGTCGAGCCCTCGACGGCCGTGCCGATCTCGGTCTTCGGGCCGCACGAATCACCCATCACGCGCGAGCCCGAATTCGAGTCCGGCCTCACGCTGGCCTCCCCGGCGGGGAGCCCCGTGACGGCCACGGCCGAAGGCACGGTGCTGCAGGCGGGGCACGTCTCGCGCAAGGCCGACGCGCGTTGGCGCCGCCTCGGCATCGTCGTCATCCTCGCGCACGACCCGCGGACGCGCACCGTCTACGGGAATCTCGGAAGCGTCTCCGTGCGCCGCGGCCAGCGCGTCGGGCGGGGGCAGGCGCTCGCGAAGGTCGGCACGAGCGGCTTCGCACCGACACCGCGGGTCCACTACGAGGTCCAGCGCTTCGAGAACGGACGCTGGGTCGCGCGCGACCCGCGCGTGTTCATCCTCGACCAGGACTGGATCGGCGCCGCCGAGCTGCGAAAGGCCCCGGCGGCGCCCGAGGCGCCCGAGCTTCCGCCCGAGCGCCGCTGAGCCCTACTTCACGCGGTTCTTCAGCGTCGCGATCGCGTCGCGGGCGTCTTCCTGCACCTTCTTGTTCGGGTCCGAAAGGAGCGGCTCGATCTTCGGGACGAGCGAGGCGTCGCCGACCACCGCGAGCGTCCGGCACGTGTCGCGCTTGATGTTCTCGTCCGGATTCAAGAGAAGTGGAACCATCTCCGGCACGGCGGACTTCGAGTCGAGGCCGCGGAGGGCCTTGAGGCCGTCGATGACCGCGTCCTTGTTCGGGGACTTCAGGAGCGGCGTGATGTCGGCGAGGACTTTCTTGTCGACGGGCGCGTGAATCGCGCCGAGGACGCGGGCGGCCTTGCGCTGCACTTTCTCGCGCGGGTCCTTCAGCTTCGAGACGACGGCCGCCTGCGCGGTCTTCGACTCGGGGTACTGCTTCTCGAGGTCCTGAAGCGCCGAGGTGACCTTCCCCTCGTCGGGCGACGAGAGGATCGCGATGAGTTCTTCCTCGGTCTTCTTGGAGGCGAGAGCGGGAAGAGAAAGAAAGACTGCTGCGAAAAGAACAGGGGCGGCGATCGCTCGCGAGGGACGACTGAACATGTTGTTTCTCCTCATAACCATTCTAAGAAATCCGAATCCTAGATCTTCTTCAGCAGCGCGAGCACGCGTTCCGCTTCCGACTCGTCGTTCCCGACGTGCGGCGAGAAGCGCACGAAGCCCTCGCGTGCCGAGATGACGACGTTCTCCTCCGCCGCGCGCTTCTGGAAATGCCGGGCGTCCTTCCCCGCCGGCGGCCGCGCCGCGAGGATGCCCGAACGCGGAGGACCTCCGAACAGCACGGGATCGAAGCCGAGCCTCGGGAGGCCCTCCGTGAGGACGGCGAGCGTCCGCGCGATGCGCGCCTCGACCTCGGAGAGCCCGATCTCGAGGAGAAGGCCGAGCGACGCCGCCAGCGCGTAGAGGCCCGGCGTCGGGAGCGCGCCCGGCTCGAAGCGGACGCCGTCGGAGCGAAAGCGGAGCGTCTCGGGCACGCGGTAGTCGGTCGCGGACGCGCGGTCGAGGTTCGTCCAGCCGGCCGGCGGCGTCAGGCTCTCCCGCAGCGCCGGCGTCGTGAACAGGACGCCGGCACCCTCGGGCCCGAGCATCCACTTGTGGCCGTCGGCCGAGAGGAAGTCGACGCCCCAGCCCGCGACGTCCACGCGCTGTGCGCCGACGGCCTGGATCCCGTCGAGGCCAAAGACGATGCCGCGCGCGCTGCAGAACTCGGCAAGCTCCTCGGCGGGCGCGCGGAACCCCGTATGGAACGCGACGAGGGAGACCGACACGAGGCGCGTCGACGCGTCGCACGCCGCCTCGATGTCCGCGGCGGCGAACGCCCCGTCGCGCGTCGGGACGCGCCGCACCTCGACGCCCTTCGCTCGTAGCGCGGCCCACGGCGCGAGGTTCGCGGGGAACTCCGAGGCCGTCGTCACGACGGAGTCGCCCGCCCGGAACGGGAACCCGGACGCGACGAGATGAAGTCCGTAGGACGTGTTCGGGACGATCGAGATGGAGCCGGCGCCGCCGACCGCGTCGGAAGCCCCGATCAGCCGCGCGGCGAGCGCGCGCACCTCGTCGGCCTTCCGGATCCAGTCCTTCCAGTCGAGCGCGCCGCGGAGGGAGAGATTGTCCGCATAGGCACGGATCGCATCCGCGGCCCGCGCGGGCAACGGACAAACAGCTGCATGGTTGAATTGAATAGAAGATTTCTTAGAAGGAAATTCGAGGAAGAAGTCCATTTGTCGCATCGGCCTCGCGCACCGCTCCGGCCCCACTCACCCTTCTAAGAAAATCTTCTCTTCTTCCCTCTCAATATCTCTTCTGAGTCTGGATGAACCCATCGAAGTTCCTCCGGCATTCTTCCATCGAGTCCCCGCCCGTCTTCTCGAGCAGCGCGTCCGCGAGGACGAACGCGAGCATCGCCTCGCCGATGACGCCGCATGCGGGGACGGCCGTGACGTCCGAGCGCTCGTACTGCGCGCGGTGGGGCTGCTTCGTGTCGATGTCGACCGACGGCAGGCCCTCGCGGAGCGTCGCGATCGGCTTCTGATGGAGCGTGACGAGGACGTCTTCCCCGTTCGTGATTCCGCCCTCCAGGCCGCCGGCGCGGTTCGTCGCGCGGAAGAAGCCGCGGTTCGCCTCGAAGTGGATCGCGTCGTGCGCCTCCGAGCCGGGGCGGCCGGCGTTCGCCACGGCCTCCCCGAGCGAAACACCCTTCACCGAAGGAATGGACATCATCGCCCGCGCGATCCGGCCGTCGAGCTTGTCCTCCCACGAGACGTGGGAGCCGAGCCCCGCGGGCACGCCGCGGGCGCCCACGAGGATCGTCCCGCCCAGCGTGTCGCCCGCCTTCGCGGCCGCGTCCACGGCGGCCGTCATCGCGGCCTCCAGCTCCCGGTCCACGGCGCGGAACGGCGAGGCCTCGTCCACGCGTTCGAGGTCGTCGAAGCCGCGCGGGCCTGCGGGAACGGAGACCGGGCCGAGCGACAGGACGCCGCTCCTGACGCGGATGCCGAACGCGACGAGGAGCTGCCGGCAGAGCGCACCGGCCGCCACGCGCGCCGCCGACTCCCGCGCGCTCGCGCGCTCGAGGACGTCGCGCAGGTCCCGGCGGCCGTACTTGAGCCCGCCCGCGAGGTCGGCGTGACCGGGACGGGGGGACGACAGGCGCCGCTTCGCGGCCGCTTCCGCGTCGACCTCGAGCGGCCCCATGACCTTCTCCCACACGCCGTGGTCGCGATTCTCGATCGTGAACGCGACGGGGCCCCCAAGCGTCTCCCCGCCCCTGAGGCCGCCCGTGAAGCGGGCTTCGTCGCGCTCGATCTTCATCCGGCCGCCGCGCCCGTAACCGTGCTGGCGGCGAGCGAGGTCGGCATTTACCTCGGACGGATTGATTCTCAGGCCCGCCGGGAGGCCGGACAGAATCCCGGTCAGGAGCGGGCCGTGCGACTCCCCGGCCGTCACGAGCGTCAGGCGCGACATCCGGCGAGTGTACCGGGTGCGGGCCCGGTGTAGACTCCCCCGGCTCAGGCCTCGTTTCGAGACTCAGGCTCGACGCCGTCTCGGGGAGAGGGGCAGGGGCCAGAACATTTCTGACAGAATCGGGGTCCGACCGATGAGAATCGCCGCAGTGCCCGCCGAAGATCCCCTCGAGCTGATCGCCGAGTCGAAGCTCCCGGCCTACGGAATGGACCGGAACGACCGGATCGTCTACTGGAACGACGGAGCCGAGAAGATTCTCGGGTGGAAGCCCGAAGAGGTCCTCGGCAAGGCCTGCTTCGACGTCCTCGCGGGCCGCGACGTCTTCGGAAACGTCTACTGCTCGCACGACTGCGGCGCCGTCAAGACGGCCTCCGAGGGCGAGGAGCCGCGGCCGTTTCTGCTCGACGTCCGGAAGAAGGGCACCGGCACCGTGAAGATCGTGGTCCGCACGATCGCTCTTCCCGAAGTCGGCCCGCGCTTCTCGTGCCTCATGCACTTCATCGAAGCCGAGGGAGAGTCCGCCGAGCCGATCCTCAAGGCGCTCCGCGAAACGGTGAAGGAGCCCGCGGACGGCGACGCCCCGCGCTCGGGACCCGTCGCGGCGCCCGAGGCGCCGATCTCCGTCTCGCCGCTCACGGCCCGCGAGCGCGAGATCGTCCTCCTGCTCTCGAACGGCTACGCGGCCCTCAACATCGCCGCGAAGCTGAACCTCTCGCACGCCACGGTCCGGAACCACATCCAGAACGTGCTCCGCAAGCTCGACGTCCACAGCCAGGTCGAGGCCGTCGCGCTCTCCTTCCGCCGCGGCTGGATCTGACGGAGCACGCGAGGATCCCGTGAGCCGCGTCGTCTCGAGGGCCGCCGCGATCCGGATGCTGCGCGACGCCTTTCTCGCGAGGACGGACCAGGAGCACTCGATGTGCGACGTCGCCTCGCGCGACCGGATCTTCTGCGGCGGGTTCCGCGCGTGGTCGGACCAGGACCTGCGCAAGCGCTTCTCCACGATCGAGGCGCGCCGCCCCGGCCTGCCCCGCGTCGCGTTCGAGGAGCTCGCGAACAAGTGGCAGCTCGGCCGCCAGATCGTCCACGGCTCGCCGCTCGCGTGCGACGTCCAGACGAAGGAGCACGGCACCTGCCGGGGCTGGGACGCGTTCTCGAACGCCGACCTCGAGCGCTACTGCGCCGAGGTCCTGGGCGAGACCCTCGTCGTCACGGAATCGGGCGCGGCCGAAGCCTGAGGCCCGCGGGCCCGGTCTCCGGGCTCAGCCCCGCCGCTCGGCGGTCTTCCAGCCCTGGAGCACCTGCAGGTAGCCCGGACGCGGGAACGCGCGCGGGTCTGCCCGCCGCTCGAGGCTCATGAGCCCGCGGACGTCGTCGAGCGACTCGTGGCCGTGCGCTTCGAGCCAGATCGCGATTCCGTCCGTCACCGTCCTGAGATGCCCGGGGCCGTGGAGGATGAGGGCCGAGACCATCTGGGTGACGTCGGCGCCCGCGAGGACGCACCGCAGGACGTCCGCTGCCGTGTGGACGCCTCCAGACGCAGCGAGCGAGACCTCCACGCGGCCGGCGAGGAGCGCGATCCAGTGCAGGCGCGAGACGAGCTCGGACGGGCTCGAGAGGCGCGGGTCGGCCGTCGGCTCTCCCCCCTCGAGGTCGATGTCCGGCTGGTAGAGCCGGTTGAAGAGGACGAGGCCGTCCGCCCCGACCTCCTCGAGCTGCCGCGCGAGCGACGCGATCGACGAGAAGTACGGGAAGATCTTCACGGCGGCCGGGATCGAGATGCTGCGCCGCGCGGCCGCGACGCTCTCGAGAACCTGAGCCTCGGCGGTCGCGCCGCTCGCCCAGAGGTTCGTCGAGATGTGGAACAGGTTCAGCTCGAGCGCGTCGGCGCCCGCCTGCTCGACGAGCCGCGCGAACGACGTCCACCCCTCGTCGGTCGTGCCGTTCAGGGAGGCGATCACGGGGATCGACACGGCGTCCTTAGCGGCCCGCACCTGGCGCAGGTACCGGTCCGGGTCCGTCAGGGCGCCCTCGTGGCCGAGGGCCTCGGCCGCGACCTGCTCCTCGAAGAGCGACGGGAGGACGACTGCGGGCGCGCCGGCGTCCTCGAGCCGCCGGATGGAATCGAGGTCGCCGGTCAGCGGGGAGGCGCCGGGAACGACGGGGCTCGCGAGGCGGAGGCCGAGGTAGGACGAGGAGAGATCCACTCCCTCGAAGTTCGCGCGAACGGCCGGGGGGCGCCATGATGCAGAGGATTCAGGCGCCCCCGGCCCGCCGGTTCAGCCCGCCCTTACTTGATCCCCATGTCCGCGAGGACCTTCGGATTCGTCTCGTCCTGCGCGAGGATCTGGTGGCACGCGTCGCATTCCTGCGAGATCACGCGTCCGGTCGCGGTCTTGTGGCTGCCGTCGTGGCAGCGGAAGCAGCCGAGAAAATCCTCGTGGCCGATGTGGTTCGGGTGGGTTCCCCACGTGAGCCGCATCTCCGGGAAGACGTTCCGGCCGTAGATCCGCTGGATCTCGCGCACCGCCGTCTCGATGGAGGCGCGGCGCGACGAGTAGACGTCGGGGTACTTCGCCTTGTAGTACTCCGTGAGGTCCTTGGAGATGCGGTCGAAGGCGACCTCGCGTGACGCGTACTCGGCCTTGAGGACCTCGACCGCCTTCTTCTTGACGAACGGCAGCTCCGCGCTGATCGCGCCGCCCGCCATCGCTTCGTTCACGGCGCGGTCCGGCAGCTGGTAGGCGTGCGTCGGCCGGTTGTGACAGTCGATGCAGTCCATCGTCCGCGTCTCGGACTTGCCCTTCTGGGCCTCGGTGGGCTTGACCTCGGTCGACGTGAAGACGACGGTCTTTCCGTCGTCGTCGAGGTAGTTCACGGTCGGGATGATCTCGCGGCGGCCGTCGGCCGTCGTGTACGAAATGCGCTCCTTGTCGTCGAGGTGGCGCCCGTGAATCCCGACCGCTCCCGCGGCCCGCCGGCCGCCGAGCTTGAGGAGGAGGACCGTCTTGGACTCGGTGTTCTTCTCGTCGTCGGCGTACTTCGTGACGATCCGGAGCTTGTCGCCCGAGAACTTCTGCGGCCAGTGGCACTGCTCGCAGGTGGCGCGCGCGGGGCGCAGCGTGTGGACGGGCGACGGGATCGGGCGCGAGTACGTCCCGAACACGACCGCGACGACCTGCCGCACGCCGTCGATCTTCGCCTTGACGGCCCACGAGGCGCCGGGCCCGATGTGGCAGCTCGTGCAGGCGACGCGCGAGTGCGGCGAGTCCAGGTAAGCGCCGTACTCGGGCGACATGACCTTGTGGCACGTCAGGCCGCAGAAGCGCGAGGACTCCATGTACTCGACGCCCATGTACGCCGAGAACGTCAGGATGATGACGTTGAGAATCGAGAGGAGGGCGACGAGGGACCCGAACCGGCGCAGACCGGGGTCCGTGAGGTCGATCTGCGGGTAGACGGACGGCAGCGCCCCCTCTTTCTTCAGGCGGCGGCGCTCGAAGAAGATCCCGATCGGGATCAGGACGAGACCGAGCAGGAAGAAAGCCGGCAGGACGAGGATGAAAACGATGCCCGCGTAGGGATGCAGGGGCTTCGAGGCGTTCGCCTCGATGATCCAGAAGCCGACCAGGGAGAAAACGGCGCCCGTCGTCAGGACGGCGCCGAGGATGGACAAGCGGTTGCGGCCGAGATACAGAATCGGCCGCATCCACCGGGCCGCGAGGCCCGCGGGCTCTGGGGTCATGGACTCCTCCTCAGGTTTTCGGCAATCAGCTCAGCAGAGCATAGATCGTCAAGGATGCGAGAAGGAGGCCGACACAGACCGCGATCGTGCCGATGATCCGGCCGCGGCGGAACTCGGCGGGCGTCGGGGCGGGAGCGGCGATCTCCGCGACCTTGTCTTCCGCGATCAGGCGCTCGTACTCGGCGGGGCGCTCGTGCTTCACTTCGTCGAGCGGCAGGACCCCCGTGAAGATCACGGTGTCCATCGGAAACTTCTCGGGCCTGAGGTGCCCGTTGAAGAAATGGATCGTGAAGATGAAGACGGTCGCAAGCAGCGCCTCTTCCCCATGGACGAGGAGGGCGACGTTGAACCAGTCGCCGGGCAGGAAGCGCGACCAGAACTTCGGGAACCAGAGGACGAAGCCCGAGCCGCCGATGATCCCCATGCCCCAGAAGACGGCCCAGTAGTCGAACTTCTCCCAGTACGTGAAGCGGTCGAACCGCGGCCGCTCTCCGAGTCCCACGAACCACCGGATGTGCCCGAGCATTTCGGAGAGGTCTCGCGGCTGAGGGACCATCGAGCCGGGACCCCAGAGGATCGTCGTGTCCTTGTCGAGGAACAGCCGCTTCATCATCCGCGAGAGGTGGACGAGGAAGACGATGACCATGACGATTGCGAAGACCCGGTGGAGGCCGCCGGCGGCCCTGAATCCGCCGACCAGGTTCGAGAGCGCCTTCGCCCACTTGCGCTCAGAGAAGAGCAGCGGAAGCCCCGTGAACGCGAGCCCGAGAAAGCTCGTCATCAGGACGATGTGGAGCCGGCGATCGAGGTCGTCGAACCGCCGGACGTACGCGCCGCCGGCCGGAGCCGCGGTCCCGTGGTCCTTCATCGCGCGTCTCCGTTTCCGTCGCGGCGTGCCGCCTCGCGCCGCGCCTTGACCGACCGCGGGAACCACAGCGCCGTGTGGACTCCGAAGAAGGCGAAGACGCCGATCAGGAGGTACTTCATGAACAGGGCCGTGAACCAGAGGATTCCGCTGCGGCCCTTGTCGTGCGGATTCGCGTGGGGGTCGTACTTCGCGAACTTCGGCCCGGCGCCGGGATGGCACTTCTGGCACGTCGCGAGCCGCTTGGCGGGCCCCACCGACGACCGGGCGTCGCCCGCCGGGTGGATCTCGTGCGCCGTGTGGCAGTCCGCACACGTCGCGACCGCCGCGAAGCCGAGCTCCGAGACCTGGCCGTGGTACGTGTCGCGGTAGCTCTTGAGGGACGAGTCGTGGCAGCTCCCGCACTGCTTGAGGATCGCAAGGCGCCGCACCTCGGGCGTGCCCGAGATCGCGTGAGCCGAGTGGCAATCGGAGCAGACGGGGACGCTCTCGTTGCCCTTCGCGAGCTGCTCGCCGTGGATCGACGTCGCGTACTCGTCGAGGATCTTCGAGTGGCACGAGCCGCACGTCGACGGCACGTGGATACGCGCGACGGTGCTCTTCGGGTCGCGCTTCGGGCTGCGGATCTCGTGGTACCCGTGGCAGGTGGCGCAGTTCGGGGCGACCTTCAGTCCGGACTTCTCGAGCGCCTTGCCGTGAATCGAGTCGTGGAAGCTCATCGGCTCGCTGCCGTCGGCGCCGCCGGCGCGCGGGAAGACCTTCGGATCGCCGTGGCAGCGCATGCACGTCGCCGGCAGGTTGAAGTGATTCGTCCGCGACGCGGGGTCCTTCGAGGGCTTGATGTCGTGCGACCCGTGGCAGTCGGAACACCAGGCGGCCTTGCTCGTCGGGCTCTTCGCCCGCGCGGCCGCGTGCCAGCTCTTGCCGTAGTCCTCGACCTGCTGCGCGTGGCAGCCGGAGCAGTCGGGCTTCGCGAGTTTCTCCGGGTGAGGGAAGTCCGCCGTCTTCGCGAGGTCCGTGTGGCAGTCGACGCACGAGGCCCCTGCCGACCCGTGGACGGACTCGGCAAAGACCTTCTTGTCGACGAAAAGAGAGGACCCGTCCGCCCTCTTGGCGGACGGGTCCTCGTGGCAACCGAGACAGTCGTCGTTGGACGGGGCCTTCGGGGTCGCGGCCGGGGCTGCGCTCAGCGTGGTCGCCGAGAGCAGGAACGCGGTGAGAACGACTCCGAGCCTCATCCGCCCCATCTTACTTGGATGCAGGATCGCCGGGGTTCGTCCCCTTTTTGAGCTCGTCGGCGTTGGAAACGCCGTCGCCGTCGCTGTCCATCTTGTCGAGAGCGGCGAAGTCGTACTTGCCGTCCTTCTTGGCCTTGTTCATGTCGGCGCCGAACTTGTTGACCTCGGCGTCGCCCTTCTTGGGCATCGCCTTCGTGTGGCACGAGCCGCACTTCATCTTGGAGTCCGGGTACTTCGCGAGGAACTCTTTCTGGAGGTCCATCGTCGCAAACGCCGCTCCCGCGACGAGCGTGATGGCCGCCACGAGGGCGAAGACGGCCAGGGAGATTCTCTTCATTTTACCTTCCTTCCAATCGAAGTCGGGCGCCGCTCAGGGCCGCCACCTCAGGTACACACCAAGGCGGTCGCCGCGGTAGCTCTGCGACGACTGCATGAGGTCGAGGTACCGATCGACGGTCCACTCGACCACGAGACCGGCGTGCGCCGACGCGGTCCAGTCTGCGCGAGCGCCGCCGCGGTACATCCGGAACAGGTAGGAGCCCGTGTTGTCGAAGCGGCTCCAGAAGCCGTCGACCGCGAACTGCTTGAACTTGAAGCCGGCGCCGAAGTCGATCAGCTCGCCGTCTTCGTCGTTCACGGAGAGGAACGTCGTGAAGTCCTGAGGCGCCCGGACCGGGATGGAGCTTTGGGCCTTGAGCTGACCGTAGGCGCCGCGCAGCCAGACGTCCTTCAGGGGCTTGAGGGTGAGGTCAACCGAGTAGTTGGTCGAGCTCGCGCTATAGGAGTTGAGCGGGCCCGAGTCGTCGTTCTTCTGGTCGAGCCACATCGCGGCCGCGCCCAGCTGAATCCAGTCGAAGGTCTTCCAGGTCAGGCGAATGCGCTCGCGGTCCCGCGTGAGGTAGTCCACGCGGGTAATGGCCGCGTTCGCGTCGTCGAAGGAGGCCTCGCCCATGATGTTGAAGCCGGCCATCGAGAACGTGAGTGCGCCCTCGTAGCGGTTGATGCTGCGGGAGAACGTGCCGCCCTGGTTGCCGGGAACGACGATCTCCGCCGGATCCTCGACGACGGTCAGGTCCTGGTCGATGCGGGAGAAGCCGAGTCGGATGCCAACCGGCCCGAGGAAGCGCATGGAAGCCTGCACGTCGAGCAGCTTCTCCTTGCGCTCAATGTTGGTCTGGGTCGAGAGGAGGGACGTGACGTCGGCCTGCGAGAAGCCCGTGAACGTCGACGTGCCGGTGTACAGCTCGTTGATCAGCGCCTGGTTGTCCCAGGTCTGGTCGCGCTCCGTGTAGCCGGCCGAAAGGTCGAGGCCGGAGAGGACGTGCCATTCCGCACGGCCGCCGGCGCGCCACGTGAGGCTGTTCGGCGACGTCGTGTTGTTGGCCGAGTAGCCCGTGAAGAACCGCGAGATGGCGAACGAGGCGAAGCTGCCCGCGGCGCCTTCCTTCGTGCCGTCGTCGCCGGTCGCGTTCGACCGGACGTAGAAGCCGGAAATCTGGAGGTTCGGCAGCGCGAACCCGCGGACGAACGCCGACGTGACGGGCACGTTGATGTCCGTCGTGCTCGAGCGCGTGAGCGAATTGGCCGAGACGTTCTTGCCGAGAACCGGCGTCGTGTTGTTGCCCGGGGCGGCGAACGGGGCGAGTGTGAGGTCTTCGGTCTCGTGGTACTTGCGCCAGCCCTGGATGACCTCGCCGGACACCGGCCCGGCGTTGAACGCGGCGCCGACCCGGAACTCCTGGTCGTTGCTGCGCAGGTTCTGCGAGAGCTGGAACTCGTCCTGCGAGAAGTGGTACGTCGTGTACCCGGGGCCCGAGAGCGTGTTGGAGGTGTAGCCGACGATCGGCGTGATCACCTTGCCCGGAAGGACCTCGAGGTCGACGTTGAACTGCTGGCGCGTGCGGTCCCAGGTCTGCTGGCCGACCGTCGCGCCGAGCGGGTTCGCGAAGCCCTGGATGGCGCTGAAGTACTGCGAGTTGCGATACGAGAACCTGAGCCGGTAGACACCGGAAAGGCCGGCGTCGAGGCGCAGGAAGCCGGCGCCGCCGGCGCCGAGGTCGGCGGCGTCGAGCCGGAACTTGTCCGTGAGCGGGAAGCCCGCGTACTTCTCGTCGGTCCCGATGTGGAGCGATCGGATGAGGAATCCCTCGCGGTCGTTGATCTGCGAGCGGTACATCTCCTCGTTTCCGGTCACCGAGAGGAAGCGATAGCCGGCCTCGATGTCGAAGGGAATCGCCTGGGCGCGGGCAACGCCGGAAGCGAGCGTCGCAGCGAGTGCGGCCGTGAGGAAGGCGGAGCGGAGAATTCGCATCGGCCTGTCCTTACTTCAGAAGCTGCGGGTCGCGCTGCGAACCGTGGACGGCCGTGTGGCACGTCGTGCAGTTCTGGTAGCGCGGCAGCGAGATGTTGTGGAAAGAAGGCGGCTGCGAGCCCAGCGTGCCCGTCGAGAGCGTGGAGTGGCACTCGAGACACTGGGTGTAAACCGTGGCCCTCGTCAGCTGGTGCGGGTACGGGGACCCGTGCGGACGGTGGCACGACTGGCAGCTGCCGACGATGCCGGTGACGTGGGGATAGACGAAGGGGCCCTTCTTCTCCGCGTGGCAGGAGACGCAGCCCGGCTCGCCCGCGCGGGTCTGTCGCACGGCGTGGTTCACCGGGCGGCCGTGAGGATCGTGGCAGCTCACGCACGACATGACGCCGTCCTTGAGACGGTGTGCGTATGGCATGGCGGTGAACGAGGCCTTGACGTCCTGGTGGCAGGTCGCGCAGAGCTGGTTGGGGTCGGACTTGAGAAGAGCCTTCTGGCCCTGGCCCGACTTGTGGACGGAGTGGCAGGAGAGGCAATTCACCGCCTCGGACGACGCGTGCACGCTGTTCCAGAAGGACGCGCGCTCCGCGGACTGCTTGTGGCAGGTCTGGCACGTGTCGGTGGCGCGGCCGCCATGGAGCGTTTTGATGAGCGACTTGTCGCCGCCCGCATCCATGTGTTTCTTGCCGTCGCCGTGACACGTTTCGCAGACCGCGTTGCCCGTCGCGCCCTTGTGCGCGGCGGCGTAGCCACGGGAATGGGGATTACTGGCGAAGATTTTGGCCTCGTCGTGGCAGTCGGCGCACGAGGGCCCGGCCTCCACCTTCGCCGCCGGCTTGGCCGGCGCCTGGGCCACCGCCGGCCCCGCCGCGAATGCGGCGAGGGCGGCGAAGGCAACTCCGAGCGAGAGGTGTTTCACAGGCCTTCCTTATTTACCGCGCGTGAACCTTGTCGACGCCGGCGTCCGCACCGGTGGCGTGGCACGTGCCGCACGCGTCGGCGGGGACCGTGGGGTTGTTCGGGAAGTACGCCGTGTTGATGTACGCGTGCGCGAGGACGTCGCGGCTGTCGTGGCAGCCCGTGCAGGCGGCCGTGGTCGACCCGCGAGGCGAGTAGTAATCGCGGTCCGTGACGACCGGGACGTTGGAGTTCGGGAGCGGGAGCGAGTACGCGGCGGCGTTCACATGGCAGGCGAGGCAGTTCCGGCGGTCGCCGGGGTACGTGACCTCGTTGAAGTTCGCGGCCGCGCCGCCGAATCCGTAGATCGAGTAGTCCTGCGTCAGCTCCGCGCCCGTGTGGATCCGGTGGATCATGCGCGCGAACTCGATGGACTCGCCGGGGTTGGCCGAGCCGTCCGTCGGGCGGCGGCCGATGTCGGTGGCGTTCGGGTTGTGGCAGATGGCGCAGTGCTGGGTCTCGATGCGCTGGCCGCCGTGCGAGAAGAGGTTATCGAGCCTCGCGTGGCAGACGTTGCACTTCGAGAGCGCGACGGACGTGCGGCGCGGGACGACCGTCGTGCCCGTGACCGCGAAGTAGAACGGCTGGTTCGGCGCGCCCTCGTTGATCGTGGCCGGGCCGTTCTTCGGCGCCGGGTTCAACGTGTAGGCGCGGCGGGTGTCGATCGAAACGACGTACGAGCCCTTGGCCGCCGCCGGGATGGCGTTCGTGAACGTGTAGACGGCCTGGCCGTTCGTCGCGTTGTACGTCGCGGTCTGGGCGGCTTCACTGAACGGCTGGCCGGCCGCGGCCATGCCGGCGTTCGTGTAGTCGGTCGTCGGGCCGCCGAGCTTGATGCTGATGCTGCCCTTTGTCGTGTCCTTGTAGACGCCCGGGTCGACGAACGAGCCGTCGCCGCTCTTGAGCTGGAAGGTCACGGCGATCTTCTTGCCGGGGCCGGCGTTCGCGACCGACAGGATCTGGGCCGTGTAGCCCTTGAGCTGCTTGGACTGGATCGGAACGACGTGGGCGTTCTTGATGCCCGCATCCCAATCCGCGCTGCCTTCCGGCTTGTGGCAGGTGGCGCACGTGCCGTCGGCCGCGGGGCCGGCCGTGTGGTTCGCGCCCGTCGTGAAGTTCACGTCGTCGTGGCAGGAGCCGCAGGCCGCGATGGACGGATACGTGTACCAGCTCGCGCCGCCGGCTGCCGCCGGGTCGTGGCAGGTTGTGCAGAAGCGGACGTCCTGCGGATACGTGAGTTCCGGAACGACGAGCTCGTTCTTGCCCATGTGGAGGGCGTGGAAGAAGATCTGCCCGTCGAACTGGACGCGCGATTCCGTGGCGCTGATGTTGCCCGTCATGTTGTTCGGGTTGTGGCAGAGGACGCACGTCTTGATGTCGCGGTAGTTGCCGCCGTGCAGCGCGAGCGGGTCATGGCACTGGTTGCAGCGCGCGACCGTCATCGCGTTGAACGTCGTCGCGGCCGCGTTCGTGGACGGGACGAAGTCGAGATACTTCGGAACCGCGTAGTAGGGCTTCCCGACGATGTCGGTCGTGTTGCGCACGCCCATCGCGGCGAGCGTGTGCGGCTTCGTCGGGTCCATCGTCGCGGGGAGGGCGTTGAAGAACGTGTACTTGTAGTGGCCGATCTCGAGTTCCTGCCACGTGCCCGTGTTGTCACGGCTCGGGTTCGCGTTCTTCGCGGGGTCGGCGTTGTAGCCGATGTAGTCCGTGTAGCGCCTCGTCGTCGGGTTCCAGAGCGCCGGGACGTACCGCGTCGAGATGGTGCCCGGCGTCACGAGGCCGAGGCGGTCGAGCGGCCCGCCGAGATCGTCGGTGAAGTAGAGCTCGACGACCGGCTTTTGGCCGGGCCCGAAGTTCGTCACGGCCTGGATCTTGATGTTGAACCCGGGACGGATGTACGTGAGCGCTTCGGGGGCGAGGTACGCCTCCTTGGCGGTCGTCGCGTAGGCCGCGGGAGCGGCCTGCTGTTCGGGCGCGTTGTTGGTGGCCGTGCGGTTCACCGGAGTGAACGGAACCGCGATCAGGCCAGCCAGCAACGTGAGGGCCGTGCGGGAAACCATGGACATTTCAGCCTCCTTGCCGGAAAGAAATCGGCGTGTTGACGAACGTGAGTTCGGTTAGCGCGTAGAAATGGACCTTTTGCATCCGTAGCGAAGGGTATGAAATCGCGCATCCCCAAGGCTTTGATTCAGTTGCATCAAATTCCGCACTAGTACAAGCATGGGTCTGAGACGCCGTCTCCCGTAGCAATTTGGGGTATCATTTCGAGACAGAATCCCCGTTCCTCTCGGCGTATCCGACCGGAGGTCCCGATGCAGCACGCCCGCTTCCTCGCCGCCCTCTTCTTCGCGACCCTGCTCCCCATCTCTTCGGCGGCTCGCGCCGAGGGGCCATCCGACGATCAGTTCACCCGCACGGGCACCTTCCGGGCCCTCGTCGCTGACGAGTTCGCGGCGGGTAAGTCGAGTCTCCTCTATGAGCTGGAGACGGACGAGGGCGACGTCCTGCCCCTGCGGTTCGCGATCCCTCCGACCAACCGAACCGGCGAGCGGGTCTCGGTCACGGGCTGGCCCGGGCGCCACGCCTTCGAAGTCGACGAGATCCATTCCGTTGGACCCGGGCGGACGGCTCTCGGCCGGACGGCGCTGAGCGC
Source organism: Acidobacteriota bacterium (assembly GCA_016716715.1). Lineage (NCBI taxonomy): Bacteria > Pseudomonadati > Acidobacteriota > Acidobacteriota bacterium. The sequence goes on along the minus strand of JADJVE010000008.1, from coordinate 123,985 downwards.
CTGGACGACCGGCCCCAAGCGCGTGCTCGTGATGCTCCTGAACTTCACGAACGACTCTTCGCTGACGGCCACGACCGTCACGAACGCCCAGAACCTCTTCTTCGGCACCGGCTCGAGCGTCGCCCGCTATTACGCCGAGGCGTCCTACGGGCTCGCCACGATGACGGGCGACGTCGTCCTCGTGACGGCCACCGTCCCGAAGCCGACGACGTGCGACACCGGGACGATCCAGACCCAGGCGAACGCCCGGGCGCTCGCGGCCGGCTACAACCCGTCGAACTACAACTTCCCCGTCTGGGTCTTCGCGGGGATCGGCGCGTGCGGGTGGAACGGCCTCGGCTACGTCGGCGGCGGCGGGTCGTGGATCAACGGCACCGGCTCGATGAGCCTGCTCGTCGCGGCGCACGAGCTGGGCCACAACTTCGGCGTCTATCACGCCCACTCGTACACGTGCCCGTCCGCGGCGGTCGCGCCGTCGGGCTGCACGCGTAGCGAATACGGCGACCGCTTCGACACGATGGGCAACTCGCGCGCCGGACACTTCAACGCGCAGTTCAAGGACACCTTCGGATGGCTCCCGGCCGGCTCGGTCCGCAACCATCCCGGCGGCAGCGTCACGTACACGCTCGACGCGCTCGAGGCGCCCGGCGGGTTCGCGTACGCCGTGCGCATTCCGACCACGAAGAGCGACCGCACCTACTGGATCGAGTGGCGGAGCCGCGCCGGCTTCGACTCCGGTTTCCCGGCCGGCGTGGCGAACGGCGGTCTGATCCGCTTCGCGCCGAGCAGCGCCGGCGGCTCGGACCTCCTCGACATGAACTTCGCGACCGCCGGCAGCTTCGACGACGCCCAGCTCGACGTCGGCAAGTCCTTCACGGACCCCGAGCTGTCCCTCACGATCACCGCGCTCTCGAAGACCGCGTCGTCCCTCACGATCCAGGTCGACTACGGCACGCCGCCGCCCGCGACGAGCTTCCACACCGTGCAGCCCTGTCGGGTCTTCGACACGCGGAGCGCGAACGGGACGTACGGCGGGCCCACCCTCTACGCGGGCCAGGCGCGCTCGTGGGTCGTCCGGGGACGCTGCGGCATCCCGGCCACCGCGAAGTCGATCGCCGGAAATCTCACGGCGACGGGATCCACCGCCGCCGGGTCGGTCCGCCTCGTGCCGGGCGGCGCACCCGCGACGGGCACCGGGACCGTGTCCTTCCGGGCCGGCCAGACCCGCGCGAACAACGTCACGATGCCGCTCGGCGCCTCCGGAGACGTCGTCGTGGACGGCCTCCCCACCGGCACCGCGCACGTCATCCTCGACGTCGTCGGCTGGTTCGAATAGGCGTCAGGTGACGGCGGGGCCCGCGCCCGAGTGCCGGCGCCAGAGCCCCTCGTCGAGGACCCTCCGGAACCGATCCACGGCATCGCAGAGCTCTTCGAAGCGGGTGTAGAGGGGGGCGAAGCCGAAGCGGATCACGTCCGGCGGGCGAAAGTCCGGGATGACGTTCATCTCCGCGATGAGTGCACGGTCGATCGCGAGCGCCTCCGGATGGCCGAAGGAAAGGTGCGAACCGCGGCGCTCACTCTCGCGAGGAGAACGCAGCGTGACGCCGAGTGATTCGAGCTGCGTCCTCCAACAACCTTCGAGGAATCTCCCCATCGCGACGGACTTCGCGCGCGCGGCCTCGACGCCGGCCTCCAGCGCGAGGTCGACGCCGGCCTCCGCGGCCGCGAGGGAGAGGATCGGCGGCGTCCCCACGAGAAAGCGCTCCACGCCCGCGGCGGGCGCGAAATCCGGCGCGAACGTGAACGGCGCCTCGCGCCCGAACCAGCCCGGAATCGGATTCTCGAGCGACGTCTGCAGCTCGCGGCGCACGTAGAGGAACGCGGGGGCGCCGGGACCGCCGTTCAGGTGCTTGTACGTGCAGCCCACCGCGAGATCGACACCCGAAACCTCGAGGTCGATCGGGACGACGCCCGCCGAGTGGCTCACGTCCCACAGGACGAGCGCGCCGGCCCGGTGCGCGATCTCGGTCACCTCTCTCATGTCGTGGAGAAACCCGCTCCGGTACGCGACGTGCGAGAGCGAGACGAGGGCCGTGTCCGGCCCGATCGCCGCCGCGAGGTCGGCGGGATCGACGGAGATGCCGTCGCGCGCCGCGACGACCGTCACGCGCCGCCCGCCGCCGAGGAGCTTCGCGACGCCGTCGAGCACGTAGAGGTCGGACGGGAAGTTCAGCTCGTCCGTGACGATGACCGTGCGGCCCTCGCGCGCCTTCAGCGCCGCGACCGCGAGCTTGAAAAGGTTGACGCTCGTGGAGTCCGCGACGACGACTTCGCCCGGCGAGGCGCCGAGGAGACGCCCGAGCTTGTCGCCGACGCGGCGCGGCGCGTCCACCCAGCCCTCGTTCCAGCCGCGAATCAGGCGTCCGCCCCACTCCTCGCGCACGACCCTCACGACGAGCGCCTCCGCCCGCTTCGGGAGACGTCCGAGGGAGTTGCCGTCGAGATAGAGGAGACCCTCGTCCGCGACGACGAACTCGGCGCGGTAGCGCGCGAGCGGGTCCTCGCGGTCCCGTTCGCGCGCTTCGCGCCGCGCTCTCTCGAAAGCGTCGGGCAGCGTCACGCCGCGGCGAACGCTTCCTTCAGCGCGATCTCGTGCGCCTTGACGGTCTTCGCGACCTCCTTAGGGCCGTGCGCCGTCGAGACGAACATCGCTTCGAACTGCGCGGGCGCGACGAAGACGCCCTGCCGGAGCATCGCGTGGTACCAGACCCTGAACTTGCCGAGGTCGGCCTTCTTCGCGTCGTCGAAGTTGCGCACGGGACCCGGCGTGAAGAACGGCGTCAGGATCGAGCCGATGCGGTTCAGGACGACCTTGTCCGCGACGCCCGCCTTCTTCGCGGCGGCGTTCATGCCGTGCTCGAGGTCGCGCGCCGTGCGCTCGAGCTTCCAGTAAACGGCCGGCGTGAGCGCGTCGAGCATCGCCTTGCCGGCTGCCATCGCGAGAGGGTTCCCGGAGAGCGTCCCGGCCTGGTAGACGGGCCCGTCCGGCGCGATCTGCGCCATGAGGTCCGCCCGGCCGCCGTACGCGCCGACGGGCAGGCCTCCGCCGATGATCTTGCCGAGGCACGTGAGGTCGGGCTTGATCCCGTAGATCTCCTGCGCGCCGCCCTTCGCGAGGCGGAAGCCGCTGATGACCTCGTCGAAGAGGAGGAGTGCCCCTTCCTTGTCGGCAATCGCGCGCAGCCCCTCGAGGAAGCCCGCGGCCGGCGTGACGACGCCCATGTTCGCGGCGACGGGCTCGACGGCGATCACGGCGATCCTGCCGGGATGCGCCGCGAAGAGCGCCTTTACGGAATCGAGGTCGTTGTACCGGGCCGTCAAGGTCATTCCCGCGAGGGACGCCGGCACTCCCGGCGAGCCCGGGATGCCGAGCGTCGCGAGGCCCGAGCCCGCGGAGACGAGAAACGAATCCGCGTGGCCGTGGTAGCAGCCCGAGAATTTCAGAACGAGGTCGCGGCCGGTCGCGGCGCGCGCGAGGCGCACGGCGCTCATCGCGGCCTCCGTACCCGAAGAGACGAAGCGAACCTTTTCCATCGAGGGCACGGCCTTCGCGACGCGCTCGGCCAGCTCGATCTCGGCCTTCGTCGGCGCGCCGTAGGACGTGCCGCGCGGCAGCGCCTTGCGCACGGCCGAGAGGACCGGCCCGTACGCGTGCCCGAACACGAGCGGCCCGTAGGACATCACCCAGTCGACGTACCGGTTGCCGTCGGCGTCGACGAGCGTCGCGCCCTTGCCCTTCTTCACGAAGAACGGCGTCCCGCCGACGGACGCGAACGAGCGCACGGGCGACGACACGCCTCCGGGCATGCGCTTCTGCCCCTGAGGAAGAGCGCCTCCGACTGGGCCGTCCGCCGGACCCGCCTGCGGACAGGCGCCGCGGCCTTCCCTCTTTCCTTCTAAGCAAATCTTTCTTCTCTTTCTTCTTCATCATCCGATCCACTGCGCGGCTTCTTTGGCGTGATACGTCAGGATCAGATCCGCCCCCGCGCGCTTGAACGAGGTCAGGATCTCGAGCGTGACGCGTTGCCCGTCGATCCAGCCGTTCGCGGCCGCGGCCTTCACCATCGCGTACTCGCCCGACACGTTGTAGCAGGCGAGCGGGACGTTCGTGACTTCCTTCGCGGCGCGGATGACGTCCATGTACGAAAGTGCCGGCTTGACCATGACCATGTCCGCGCCCTCGGCGACGTCCGAGAGCACTTCCTTGACGGCCTCGCGCACGTTGCCCGGGTCCATCTGGTACGCGCGGCGGTCGCCGAAGGACGGCGTCGACTCGGCGGCCTCGCGGAACGGCCCGTAGAACCCGGATGCGTACTTCGCGGCGTACGAGAGGAGCGCAACGTCCGCGAACCCTTCCTTGTCGAGCGCGGCGCGGATCGCGCCCACGCGCCCGTCCATCATGTCGCTCGGGGCGACGACGTCGGCGCCCGCCTTCGCATGCGCCACGGCCTCGGCCGCGAGGATCGCGAGCGTCGGGTCGTTGTCGACCGTGTCGCCCTTGATGACCCCGCAGTGCCCGTGGTCCGTGTACTCGCACAGGCAGATGTCCGTCATGACGACCGTCTTCGGGCTCTCGGCCTTGATCGCGCGGACCGCGCGGCAGACCGGGCCTTCCGGGTCGGTGGACGACGTGCCCTTCGCGTCCTTGTGGTCGGGGATCCCGAAGAGGATCACGGAGAGGACGCCGAGGTCGGCGAGCGCCTTCGCGTCCTTGCCCGCGAGGTCCGCGGACGTGCGGTCCACGCCCGGCATCGACGAGACGCCCTGGCGGACGCCCTGCCCCGGCACGACGAACAGCGGCGCGATGAAGTCCGACGGCGCGAGCGACGTCTCGCGGACCATCGTCCGGAGGCTCTCGCTGCGGCGGAGGCGGCGATAACGGTGGAGGGGAAAGCTCATGAGGTTTCCTTCCGGAGGAGATCGAGAAGATCGGAAAGCCGCGCACGCGGCGGGACGACGGGAGCGGGAAGATGACGCGCGGCGACGGCCTTCGCCGTCTCGGGGCCGAGGACGCCCCATCTTACCGGCGGGGGGGACGGCACGGCCGAGAGCAGGACGTCCAGACCGGCCGTCGAACCGACCGCCACCGAGCCGAAGCGACCGGCGGCGAAATCGGCGACGACGGACGCGTCCAGCTCGGAAGCACCGAGCGCACGCTTCAGATAGACGACGGGCGAAGCGAGAGAGAAGCCCAGAGATCGGATTTCTTCGAAGGGTTCGGAGGCGGCGTCCGACCCATGCGGCCAGAGAATGCGCGAAGGAAACGCCGCTGAAGATTTTCTTAGAAGGTGGAGGACCCCCGCCGCTCCGGGCACCTCGGGAACGACGATCTGCGTTTCGGGAGCCCCACTGTAGGTTGACGCACCGCCGAGACTGCCGCCGACCCGCCCCCCCGTATTCACCTTTCTAAGCAAATCAGCCGTGCCCTCCCCCACCGCAATCACTCGAGAGAAGCGCAACGGAAAGAGAGGGAGCAAAACTCTCACGGTCTCCTTGGACGAAACGACGAGCGTGGCGCCCGCAGGGTCGAACGCGAGCGCCTCGGCCACGCCCTCCGGGCGGGGTTCGACCACGTGGGTGTGCAGGATCGTCACATCGGGCGCAACGACCGAATCCTCCGGCCCGGCCGAGCCGGAGCGCAGCAGGAGGATCCGCTTGCTCACACGCGCGCCGCGTCGATCAGCCGCGCCGCGCCGCGCGCGAGCAGCTTCTCGGCAAGGAGGCGGCCGAGGGAAGAGGAAGAAAGAGAAAGAGAAGATTTCTTTGAAGGTGAAGAGGGAGAGGGCGGCGGCGCGAAGGGCTCGCTCATCTCGTCTTCGAGGCACTCGCGGCCGTCGAGAGAAAGAACGCGGCCCACGAGCTTCAGCGTCAGGTTCCCCTCTTCACCTTCTAGGAATCCTCGGGCGCCGACAGGCGCGCGACATCCCCCTCTAAGGAATTGCAGAAGCTCGCGCTCGACCGAGGCGGTCGCTCGTGCGACTGGGTCTTCCATCTTCAGCAGAGAAATCCGCGTTTCCTCGTCGTCCGCCCGGCAGCCGATGCCGAGTGCGCCCTGCGCAGGCGCGCCGAGTATCTCGTCCGGCCCGAGCCGACGCGTGATGACGGAGCCCCGGCCGAGGCGGTCGAGGCCCGCGGCCGCGAGGATGAGGGCGTCGGCGCGGCCTTCCTCGAGCCTCTGGAGGCGCGTGTCGACGTTGCCCGCCATCGCGACCGTCACGAGGTCCGGCCTGACACGCAGGAGCTGCGAGACGCGCCGCGGCGACGACGTGGCGACCCGGGCGCCCTGCGGCAGGTCTTCGACCTTCGTCACGCCCGCGTGGCGCGACGCGACGACGAACGCGTCGCGCGAATCCGCTCGCTCGGGCACGGCCGCGAGGACGAGCCCCTCGGCGTCGGCCGTCGGGACGTCCTTCAGCGAGTGGACGGCGAAGTCGATCTCGCGGTTCCGGAGCGCGTCGTCCAGCGCGCGGACGAAAACGCCGGCGGAGTCGCCGCCGGGCGGGGCCTTGCCCTCGCTGGACAGCTGATCGCCCTGCGTCCGCACGATCACGACCTCGACGGGCCGGCCCGAGCGGCGTGTGAGCTCCGCGGCGAAGGCCCCGGACTGGGCGCGCGCGAGCGCGCTGGCCCGCGTGCCCATGCGGAGAGGGGATGCGGTCGTCATCGTCGTCACCTCGGAGGGTCGCCCAGCCGGAAGAGGGCTTTCACGGAAGCGGCCTTCTCGAGGCGCTCGGACACGTCGCCCTCCTTGAGGCCGACGGTGGGCTCGTGGAGGATGTGCCCGACGAGCGTCTCGGTGAGGCGCTCGACCGTGGCGCGGTCCTTCTCGGACAAGCCGGACAGCTTGCCCGCGTATTTCTCGATCTCGGCGAGGCGAATCTTCTCGACCTTCTCGCGCAGGCCGCGCACGACGTCGACATGCAGGAGGCCGCCCCACCAGTCCGCGAAGCGCTGGACGCACTCCTCGACGATGGCCTCGGCCCTCGGGACCTCCTCGAGGCGCGCCTTCGCGTTCGCGTCCGCCATCCCGGTGAGGGCGTCGAGGTCGTAGCGGTAGACGTCCGGCAGGTCGCCCACCTCGACTTCCACGTCGCGCGGGACCGCGAGGTCGAGGACGAGGAGCGGCCCGCGCCGCTTCGCGTTGGAGAGCGACGCCTTGAGCGCGGCGGCCGTGAGGACGGGCTCCGTCGCGTTCGTGGCCGAGAGGATGAGGTCGACGTCGGCGGCCGCGACGGCGCGCTGGTCCCACGGGACGGCACGGCCGCCCGACGCGGCCGCGAGCGCCTGCGCCCTTTCGAACGAGCGGTTCGTGACGACGATCTCGGACACGCCCTCGTCGAGAAGAAGGCGCGCCGTGAGCTCGGCCGTCTCGCCCGCGCCCACGAGGAGCGCGCGGCGGCCGCTCAGGGACTCGAAGATGCGGCCCGCGAGCGTGAGGGCGAGGCCCGCGACGGACGTCGGGCGCGTGCCGAGACCGGTCTCGGAACGCACGCGCTTGCCGCACTCGAGGGCGTTCATGAAGAGCCGGTTCGTCACGGCGCGCAGCGACCCCGCGGCCGTCGCGACGCGGTGCGCCTCGCGGATCTGCCCGAGGATCTGCGCTTCGCCGAGGACCATCGAGTCGAGCCCCGCGGCGACGCGGAAGAGATGCCTCACCGTCGCGTCGCCGTGGCCCGTGAGCGCCGTCTGGCGCAGAAGCACGTCGTCCACGCGGTGGAAGCGCGAGAAGAAACCCGAGAGAGCGTCGAGGTCGTCCTCGCGGTCCGACACGCCGTAGATCTCGGCGCGGTTGCACGTCGAGACGATCGCGCCCTCGGCGAGGATGCGCTCCGCGAAGAGCCCCTCGAGCGCCTCGCGCGCCTTCTCGGGTGTGAAGGCGAGTCGCTCTCTCAGGTCGAGAGGGGCGCCCCGGTGATTCCAGCCGACGAAGACGAGGTTCATGAGCGGAAGACGTGCAGCTTGGAGACGAACATGTTGACGGCGGTGTACGACAGGAGCACGAGCACGAAGCCCGCGATCGAGAGGCGCGCCGTCGAGACCCCCGGGGCGCCGCGGCGCGCCCGCACGAGGACGAAGAGGTAGAAGAAGAGCGTGCCGAGGGCGAAGAAGATCTTCGGGTCGAGCCCCCAGTGCGGGTGCTCGTTCGTCCAGACGCGCGCGGCCCAGAGGAAGCCGAGCGCGAGGCCCGTGCCGAGCGCGATGATTCCGAGGCCGAGCGACGTGCGGTTCGCGCGCTCGAGGTACGAGAGCGTCGGCAGGCGCGTCGCGGGGCCGGAGAGCGTGTGCGACTTCAGCGCGCGCCCCGCGGCGATGTAGAGCATCGACAGCGCGGCCGATACCGCGAACGCCGCGTACGCGAGCATGTTGAGCGTGACGTGCAGCGCGAAGATCGCGCCCTTGAGGTCCGGGTTCGGGGCGGGACGGGGCCCGCCCGGCGCTTCGAGGAGCGCGAGCAGCATGAAGAAGAGCGCCGCCGGCATGAGAACCGGGCCGAGCGCGCGGTCGTGGTGGCGCAGCTCGAGAACGACCGAGAGGACGGCGAGGAAGAAGCCGAAGAGCTTCATCGAGCCGAGAAGGTCGCGATACGGCACGGTCCCGACCGCGAGGGCCCGGGCGTAAAGCGCCGCGAAGTTCAGGACGGCGCCCACGATCGCGCACGCCGTCGCCGTCCGGCCCGCCCAGGCGGACGGCCGGTAGAGGTTCAGGACGTAGAGAGCCGACGCCAGGGCGTAGAGCGTGAGAGCGGTCCAGCCGAGGCCGGCGCTCCACGCGGCCGCTGCGGCCGAATCCACCATCACGGGGCGATTATAGGAACCCCCCGGGGGCCCACAACCCCTGCGTCTGCATCAACTGCTAACCTCCTGCGCCATGTCGGTTCCCACCACCTCCGGCCCCGGGCCGTCCCGCCAGCGATTCGTCGACGCCGCCTTTTCCCGCCCCGTGGACGTCCCGCCCGTGTGGCTCATGCGGCAGGCCGGGCGCTACCTCCCCGAGTACCGCGAGGTGCGCAAGGGCCTCGCGTTCCTCGACCTCTGCGCGAACGTCGAGAGCGCGGTCGAGGTGTCGATGCAGCCCTTCCGGCGGTTCGGGATGGACGGCGTCATCCTCTTCTCCGACATCCTGATCCCGCTCCCCCCGATGGGAATCGAGGTGCGCCTCGACGAGGGCGGGCCGAAGCTCCCGAGCCCGATCCGCAGCGCGTCCGACGTCGCACGCCTCAAGACGTTCGACCCGCTCGTCGGGACGAAGTTCGTCCCCCAGATCATGAAGGCTCTGAAGACCGAGGTCGCAGGCCGCGCGGCCGTGATCGGGTTCTGCGGGGCTCCGTGGACGCTCGCGACGTACGCGATCGAGGGCGGCGGCACGAAGTCGTTCGTCGAAGTGAAGAAGATGATGCACGGCGACCCGAAGACGCTCGTCCTTCTCCTCGAGAAGCTCGCGGACAGCTGCGGCGACTATCTCGCCGCGCAGATCGAGGCGGGCGCGGACGTCGTGCAGGTCTTCGACACGTGGGCGGGCGAGCTTTCGCGCGCCGACTACGACCGCTTCGCGCGTCCGGCGACGGAACGGCTCCTCGCGAAGCTCCCGAAGCGCGGAACGGTGCCCGTCATCAACTTCGCGTCCGGCTCGGCCCACCTGATCGAGTCGATCGCCGCGCTGCCGGGCGACGTCGTCTCCGTGGACTGGAAGCTCCCGCTCGACCAGGCGCGCCCCCGCGCGAAGGGCCGGGCTCTACAGGGCAACGTGGACCCCGGCGTCCTCCTCGGACCGAAGGAAGGCGTGACCGCCGCCGTCCTCGCCGCGCGGAAGGCCGCGGGGCCGCTCGGCCACATCGTGAACCTCGGCCACGGCATCCTGCCGCCCACGCCGCCCGAGAACGTCGGCGCGTTCGTCGCCGCCGCGCGCGCGCCGCTCGGCTAGGGCTTCTTCTCCTCGCGCGGTTCGATCCATACGACGGCCTGGCAGTCGAGCCGCTCCTTCGCGTCGAGGAGCGCCGCGCGGAAATCCTCCACGGTGGCGATCGTCCGGCCCTCCGGCCAGTCCGGCCGGGCCGCCGGCTGCATGCGCCAGACGGCGAGCGGAACGCGGATTTCGTCGAGGTAGGCGCGAACGCCGGCCGCGCCGAGCGCGCTCGAGTCCTCCGCGCCCTCGGCGGCGACGAGGACGACGAGCCGCCGATTCCCGGGCACGCCGACGTGGAGCGCCGCGGACGCCACGGCGTCCGCGAGGCGCACGGGCCTGAGCGGCGTCGCGTCGAGCGTCTCGAGGATCGCGTCGAGAACCGGCTCCTTCGGCTGCAGCTCGCCGCGCGCGAGACGCCGGTCCGCGACCACGACGTGCACGGTGAAGCCGGCCTTTCTCAGGATGTCGTCGAGCGCGACGCGGTCCGGCGGCTTCGGGACCACGTGCGCCGGTCCGACGAGGCGCGCGAGGGCGCCGTAGGCCGCGGGCTCGGCGACGACGACGATCTCGGCCTCTCCCCGTTCGGCCGCGCGGACGTTTTCCCCCGCCGCGCGCCGGCGGGCGGCCGCCGCCGCGGGTCCGTCGGGTCCGCAGGCGCCGGCGTCCAGGTTCGCGGTGATGGCCGTGTCCTCGTCTCCGTGCACACGTCCGCCGAGGACCGACGCATGCGTCGCACGGCGCCCGTCCGGAAACACGAGGTCGACGGTCAGGATCGAGCCGCGCGTCCCGGCGACGTCGAGGCTCACGTCGCGGTTGCGGGTCGTTGCGGCGCGCTTCCCGTCGAGCGCGACGGAGATCTTCTTCGGATTCTGTCGCTCCGGGTGCGCCCAGCCCACCCGGACGGAGCAGCGGCCGCCTCCCTCGGGACAGCGCGTGCGCGTCTGGACCTCGGCTTCGGCGGCGCCCGGCCGGTTCACCCAGCGCACCGCGCGCTCGACCACGTTGCCCGCGGGGCCCTTCCTCACGAGCTCGAGAACGTGGACCTTCGGGGCGGAACCGAGGTCTACGACGCACGTCGACGCCTCGCTCACGAACGTGCACGCGGGCCGCCCGTCGAGGAGCAGGCTCGCCGGGCGCGGGGGCGCGCCGAGCTCCACGACCACGGGGAGGAGCCCGACGACGACGCCCACGGGATAGGTCAGGATCTGCACGTTGCCCCGAACGTAGCAAACAAACGCCAGGGCGTTCGGCCTCGTTTTCGCTCCTTCCGTCCCCGCCGGGAGACGTCCGGACCCTGTGACAACCGGCACGGGGCGTGCTAAGAGGGTGTCCGGAGGCCTCCATGCAACGCACCCTGACGTTCACCCTTGCGGCCGTTCTCGCGTTTTCCCCGGCCGTCCCCGCCTCCGCGCAGTCCGACGCGCCCCGGTCGGTCAAGAGTTCCGTCGAGGCGGTCGCCGCCGACGTCGAGGTGCTCGTCCTCGATTCGAAGGGCAAGCCCGTCCAGGGCCTCGCCAAGGGCGACTTCAAGCTCTTCGTGAACGGCAAGGAGACGCCGATCGACTGGCTCGAGGCGCCCGCCGTCCCGGCGGCCGCTCCGGTTTCCGCCGCGGCCTCTTCGGCTCCCGCGGCTCCGGCCGCCGAAGCCCTCACCGGCGCCGCCGCCGCGCGCCGCATGCACAGCACGGTTTTCGTGATCTCCGACCTCCAGACCGACCTGCGCTCGCGCAACGCGGGCCTCGACGCGCTCAAGACGTACGTCGACCGGATGCCGGGCGGCGAGGAAGCGGCCGTGTATCTCCTCGACAACGGCGTTCGCCGTCTGCAGGCGTTCACGTCGGACCGCTCCGCGCTGAAGAAGGCGCTCGACAAGCCTGCGCGGACGCTCCCACGCGCGTACATCTTCCCGCAGCAGGGCAGCGTCGAGTGGGAAGGCCAGTCGCGCCAGATGCTCCGCAACTTCTCGACCGTCCTCGACACGATCGCGAACCGCCCGGAGCCCAAGACGGTCGTCGTCATGGCGGGCCCGATCTCCCCGACCGGTTTCGTCCAGCCGATCGGCGGCCCGGCAGGCTCGGGGGCGCTCGGGCAGACGGTCTTCGCGGGCAGCCCGACCGACGGCATCGACGTCCTTTCGACGTCGGGAAACTCGTACTCGGCGCGCGGCCTCTGGAACTTCCTCGCCGAGGCGAAGGACGCCGAGAGCCAGGCGCTTCTCGCCCGGGCGACGGTCGTCGCCGTGGACCCGTCGGGCCTGTACTCGCCGGACGGAAGGGCCGAGACCAGCTCCATGTCCAGCCCCTCCGGCCGGCCCCCGCGCGACGCCGCCGCCGCGCTCCGGCCGGCCAACAACGTGAGCGAGGGAGACGCCGTCGACTCGTTCCTGTACCGGAGCGACACGTTCGCGCTCATCGCGCAGTCGACCGGCGGCGCGCGCCTCGGCTTCACGAACAAGCCGGTCGAAAACCTGATCGTCGAGACGAACCTCCTCGCGCAGCGCTATCGCCTCGGCTTCACGCCGCCGGACGGCACGTCCGCCCGGCGCGACATCCGCGTCGAGGTCGCGCGGCCCGGCGTCGTCGTCCGTGCCGCCGCCGGCCAGCGCTCGCTCACGCCGGAGACGGCGGCGCGCGCGCGCTTCGCGGCGCTGCTGCTGTCGGCCGACGCGCCGAAGGGCGACTTCGCGATCGCGCTCGAGACGAAGGCCGCCGTGAAGGACCGCAAGGACGACGCGTTCCCGTTCGACGTCGTCGTTCCCGTGGGCGGCGTCTACGCCGAGGAGCGCGGGGACACGAAGCGCGCGAAGCTCGAGCTCCTGATCGCGGGCGTCGACGAGGAGGGCCGCGCCTCCGAGCCGATGGTGATCCCCTTCTCCGTCACGGTCGACAAGGCCGCCGGGGCCGGAGCGTTCTTCCGCAAGGACTCGAACTTCAACCTCGACAAGCGCTGGAAGGGCCGCCTCTTCGTCGGCGTGCGCGACACGTCCACGAACCGCCTCGGAGCCGTGGCGCTGCCGATCGGAATCTGACCCAGGGCGACGAAAGCGGGGCTGAGGCGTGATCACGTTCCTCACGCTCATCCTCGGGATCGCGGTCGGTGTCCACACGATCGAAGTGCAGGTGGACCCGGCCGCGGCGTTCGTGGAGTTCCAGCTCGACGGGCAAACGCTCCACTCCGTGACGAAGCCCCCGTGGAAGATGCTCGTCGATTTCGGCCGTCCCGTTCCGCACGAGCTCGTCGCGATCGCGCGGGACCGCGAGGGCGCCGAGCTGGGGCGCGCGGTCCAGCTGGTCAACGTCCCGCGTCCGAACTCCGAGGCCTCGTTGGCGCTCCTGCGGGGCGCCGGCGGCCGCGGACGCATCGCAAGCCTCACGTTCGCGAGCGCCTTCTCCGCGCGGCCCGAGGGCATCGAGCTGACGTTCGACGGACAGGTCCTCGACCCCGGCAACCTCGCCCGCATCCGCCTCCCCGATTTCCGTCCCGCCGACGTCCACGTCCTCCGGGCCGTCCTCGAGTTCAAGGGCGGCAACCGGGCCACGACGGAGCTTCTCGTCGGCGGGGTGAAGCGCGAGGCCCCGGGCGGGCCCGAGACGATGCGCGGCGAGGCCGAGGCCGAGCTCACGGCCGTTCCGGTCGTCTTCAGGGGCAGCCCGCCGAAGGAATCCGAGATGGACGGCTGGTTCCTCTCGAACGGAGAGCCCGTGCACGTCGAGGCCGTCGAGGAGAGCCCCGGCGAGATCGTCGTCGTGAAGGACGAGAACGCGGGCCCGTGGATCGCACAGCTCCGCACCTCCATTTTCTTCGCCCAGGACACCAGGTACGCATCCCCGTTGCGAAAGGGCCAGCGCCTGCGTTTCTGCTGGCCCGGGACCCTCAAGCCCGGCGATTCGGCCCCCGGCTACGACGTCTTCCTGCGCTCGCAGGACTTCGCCGCGCCGTGGGACGTCCGAAGACTCCTGATCGAAGTCGGCCCGCCGGAATACAACGGCCCGCCTCGCCTCGGCGATGCCGTCGGGGTGGCCGCGCTCTCGGCCGCCGCCGGGAACCGGCCGCGGGCCGTTCTGCTCCTCGTGGCCGGACCCGACGACGAGAGCCTGACGCCGATCGCATGGACGCGCGCGTATCTGCGCGCGCTGCGCGTTCCGCTGTTCGTCTGGGCGAAGAACAAGAAGATGGTCGACCCCGCGTGGGGCAAGGCGGAGGTCCTCTCGTCTGCCTCCGATGTGCCCGACGCGGTGAAGACGGTGACGAAGGCCGTCGAGGCCCAGCGGATCGTGTGGCTGGAGGGCCGGCACCTCCCGCAATCGATCTCCCTCTCCCCGAAGGCGCGGAAGGTAACCCTCGTGGAATGAGCGCCGTCCCGGCGCGCCTGATGCACCTGTTCTAACGAGACCCAGTCGCGCCGGATGCTAACCTCCGGCCCGTGACGGCCATCCCCATTCGCCTCCGCGGCGAGACGCTCCCGATGACGACGGAGCTCCTCGACAAGTACAACGTCCAGGGGCCCCGCTACACCTCCTACCCCACCGCCCCCGAGTGGAACGAGGCGATCGGCGTGAAGGACTACGAGGCCGCCTCGGCGCGCGCGAACGCGAAGAAGTCGCCGGTTTCCCTCTACGTCCACCTCCCGTTCTGCGACGAGCAGTGCTGGTTCTGCGGCTGCTTCATGAAGGTCGTTCCGAAACCCGAACGGAAGGGCGACGACCGCGCCGAGATCGAGCCGTACCTCGCGGACGTGCACAAGGAGATCGACCTCCTCGCGAAGCGCATCGACGCCTCGCGCTCGATCGAGCAGGTGCACTGGGGCGGCGGCACGCCGACGTACCTGACGCCCGTCCAGGCCGACCGCCTCGCGCAGCACCTCCTCGAGACGTTCCGCCCTGCGAAGGACGCCGAGATCTCGGTCGAGGTCGACCCGCGCGTCACGACGGCCCGGCACCTCGAGGTCCTCCGGAACCGCGGGTTCAATCGCGTCTCGATGGGCGTCCAGGACTTCGACCCCGAGGTGCAGGAGCTCGTGAACCGCGTCCAGCCCTTCGACATGACGAAGGCGCTCGTCGACGCCGCGCGCTCCCTCGCCTACGGCTCCGTGAACCTCGACATGATCTACGGCCTCCCGGGCCAGACGCGGGCGGGCTTCGAGGCGAGCGTCGAGCAGATCATCTCGCTCCGCCCCGACCGCGTCGCGATGTACTCGTACGCGCACGTCCCGTGGCTCAAGCGCCCGCAGCGCGTCCTCGCCGCGCACCTGCCCGAGGGGACCGAGAAGTTCGCGATCTTCGTGTCGGGGATCGAGCGCTTCGTGGCCGCCGGCTACGTCTACATCGGGATGGACCACTTCGCGCTCCCGCACGACGAGATCGTGAAGGCGCAGCAGGACCGCACGCTCACGCGCAACTTCCAGGGCTACACGACGCACGCCGGGTGCGACCTCTACGGCATGGGCGTCTCGGCGATCGGCACCCTGGACGACGCGTACGTCCAGAACACGAAGGACTACGCCGAGTACCACGCCGCGATGGAGGCGGGCCGCCTCGCCACCGTGAAGGGCTGCCGCCTCTCCGCCGACGACGTCCTGCGGGGCGAGGTCATCACGCGCCTCCTTTGCCACTGCGTGATCGACAAGCGCGACGTCGAGAAGACGTTTTCGCTGAAGTCGTTCGACGAGACGTTCGCGCACGCGACGGCAAAGCTCCCCGAGCTCGTGAACGACGGGATGGTCACGATCACCGCGGACGAAATCCGGGTGACCACCATGGGACGGATCTTCATCCGGAACGTGGCGATGCTGTTCGACGCCTACCTCGAGAAGAAGAGCGCGGACTCGCCGAAGATCTTCTCTCGTACCCTGTAGGCAGTTCGGCGGAGGATCCGTTGATTTTCTTAGAAGGTTTATGAGCGATCGTCTGGGTGTGCTGCTCGTCCAGCTCGGCGGACCCGCGTCGCGCGAGGAGCTGAAGCCCTTCCTGTATGAGCTTTTCGTAGATCCTGAAATTCTCGGAATTTCCTTTTCTCCCCTTCGTCGATTCGTCGCGTGGCTCATCGCGACGACGCGTGCGCCGAAGTCCGCCGCGACGTACGAGCGGATCAACTGGTCGCCCATCCGCCGCTGGTCCGAGACGCAGGCCCGCCTCCTCGAGGCCGAGCTCGGCAAGGGCGCGGCCTCGTCCATTCCGGCGCCGGTCGTCCGCGTCGGGATGACGTGCTCGTACCCGTTCGTGGAGGACGCGCTCGAGGACCTCCGGAAGGCCGGCGCGACGCGCCTCCTCGTTCTCCCCCTCTACCCTCAGTACTCCGTCACGACGACGCGAGGGTCGTTCAACCGCGTGACGTCCGCCCTCGCGAAGATGGGGTGGAACCCGGCGCGGACGAACGCGCCCGACGCCTGGTACGAGGAGCCGGATTTCGTCGCCGCGCACGCCGACCTGATCCTCAAGGCGCACGGGACGTTGCCGGACGCGGACCCCGCGAATACGGTGATCCTCTACTCCGCGCACTCGCTGCCCGTGAAGACCGTCGTGACGCAGAAAGACCCGTACCCGCAGCACGTCGAGGGCACGGTGAAGGCGATCGACGCCGCTCTCGGGAACCGCTTCCCCTCGCGCGTCGGCTACCAGTCGAAGGTTGGCCCCGTGGAGTGGCTCGGCCCCTCCACCTCCGACGTTCTCGCGAGCCTCGCGAAAGAGGGCGTGAAGCAGGTCGTCGTCGTCCCCGTCGCGTTCGTGTCCGATCACGTCGAGACGCTCTACGAGATCCGGCTCCTCTTCGCGGGCGAAGCGGCGCGCCTCGGCATCCCGCACTACGCGGTCGCCGAGGGCCTCAACGACCACCCGGCGTTCGTCCGGGCGCTCGCGAACATCGTCAACACGTCCGTGAAGAAGGCGGCTGAATGAATCGTGTCGTGATCCTCGGCGGCGGCATCGCCGGCCTGACGGCGGCGTATCGGCGGAGGGGCGAGGGCGAAACCGTCGTCCTCGAAGCGGGCCCCGCGCCCGGCGGCTCGGTGAAGACGGTCCGCGAGGACGGCTTCGTCGTGGAAGGCGGCCCGAACACGCTCCGCACGAGCGAGGCGGCCGACCGGCTCCTCGCCGACCTCGGCCTCGAGCCCCACGTCGTCAAGGCGGATTCGAAGGCGCCGCGCTGGATCGTCCGCGGCGGCCGGCCGCGCGCCGTCGTGCCCGGCCCGGGCGCCCTCTTCAACACCGTCTTCACGACGGGCGGCAAGCTCCGCCTCCTGAAGGAGCCGTTCGTCCCCGGGCGTCCCGCCGATCTCGAGGACGAGAGCGTGGCGTCGTTCTTCGCCCGGCGATTCGGACCGGAAGCCGCGCGCTACGGCGCGGGGCCGATGGTGTCGGGCGTCTACGCGGGCGACCCCGACACGCTGTCGACGCGCTCGGCGTTCCCTCGCCTCTGGGAGGCGGAAGGAGCAGCGGGCAGCGTCATAAGAGGATTTCTTAGAAAGGGTAAGAAGGGCGAGGCGGCGGGCGCGACGGGCGACAATGCCGCGGGTGGCGGCGCCCCGCCCCGCCATCGTGCCCGAACGCTGACGTTCGACACGGGTCTTTACCTACTCATAGAAACTCTTCAACAGCGTCTCCTTTCGCGCGGCGCGTGCCGCGTTGAGGTGAATTCCCCCGCCGCGATCGTCGAGGGCCCGCACGCTTCCGGCCCGAAGTGGACCGTGCGCCTCGCGGACGGCCGCTCGTGGGACGCGGACGTTCTCGTCTCGACGCTCGAGGGCCCGGCGCTCGCGCGCCTTCTCGGCGACCGGCTGCCGCGCTCGGGCGCGGGGCTCGCCGCGATGAAGACGTCGCCCATCACGGTCGTCGCGCTCGCGTGGCCGGACGGGCCCGGCTCGCCGAAGGGCTTCGGCGCGCTCGTCCCGCGCGGCGAGGGCATCCGGTCGCTCGGCGTTCTCTACCCGTCGTCGCTCTTCTCCGGGCGCGCCCCCGCCGGTTCGATTCTCACGACGTCCTTCCTCGGCGGAGCGCTCGACCCCGCGCTCGCGGCGTCCTCCGACGCCGAGGTCCTCGCGGTCGCGACGGACGAGGCGAAACGCCTCCACCCGGGCCTGACGGCGCCGACCCGCTCGTGGATCTTCCGGTGGCCCGCCGCGATCCCGCAGATCCCGCTTTTCCACCACCGCACGCTGGCGGCGGTCGAAAAGGACCTCGAGTACCTGCCGGGCATGGTCCTCACGGGCGGCTGGCGCGACGGCATCGCCATGGGCGAGCGCATCGCGCGCGGCGACGCCCTCGGCGCCGCGCTCTGAGGGCGGCTTCGCACCGTAGAATCGGCGCGTGACCCGCGCGCTGCGGCTCCCGCTCGCCGTTTCCCTCGCCCTTCTGATCGGCGCCGCCGCCTGGAAGGCCGGCGCCCGCCGCCCGGGCCCCGAGGACGGATCGCGCCTCGTCCTCGAGCACGAGGAAGGCCGCGCCAAGCACGCGCTTTCGCGCGCGGCGGCCGAGGCCGCGCTCTCGCGCGGGGTTTCCGGGCCGCCTCCGGCCTCCGTCGAGGGCACGACGCGCGGCTTCGACGTCGTCGCCTACGACCTCTCGTTCGAGCTCGACCCGGGCGTTCGGATCCTTTCGGGCTCCTCCACGACGCGCCTGTCGGGTTTTGCGAAGACGACCGACTCCGTCACGTTCAACCTCGACCGCGCGTACGCCGTCACGTCGGTCACGCGCGACGGGGCGCCCGTCCCCGGGTTCACGTTCGCGAACGACCTGCTCACCGTGCCGCTCACCCCCCCGCTCGCCGCCGAGGAGCGGACGTCGATCGGCATCGCCTGGTCGGGCATTCCTCCGGCGGCCGCGGCGCTCGCGTGGTGGGATCACACGACGGGCAAGGCGGCCACGAGCGTCGCCGAGCCGTTCGACTCGCGGACGTACTGGCCTTGCGTGGACGCGCCGGACGACAAGGCCGTGGCGACCGTGACGGCGACCGTCCCGCCGGGTTACGTCGTCGCGTCCGCGGGCCTCGGGACGTCGGCCACGCTGCCCGACGGGCGCATCCGGTCGACGTGGCGCCTCCCGCAGCCGATCTCGACGTACCTCGTCTCCCTGAACGTCGCGAAGTACCAGGTCGTCGAGGACGCCTACAGGGCGATGGACGGGCGCATCATGCCGATCCGCTCGTACCTCATGCCCGAGAACGCGGCGGAGAACGTGCCGCGGCTCTCCGCGATGAAGGACCACATCTCGGTCCTCGCGTCGCTGTTCGGGGAATACCCGTTCGTCGACACGAAGTACGGGATCGTCTCGTCGTGGTTCTCGGGAGGGATGGAGCACCCGACGCTCACGTCCATCGGCGAGAACATCCTCTCGAACACGTCACGCGACATCACGCTCCTCCTCGTGCACGAGCTGGCGCACCAGTGGTGGGGCGACCGCGTCACGATGCGGACCTGGGACGACATCTGGCTGAACGAGGGTTTCGCGACGTATGCCGAGGTGCTCTACCAGGAGCGCGCGCTCGGGAAGAACCCCGGCCAGACGCTCCGCACGTCCTACGACGACGGGCTCTACGGTGGCAGGCTCGCGCAAGCCGTCGTCGCCGATCCGGCCGACCCGTTCAAGTACACCGGGGCCGTCTACAACAAGGGCGGGTGGTTCCTTCACATGCTGCGCCGCCTCGTGGGCGACGACGCGTTCTTCTCCGGGCTGCGCGCGTACGGCGACGCGCACGCGTGGGGCACCGCGACGCGCGGCGAGCTGCGCGCGCTCTTCGAGGAGCGCACCGGGCTCGACCTCAAGCAGTTCTGGGACCAGTGGCTCGAGACGCGGTTCCGTCCGACGTTCCGGGCCACGTACCGGACGGCCGTCGACGCGTCGACGGTGACGCTCGCGGTCACGCAGACGCAGGGGCACGCCGTCACCCATCCCGTGGCCGGACCGAACGACAAGCCGTACTACGTCTTCCCGCTGACCGTGCGGATCACGTACGTGGACGGGACGTTCCTCGACGTGCCCGTGACCGCGACGGGCGCGACGACGACGCTCGTCGTCCCGAACCCGTCGCGGAAGTTCGTCGCGGGGATCACGCTCGACCCGGCCTCGGACGTCTTGAAGATCGTCGAGTCGACCGGGCCGGGCTGAACCGCCCGCGGGCGTCACCTCATCTGGATCGTGGCCGTGGCCGTCGATTCGAGGAGTTGCCCGTTGCCATCGAAGGTCGCGCGCACGTCGGTAGGCCCGGGCGGTGCTTTGACCTTCAGGCTTGCCATCCCGTTCGCATCCGTCGTCATCCGCGGCTGCTCCTTTCCATTGACCTGAAAACGGACCACTTGCCCGCCGACGGGTACGGACGAGGTGGTGTAGTCCTTCTGTCTGGAAAGGAAGACGTCGGCGATCAGGTACTTCTGGCCCGGGAGACCGGCTTCCTGCAACATCTCCGGCAAGGCATCCTTCTGGAATAGGCTCAATTTGAGCTGCGCCGGCACCTTCTTGACGATTACGGCGCAAGCCCCCTCGACGGCTCCAGAGCGGACGGTGAGGGTGCGGTTGCCGGCCGGCACGCTGGGCGGGACGTAGTACTCCCCGAAGAATCCGGCGCCCCAGATGTTGGGCCTGCCCACCGTCGGGACGGGGACGCCTTCGAGTTTCACCTCCAGTGGCGCCGGGAACGGAACGTAGGCGCCCGTGGATTTCTCGTGGATCTCGGCGCTGTAACCGGCCAGGTGGTAGTACATCTCCTCTCTCTTGCCCTCTCCCTTGCCGCAATCCACCCTCATCTCCAGCCCCTTGCTCGGCGACGAGACGCGGGCGGGTGTGGGGACCTGAGCCCGCACGGAGGCCGGGATGAGCGAGAAAACGAGAAGGAGGGGCGCGAGCGCCTGCCTGCTCATTCCTTCATGATCGACAATCACCGCATCACCTCCCCATGCTCGGCACGGCGCTCGCGGTCGAAGGGCCGGCGAACATGTCTCCGCCCCAGCGCGCCTCGAACTGCAGCCCGGAGCCCGGGGGCGTGGTCCACAGGATCTCAGCCCGCCCGTTCCCGTCGGTCGTCGCGGAACCGATCTGCTGCGGCGGCCCCGACGCGTTGTAGAAGCGGATCGTCTTGCCCGGAACCGGCTGAGAACCTCCCAACATCTGTCGTTCGAGCGTGGCCCTGAGCCGGATCGAGGTTGCGTTCGGGAGCGCGGCCACGAGCGACGGCTCGAGCCTGAGCTTCGTCGCGATCCCGGCTTCGTCGACGACGCGCACGGCCAGTTCGGCCGTGGACCCGAGGTGGAGCCCATCCCCGTCGAAGGCCGCCCGCACCGTGTTCTGCACCTGCGTGGCCTTGAAGAGCATCGTCGCCTTTCCCGCCGCGTCGGTCTTCGCAGGCGGCTTCTCCTGCCCGTTGACCCAGAAGCGGATCGTCTGGCCCCACCGCGCCTGGTCGGGCGACTTCGAGGAAAGCGTCGCCACCACCTGACGGAACTCGGCGCCGGGGACGTTGAGACCCTGCATGGCAGAAGGTTCCGAGGCGGCCAACGCGAGGGCGGACGGGGCCTTCTTCACGTCGAAGGTGCAGGCCCCGTGGCTGGGCAGGTAGCCGTCGAAGGCGCCGAGGCGGGCGGTGATTGTGTGGGCGCTCAGCGAAAGCAGCGGCGGCACCTCGATCTTACAGACAGACGTCACGCCGAACGCGTCCCCGCCGCAGTTCGCCGCGATGGGCCCGCCATCCAACGTCAGGCGTTTTTCCGTCCAGCCCCAGGTCTGCACGGGCATCCCCCCGGTCTCCATCACGGACACCAAGACGTCGAGCCTCCCGTACAAGGGCGCCGACGCCGGGCAGGTCACCTTGATGGTGAGCTCCTTCCCGCGGCCGGGCGGCCGAGGCACGGGCGTCTGCGCCGGAGCGGCGTTCGGCAGGAGCGACAGGGCGAGGGCGAGGGGCCCGAGCGGGTTTCTGCTCATGCCCCTCAACTCGACATCCGGGGCGCCGGGGGGACACGGGGCGGCTAGGACGTCTCCGCGACCGCCGCCTTCACCGCCGCGATGACCTCGTCCACCTGGGCGTCCGTCATCGCGGGCCAGAGCGGGATCGTGATCGTCGAGTCGCCGATGAGCTCGGCCTTCGGGAACATGCCGCGCGTGAAGCCGAAGCGCTCGGCGTAGTACGACGTGAGGTGGACGGCGCGGTAGTTCACGGCGACGCCGACCCCGCGCGCCTGAATCCCGGCGAGGATCGCGTCGCGGTCCGCCGGCTCGACCCAGATCGTGAAGAGATGCCGCGCCGACGTCGCGCCCGCGGGCACGATCGGGAACGTGATGCCGGGCGCGTCGCGGAACGCCGCCTCGTAACGGCGGCAGATCTCCTCGCGCCGCGCGAGGCGCGCCGCGAGCTTCGGGAGCTGCGGGAGGAGCAGCGACGCCGCGACGTCCGAGAGGTTGTACTTGTAGCCGAGGCGCTCCATGTCCCAGTGCTGGTACTTCCCTGCGTAGCGGTCCGCCGCGTTGCGGGACATCCCGTGCGAGCCGAGCTGGCGGAGCAGGTTTTTCTTCGACGCGTCGCGCGCCGAGACCGCGCCGCCTTCGCCGCACGTGAGGTTCTTCGTCGCGTAGAAGCTGAAGCAGGCGAAGTCCGCGAGCTGTCCGGGCCCGACGCCGTCGCGCCGCCCCTCGACGCAGTGCGCCGCGTCCTCCACGAGGACGAGGGAGTAGCGGTCCGCGATCTTCCGCAGCGCCTTCATGTCCGCGAGGAGGCCGTAGAGGTCCACGGCGACGATCGCCTTCGTCCGCGGCGTGATCGCGGCCTCGACGGCGTCCGGGTCGATGTTCGCGGTCGACGGGTCGACGTCCGCGAACACCGGCGTCCCGCCGGCGTAGAGCACGGCGTTCGCCGAGGAGAGAAACGTCATCGGAGTCGTGACGACCTCGTCGCCGGGGCCGATGCCGGCCGCGAGCATCGCCATGTGAAGCGAGGCGGTCGCGTGAGCCGTGCAGACGACGGCCGGCACTCCGAGGTATTCCTCGAACGCCTTCTCGAACGCGTAGACCTTCTGGCCCGTCGTGAGGAACAGCGAGTCGAGGACGGAGCGGACCGCGTCCTTCTCCTCGTCGCCGAGCGAATGGCGGTAGAAGTCGACGGCCATCAGCGTGCGGCCGGCACCATTCCGGCGAAGGCGTCGAGCGTTTCCTTGACGGCGCGCGGGACGTCGGTCGGGAAGCCCGCCGCCGTGCCCGGCCACTGGGCCACGGCCGGCTGGAAGCCCTGCTGGCGAAGCGTCTCGATGCCCCGGTTCATCGCGTTGATCTCGTTCGGCTCCGCGTCGCGCGAGGACCCGAGGAACAGCTTCGCCCCCCGCAGGCCGGCCGTGTTCGGCGCGGCGCCGGGGTCGAACGGGCCCCCGATGGACCCGATGCCCTCGAACGTCTTCGGCGCCTTCTTCGCGGCGACCGTGAACACCTCGGTGCCGCCTCTCCCGACGCCGACGATCAGGATCGGGAGCTTCGCGTTGCCGGCCTTCTTGCGGGCCGCGTCGATGGCCGCGTCGATCGCCTTCGCGGCGCGGTCCGCCGAGCCCCAGCCGAAGCGCTTCTTCGCCGACCGGCCGGGGCCGCGCGGCGCGGCGACGAAGATGCGGTGAGAGAGCGCGACGTCCGCGAACGGGCCGCTCACGGAGTAGGGGTCCGACTGCTTGTCGTGCACGAGGACGAGGATCGCGAGCGGCTTCTCCTTCGGCATGAGGAAGACGCCTTCCTTCACGACGGCCGCGTCGCCGGCGGCGCGGTTCCGCGCCGCGCCCGCGACGACCGACGGCCACTTCGGCTTGCCGCGCAGCGAGGCGAGGTCCGGGTCCTTCTCGAGCGACGTTCCGTCGTCGAAGCCGGCGGCGAGCGCCTTGTCGAGGTTCGCGAACGCCGCGTCCGCGCGTCCCTTGCGCGCGTCGAGGCACGCGAGGTTGTAGGCGGCGGTCGGCAGCTCGCCGACCTTCCAGGCCTTCTCGAAGAAAATGCGCGCGCGGTCGAGATCGTTCGCGTTGACCGCGGCGAGGCCGAGGCGCTCGAGCTCGAAGGGGTCCTGCTTCTCGCCCTGAACCGCGCGGAGGTCCCCGGCGCTGACGGTCGCGCCCTTCGGCGCTTCGGTCGAGGTCGACACCTGGAACCCGGGCGCGGCCATCGGGGTGGGTTTCTTCGCGGAGGCGCCGGACTGGGCGGCCGCGGCGGACGACAGGAACGACAAGGCCGCAAAAGCGGCGAGGGAGCGCTTCATCCGGCGGATTCTACGGGCGCGAGGGGCCGGGAGGGGACTTCAGCTTCTCGGACCATCCGCGGCGGTACAGCACCCGGCTGGCGCGCCGCAGCACCACGAGGACGCGGCGGTCGTACGGGAACGCGAGCATTCGCGCGAGGAACCGCCCGACGGGCGCGAGAAGCGGCCGGCCGACCGTGATCGCCTCGATGCGCGTCCACTGGCGCAGGCCCTCGACGCCGTGCCGCACGCCGAGACCGCTCTCCTTCCAGCCGCCGAGCGGCGACTCGACGACGAGGTAGTTCACGAGGACGTCGTTCACGATCGCCTGGCCCGTCTGCAGCTTTCGCGCGAAGGCGATCGCGTCGGCCCGCGGGCCGAACACCGTCGCGTTGAGACCCAGGTGCGTGTCGTTCGCGAGGCGGAGCGCCTCCTCGGCTCCCGAGACGCGCATCACGGGCACGAGCGGGCCGAACGTCTCCTCCCGCATGACGGCCATGTCCGGCGTCGCGCCCGCGAGAACGGTCGGCTGGAAGAAGAGACCGGCGCGATCCGCCGCGCGCGCCCCCCCCGTCAGGACGCGCGCGCCCTTCGCCAGGGCGTCCGCGATCTGGCGCTCCGCGACCTCGATCTGTCGCACAAAGGTGACCGCCCCCAGGTCGTGGGTCACCGTGCCGGAGGGATCGGGCGCCATCTGACGCAGCGCGGCGACGCGCGCGGCGAGGAGCGACTCGAAGCGGTCCGCCACCGAGGCGTCCACGAAGATGCGTTCGGTCCGGACGCAGACCTGGCCCGAGTGGACGAAGCTGGACCACGCGGCGGCCTCCGCCGCCCGCTCGACGTCGGCGCCCGCGAGGACGACGAACGGCGACTTGCCGCCCAGCTCGAGGACGCACGGGACGAGCCGCTCGCCGCAGCGCGCCCCGACGCGGCGGCCGGTGGCGACGGAGCCCGTGAACATGACGCCGTCCGCGAGGTCCGCGACGGCGGCGCCCGTTTCGCCCCGGCCCGTCACGACCTGGAAGATGTCGGGAGGATTTCCGGCCCGCCGCCAGAGCTCCGCGAGGAGGACGGACGTCAGCGGCGTCACCTCGGACGGCTTGAGGACGACGGCGTTCCCCGCGAGCAGCGGGGCCACCGCGTCGGCGGCGTTGTTCAGGATCGGGAAGTTCCAGGGGCCGATGACCCCGACGACGCCGAGCGGGCGCCGCACGAGACGCGTCTTCTTCGTCAGGAAAAGGAGAGGGTGCCGCGTCTCCTCCCGGAATGCTCTCGGCGCGAGCCGCGTCATCGCGCGGATCAGCTCGCAGAGGTAGAGGACCTCGATCCCCTCGGCCTCCATCCGGGGCTTGCCGCTTTCTCTCACGAGCGTCTCCGGCACGGCGGGCTCGTCGAGCACGGCGTCGCGCCACCGGCGGATCGCCTCGACGCGCTGCTCGAGGTCCCACGCGGCCCACGCCGGCTGGGCGGCGCGCGCGCGGGCGAACGCTTCCGCGGCGCCGGCGGCCCCGGAGTCCGGGACCTCGCCGACGAGGACGCCCGTCGCGGGAGAGACGACGCGGATCGGGGCAGCGCTCACGGCGGCATCCTACCCGCCGCGGACTGGATCAACCGGAGCGTCGCGGGCCACGTGGACGGCGGCGCCGCGGCGAGCGCCTGGAGGTCGGCGCGGCCGCTCCGCTCCGCGGCCTCGCCCATCCGGGCGGCGGCGCCGGGCGCGTCTCCGGCGTCGCGCGCCGCGAGCGCGAGGACGACGGCGAACTCGGGTTCCATTCCCTTGCGGCGGATCGTTCCGGCGAACGCCTCGAGAGTCTCGGGCCGCCGCGCGAGGCGGTATCCCTCCGCGAGGACGGTGGCCGTCTCCGGGTTCGGCAGCGCCGAAAAGAGGCGCTCACCGAAGTCGAGAGCCCGGTCCGCGCGCCCCATGTCCTGCGCGCGGTTCGCCTGGTCGAGGAGCGCCTCGACGTACGCGAACGACCAGTCCGCCTCGTTCTTCCGGCGGGCGAACGACATCCCGAGGCGCGGCCACCGGAACGGCGCCGTGAGGTGCACGAGCGAGCTCGCGGGCAACGCGGCGGCGACGCCGAAGGCGGGAGCGGGCTCTCCCTTCCAGAGCGCCGCGTCGATCCCGGCGGCGCCTCGGCCGGTGAGGCGCGCCGTGAGGAGCCGCCCTGCGAGCGGGATCGGCGCGAGCGCGGCCTCGCGTGACGCGAAGTACTGCGGGTAGAGGGACGCCGTGCCGTCCGCCGCGCGCCGGAGCGCGAAGTCCGGATAGAGGGCGGCGTCCGCGGGCGCGAGGGGCCGCGGCGCGAGCGTCGCGAACGTCCACGTCGTGAGCGTCGAGGGCTGGAGCGCCGCGAGGCCGTTCACGGCGACTCCGGCCGTGAGCAGCGCCGCGAAGAGGACGCGCGGCGCCGGCGCCACGGCCGCCGCGGCGGCGAGCAATGGAATCGCCGGCAGGAGGAGCCGCGGACCCCATCCGAAGGTCCCGTCCCACGCCCACCACGCGGCGGCGGCGGCGAGCAGCGCCCCGGCGAAGGCGAAGGCGGGCAGCGCGGCGGCGCGGCGCGCCTTCAGGAGACCGAACGCTCCCCACGCCGCGAGAAGGACGAGCGGGAAATAGAAGACGAGGCCCTTGTTCGCTCCGACGAGCAGGCGCCACAGGCCGTCGAGGAGCGGGTGGTCGAAGCGCTCGCCTCCGTAGGACGCGAACGGCCGCCCGAAGCGGACGACCTCGAACGCGAGCCACAGCGCCGCGGGCGGCGCGAATCCCGCGCAGGCGGCGAGGAGCCGCCGCGGGCGGCCCGCCCTTGGAGCCCACAGGGCGGCGAGAACCGCGGGAAAGAGAATCACGAGGAGACTCTTCGAAAGAAGAGCGAATCCGGCGAGAAACCCCGCGAGGGCGGCGCGGAGAAGCGCGCGTCGCGGGGCGGTCTCCTCCGCGGTCTCCTTCACGGCCCACGCCGCAGCGGCAAAAGCCCCGCCGCAGAGCGCGGCCTGGAGCGGCTCGGAGAAGTCGAGCGCGACGTACGCCCAGAGCGGCGAAGAGAGAGCGGTCGCGAGGGCGGCGCCCGCCACGGCTCTCTCCCCCCCACCCCACGCGCGCGCGAGAAGGCCCGCGGCGAGCGCCGCGAGCAGGACGAGCAGGATCTGCAGGAGGACGAAGAGGGTCTGCGACGTCCCGGTCCCGAACGCCTTCTCGAATCCCGGCGCGAGGAGCGCGGGGACCAAGAGGACGAGCGACGCGCCCATCCCGTAACGCGAAACGGCGTCCCCGCCGGGCCGGGCGACGTCGACGGCGCTCCCGCGCGCGATCCCGATCTCCCCGAGCGTCGCGATCGACACGGCGGTGCGGAGCATCGTCCTCCCGTCCGCCATGAGGCCGTAGACGCGCTCGTCCGCGGTGAGCGCGAGGACGGCGCCCGCGAGGAGCAGCGCGGCGGCGAGAGGGCGCCGGATCTTCACGGCGTCTTCGGCGCGAGAAACGAGGCCGGATACTGGATCTTCCGCAGCGTCGCGGGCCACGCGGCGAGCGGCGCGGCCGCGAGCCGGGCGTACTCGGGCTTCGGCCTCGCAGCGAGAACCTGCCCGAGGATCTTGCGCGCTCCCGCCTCGTTGCCCGTGTCGCGCGTCGCGAGCGCGAGCACCATCCCGAATTCGGGCGTGGCCTTCTGCGCGGGCGGAAGCGATCCGACGAAGTCCGCGAGGGTCTCGCGGCGCCCCGCGATCCGGTACGCCTCCGCGAGCGTCGCGGCGGTCTGCGCCCCCGGCACGCGCCGGTAGAGCTCCTCGGCGAATGCGACGGCGCGGTCGCCGCGTTCCATGTCCTGCGCGCGCAGCGCCTGGTCGTAGAGGCAGTCGATCCACGCGAGGACCGTGTCCGTCTGGGCGGACGCGCGGGAGAGCGACATCCCGAGGTGCGGCCAGCGGAACGGCGACGTGAGGAACTGGAGAGCGCTGGCCGGAATCGCCTGCTCGGGCGGGAGACCGGCCTCCTGCCCGGGAAGGTCCGTGCGCCAGGGCGGCGTCTTCAGGGCGGCGAGAACGTCCCCGCCCGCGAGGCGCCGCGCGAGAAGCCAGGCGTTCACGGTGAGCGGCGAGAGCGCGGCGTGGTTCGCGACGTCGTGGACCGGGAGCAGCCGCACGACGCCCGCGGTGTCCGTCTCCAGGGCGAAGGACGGGAACGCGCGCTGCTCCGCCTCGGAGAGCACGCGCGGCTTGACCGTCGCGTAGTACCAGGTGAGGACCGCGTCGGGCTGCAGCGCGCCGAGCGCGTTCACGGCGACGCCGAGCGCGAAGAGCGCGGCGAACGCCGCGGCGGGAAGAGCCGGGGCCGCGAGAGCCGCCGCCGCCGCGAGGAGCGGAACGAGCGGAACGAGGAGCCGGGGGCCCCAGCCCGCCGTGCCGTCCCACGACCACCATGCCGCCGTCGTGAGGAGCACGAACGCCGAGAACCCCGCGAGCGCGAACCCGAGGACGCGGCGGGTCCGCGCGAGGCGGACGAAGCCCCAGACGCCGAGGAGCGCGAGCGGGAAGTAGACGAAGAGGCCCTTGTTCGGCCCGACCGTCAGCCGCCAGAGGCCGTCCAGCGGCGGATGGCTGAAGCGCTCCCCGCCGTACGAGGCGAACGGCGCTCCGAAGCGCACGATCTCGAGCGCGAGCCAGAGCGCGCCGAGCGGCGCGGCTCCGGCGAGAAACGCGAGAGCCCGCCTCAGCCGCGCTCCCTTCCCGGACTCGAGGACGACGACGAGGAAGACGACCGGCGGCAGCACGATGAAGATCGATTTCGAGAGCAGCGCGAACCCGGCGAGAGCGCCGGCGCCGGCCGCGAGAAGCGCCGGGCGCCGCGCGCCCGGCGCGCCCGCGAGCGCCGCGCACGCGAAGGCGCCGCCGACGCACGCGGCCTGGAGCGGCTCGGACCAGTCCGACGACGCGTACGCCCACAGGGGCGACGCGAGCGATGCGGCGAGCGCCGCGCGGCGGACGGCCCTCGCGTCCGCGCCGCACGCACGGGCCAGGAGTCCGGCCGAGAGGGCGGCGAGCAGGACGAGGAGAATCTGCTCGAGGACGAAGAGCGTCTGCGAGGCGCCAAGCCCGAACGCGTTCTCGAACGGGCCGCCGAGCGCGGCCACCGGCAGACGCACGAGCGACGGCCCCATCCCGTAGCGCGTCACCGCGTCGCCCGCCGGCTGGACGATGTCCACCGGATGGCCCTTCGCGATCCCGATCTCTCCGAGCGCCGCCATCGCGTACGCCGTGCGGGTCATGATCTGGCCGTCTGTGACGAGGCCGAACACGCGCTCGTCCGTCGTGACGGCGAGGACGAGGGCGGCGACGCCGAGGGCGAAGGCGAGCGGGCGGCGGGACGAGAGAGGTCCCCGCGGCGACGGCCGCGCCTCCGGCTTCAAATCGAGACCTGAATCGGGAGGATCACCGTCTGGAGCCCCTCGAACTGGAGGCGCCGCTGGACGGCGAACGGCGTCTGGTTGTGGAGCAGCCGGTTCGCGAGGTTCTCGTTCGGGAAGATGAGCTTCGACGCGAAGAAGACGGGCCGGTCGTACTGCTCCTTGACGCTCTTGCAGAGCGCGACGATCTCATCGAGGAGGTCGATCCCGATCGCGTGGTGCCGCTCGGCGTGCATGCCGAGCCCGCGCGCGAACTCGACGTACTTGTCGAGGTCCCGCTCCGTCTCGAGGCGGAGGTTCTCCATCTCGTCCGTGCCCTTGAACTTCGCCGAGTCGACGACGCCGACGGAGAGAAAGACGGCGTTGCGGTAGTAACGCGGCCAGTACTTCTGGACCTGGAGCAGCGAGTGGATGCCGAGGCCGTTGAAGCCCGACACGAGGAAGACCGCCGTCGGCGCCCCGCGTTCCGGCGCCGGCACGGCGGCGCCGGGCGCCGTCTTCGGCGTCGGGAGCGTCGTGAGGACGTCGTCGGCGCGCTTCATGAGGAGGCTCACCGAGCCGTAGTGCTTCTTGACGGCGATGCAGAGCGCGACGAGCGCGCCCGTGATCACGACCGTCATCCACGCGCCCTCGCGGAATTTCAGGGCCGTCGACACGATGAGGATCGTCACCGAGATGGCGAGCCCCGCGCCGTTCACGGCGAAACGGCGGACCCACGTGCGATCCGTCTTCCGCACCTGCCACCAGTGCACGCACATCCCGAGCTGGGACAGCGTGAACGTCAGGAAGACGTTGATCGAGTACATCAGGACGAGGATGTGGATCGAGCCGCGCGCATACACCAGCATCGCGATCGCGGCCGCGCCCATGAGGATCACGCCGTTCTGCGTCACGAGCCGCTCGGAGAGCAGGCTGAAGCGGTGCGGCACCCACGAGTCGATCGCCATGTTCGCGAGGACGCGCGGGCCCGCCAGGAAGCTCGACTGCGCCGCGACGAAGAGGAGGAGGCCTTCCGAGACGAGAAGGACCAGGACGAACGCGGCCGAGACGCCGCCGTTCCCGAACAGCTCGCGCGAGAGGATCTGGTAGAGCGACGCGTTCAGCGTCACGCCTTCGGCCTTCCGCACGTTCGCGAGGAGGTAGCAGAGGATCAGCCCTCCCGCCATGAACGAGAGGGAGATCGCCATGTAGGCCATCGTGCGCTTGCCGGTCTTCACGCGCGGCTCGCGCAGGATCTGGAGCCCGTTCGAGACCGCCTCGATGCCGGTGTACGTGCCGCCGCCGAGGGAGAACGCCTTGAGGAGCAGCATGATCGTCCCCCACGCACCGAGCTCGGCCCAGGTGGACCGCGTCTCGTGGGCCGTCTGGGCGACGAGCTCGGGGACCGCGCCGACGTGGCGGAACATCCCGAAGAGCAGGATCCCGACGTGCGACAGCAGGAACGCGAGAAAGATCGGGAGCAGCACCTGGATCGACTCGCGGACGCCGCGGAGGTTCAGGACCACGAGGACGACGACGGAGAGGCACGCGTACGCGAGCTGGCGCGACGGGGAGATCTCGCCGAAGAACGAGGAGAGTGCGGCGACGCCCGCCACGCAGGACGTCGAGATCGTGAGGACGTAGTCGATGAGGAGAGCGGCGCCGGAAACGAGCCCGGCCGTCTCGCCGAGAAGATGGGTCGCGACGAGGTAGCCGCCGCCTCCCGACGGGAAGAGCTCGATGAGCTGTGCGTAGGACGCCGAGATCAGGATGACCGTGAGCGCGGTCGCCACGGCGAGGAAGACCGCGAGGTGGGTGTGCGTCCCGAGCGCGAGGAACGCCTCTTCCGGGCCGTACGCCGAGGACGACAACCCGTCCGCCCCGAGGCCCACCCACGCGAGGAACGCCACGAGGGAGAGCTGGTGAAATACCTGCGGATCGAGGGGGTCCCGGCTCTTGCCGAGAAAGATCCGTTTGGTCAGCTCCCGAACAGGCACGACTCGATCGAGTATACGCGGGCGTTCCGGGAGGCCGCGGACGCTACAATGAAGTCTGGATGGCCGCGCCCCCGGGAAAATTCGGCGATCACCTCACCGACGTCTACTTCGCCGACCTCAAGCTCCCCCACGCCGTGAGCGCGGGGGTTGCCGCGTGCGGGTTCGTCCGCGCGACCCCCGTGCAGGCCGCGACGCTGCCCCTCCTCCTCGCCGGCAAGGACGTCGCCGCCCAGGCGCAGACGGGCACGGGCAAGACGGCGGCCTTCCTGATCGGAATCTTCACGCGCCTCGCGCGCACGAAACGCCCGAAGCCCTCGCCGTACCCGCGCGCCCTCGCGGTCGCGCCCACGCGGGAGCTCGCCATCCAGATCCAGGAGGACGCAAAGGCCCTCGGCCACTTCCTCAAGCCGAGGATCGTCACCGTCTTCGGCGGCATCGACTACGTCAAGCAGCGCGACCAGCTCAAGGCGGGCTGCGACCTCCTGATCGGGACGCCCGGCCGCCTCCTCGATTACGAGCAGCAGGGCGCGACGTCCTTCGGCGAGGTGGAGTCCCTCGTGATCGACGAGGCCGACCGCCTCTTCGACCTCGGCTTCATCCGCGACCTCCGGCGCATCCTCCGCCGCTGCCCGCCGCCCGGGAAGCGCCACTCGATGATGTTCTCGGCGACGCTCTCGCTACGCGTGATGGAGCTCGCCTACGAGCACATGAACGACGCCGTGAAGGTCGAGATCCGGCCGGAGCAGGTCACCGCCGACCGCGTCACGCAGGCGCTCTACCACGTGTCGCAGCGCGAGAAGATGCCGCTCCTCCTCGGCATCCTCCGCCGCGAAGCCGCCGCGGCCCCGCGCGGAGAGCCTCTCCGGACGCTTCTCTTCGTGAACACGAAGCGGTTCGCCGAGCGCCTCGTCGGGACGCTCGAGCGGCACGGCTGGAAGATCGGCGCGCTGACCGGCGACATCCCGCAGGCGCGGCGGATGAAGATCCTCGCGGACTTCAAGAACGGAACGCTCCCGCTCCTCGTCGCGACGGACGTCGCCTCGCGCGGCCTCCACATCGAGGGCGTCACGCACGTCGTCAACGTGGACCTTCCGCAGGATCCCGAGGACTACGTCCACCGCATCGGCCGCACGGCTCGCGCGGGCCGGACGGGCAAGGCGATCTCGCTCGCGGACGAGGATTACGTGTTTTCGCTCGACGCGATCCAGAAGCTCATCGGGATGAAGATCCCGGTGGAGTTCGCGGACGACAAGCTCTTCGCGCCGCCCGGCGCGACGCCGAAGGTCGAGAAGACCGAGAGACTTACAGCGCCTTCGGCGCCGACGGCAGAGAAGACGGCGCCTGCGGCGCCGCGGATTCCTTTGAAGGTGGAAGAGAAGATCGCGCCTCCGGCGCCGAAGATTTCTCTGAACGTTGAAGAGGCCGCGGCAGCGCTGGAGCCGGAACCCATCACGCCACGCGTGCCGGTCGCGCCCGCCCCACCCACATTCAAAGAAATCCCCTCTTCCGTCCCCTCTTCTCCGAATCCCTCTCCGGTCTCTTCACTCGAAGAAATCTCTTCTCTTTCTCTCATCACCGCGGACTTCTGGACGCGTGAGGCATTCGGTCTCGACGCGCCCGAGGGCGGGTTCGGCGAGGACCTTCCCGAGCTGCCGCCTGCGGGCTCCCCCGCCGGCGCGCCGGCGAAGCGCCGCCGGCGGCGGCGCGGGCGGCGCGTCGCGCCGCGCGCGGAGGCGGCCGCTCCGGCCTGACGACCATGCCGTATGCGGGCGTGAACGGGCGCCGCTTTTACTACGAGGTCGGCGGCGAGGGCGAAACGGTCGTGCTCCTGCACGGATCGTTCGCGAACGCGGACCTCCTCGAGGCGCCCGCGACCGCGATCTCGTCGGGCTTCCGCGCGATCCGCTACGACCGCCGCGGTCACGGCCGCTCCGGCGAGGCGCCCGACCCGCTCCCGCTCGCCGAAGAAGCCGCCGAGCTCGCCGCGTTCCTCGACTGGCTCTCGACGGAGAAGACGCACGTCCTCGCCCACGACGACGGCGCCGAGATCGCCCTCCAGTTCGCGCTCGACTTCCCGGAGCGCACGCTCTCGCTCGCCCTCCTCGCGCCGACGCTCGAGGGGTTCGCATGGCGGGACGAAACGCGCGCGGCGCGGCGCGATCTCCTGGCCGCCTACGCGCGAAACCCGCAGCACGCGATCGCGGAGAAGTGGCTGCCGTCGCGCATCTTCGACGTCGCGCGCGAGCACGAGACCCCGTTCGAGCGCCTTGAGGCGATCTACGCGAATCCGCGCGTCGCCGGCGGCTCGCTCGAGCGTCCGCCGCACGCGGGCCCCGTCCAGGCCCAGCGGCTCGGCGAGATCCGCGTCCGCACGGCAGTCCTCGTCGGGAACCGCGAAGACGCCGAACGCCTCCGCTGCGCGGCCGCGATCGTCCAGGGCGTCCCGGGCGCCGAGGGGACGACGTTCGAGGGCCTCGGGCGCTTCCTCCACATGGAGGACGCGCGCCACGTCATGCGGCGGCTGACCGACTTCTACATCCCGCCGGAAGAGTGAACGCCTAGAGGATGCTCTTCAGGAATTCCTTGTTCGTCTTCGTCTTCCCGAGCTTGGAGAGCAGAAGCTCCATCGCGTCCTGGGGCTTGACGGACGAGAGGGCGCGCCGGAGCTTGTGGATCTTTGGGAGCTCGTCCGCGTCGTAGAGCTTCTCTTCCTTGCGCGTGCCGGACGCCGGGATGTTGATGCACGGGAAGATCCGGCGTTCGAAGAGCCCGCGGTCGAGGATGATCTCGCTGTTCCCGGTGCCCTTGAACTCCTCGAAGATGACGTCGTCCATGCGGCTGCCCGTGTCGATGAGACACGTCGCGATGATCGTCAGCGAGCCGCCGTCCTCGTGGTTGCGCGCGCCGCCGAAGAAGCGCCGGGGCTTCTCCATCGTGCGGGCGTCCATGCCGCCCGAGAGGATGCGGCCGCTGCCGCGCTGCTCGTTGTTGTAGGCGCGGCTCATGCGCGTGATCGAGTCGCAGAAGATCACGACGTCCTTGCCGATCTCGACGAGGCGCTTGGCCCTCTCGAAGCAGGCCTCGGACACGGCGATGTGATGCGCCGCGTTGAGGTCGCTCGGCGACGCGATGACCTCGCCCGTGATGGACCGCTGCATGTCCGTCACTTCCTCGGGCCGCTCGTCGACGAGGAGCATGAAGATGACGACGTCCGGGTTGTTCGTCGCAATGGCGTTCGCCATCGTCTTCAGGAGAAACGTCTTGCCGGCCTTCGGCGGCGCGACGATCAGGCAGCGCTGGCCGCGCCCGATCGGCGCGACGAGGTCGAGGACGCGGCCCGAGACCTCGTCGGCCGTCGTCTCCATGCGCAGACGCCGGTCGGGGTCGACCGAGACGCCCTTGTGGAACTGGACGTACTTGCCGCGGTACTCCGTCGGCTCGAGGCCCTCGATCGCGAGGATCTTCTGGACCATCGGGCCCTTGCCGCCCCGCTGAACCGCCTCGGCCTCGACCAGGAGGCCGTCCTCGAGGTCCTCGGACTCGACGAGGAACTTCGGGAGGAACGGGTCGCCCCGTTCGCCGAAGAAGGACTCGGCGGACACGAGCATGCCGGAGTGGTCGCCGTGCAGGCGGACGATCCCCTTGACGTTGACCTTCGCCTGACTGCTCGCAGGGCCCGCGGCAGGCGCGTCCACTCGAGGGGTCGCATACCGCCCTCGCGCCTCGGGAGCGGGTTCGTTCGCAGGGGCCGCGGCGCCCTCGCCGCCCGCGCCCGGAACTGCCGGGCCGCGTCCCCGCCCGCGCCGGCGGCGCCGGCGGCGGCGGCGGCGGAACGGGTCGAAGGAGCCGGGTGCTCCGCCTTCCCCGGCGGTGGCGCCTTCGCCGCCCTCCGGACCCTCGGGACCGTCGCCCGCTTCGTCGCCGGCGTCGGACTCGAAGTCGCCCTCGGGCTCGCCGCCCCGCGCTTCGCCCTCCGGCGCCGCCACGACGCGCTCCTTGGGTTCGTTTTCGCTCAACCTGTCCTCCGGGGTTGGCCCTTTCAGGAGCCAACGGCCTTCCTGACCTGCGGTCGAGGCCCGCGTCGCCTGGGCGGCGCACGGGATCCCGGATCGTCAGGTCCTGCGTTGCCGGGCGGCGGCGGGATTGGACCCGGCCCTTCGGCTCCGCATCCGGAGCCCGTTGGCTCACCGGATCGAGGCCGCCCTGCGACGACATTTCAGATGCTACGCCCATTTGGAAGCGCCCGTCAATCGCCCTCTGGACCCGACGATTCGGGCGGAACGGGTCGTGCATCCGTCGCCCTTACAATGCGCGCCGTGACAATTCCGCACCCCCTCCCCCGTCCGTCCCGTTTCCTCCGCCTCCTGCCCGCCGCTCTCCTCGCGGCCTCGCTCGGAGCGCACGCGCAAACCCCGACGCCGACGCCCACGCCGACGCCGACGCCGACGCCCGGGGTCATCTCGCTCACCGCAAACTCCAACCTGTACGCCTTCCCGAACGCCCCCAACATCGACGGGGCCAACGTCTCGCTCGATCCCGACGGCTCGGTCTGGAGCGTTTCGGCAGCCGACAACAAGATCTCGAAGCTGCTGCCCGACCGGACGACCGTCACGCGCTGGACGTTCGCGGCCGACACGGCGCCGAGCTCGCTCCTGAAGGACAGCGACGGGACGTTCTGGATCACCGAGCTGGGCGGTTTCAACGTCGGGCACTTCAACCCGGCGGACGGCACGCTGACCTCGTGGCCCGACGTCTACCGGCGGCCGACGGCGCTCGCGAAGCGTCCGGACGGAAAGTTCTGGCTGCCCGAAACGGGCGGCTACATGGCGGTGTTCGATCCCGCCGCGCCGTCCTTCACGTACTGGGTCACTCCGGGCATGTTCTACCTCTCGTACCCGTGGGTCGACGACGACGGGTCCGTCTGGGCGTGCGACTTCATCTACAACTCGATCGCTCACTGGGCGCCGGACATGTCGACGGCGCGAGTCTGGCCTCTTCCCATCGACATCTACGTCAGCGCTCCCTCGAAGATCGTCCGGCTCGGTGGAAAGCTCTGGATCTCGATGTACTTCTCCTCGCAGATCGCACGGTTCGACGAGACGACCGGCCAGATCGACTTCTTCGACACCGGCGCGGGCACGAACCCCTACGACCTGCACGGGTACCGGGGGCGGATCCTCTACTCGGACCAGGCCGGCCAGATCGGGTTCCTCGACCCGGCCGGCTCGGTGCCGGTCACCGCGACGCTCACGCCCACGGACGTGACACCCACCATCCAGGCTGTCTATCTGACCGGGGCCGGCGTTTCCACTCTGTCCTCCGTCGACGATCCCGTCGCCACGACGTTCCTCGGCAGCATTGCGGGCGTGCAGGGCGCCGACGGCGGCATCCTCTCGCCTGCCAACGGCAGCGCCGTCTGGGGAATGGTCGTCGACGAGAAACGGGCCCGCATCTACTTCGGGACGGCGGCTGGCGTCGGGGCGCTCTCGGCGCCACCCTATGTCCAGGCGGACGAGCTGTACTTCCCGGTCGCCGCGGCAGGGAGCCCGGCGGCCGGCACGACCACGCAGATCGTGACGTGGAATCGCGGGACGCCCGACAGCACGGGCGCGACGAAGACGCTCAACCAGGTCGAGCGGCTCCTCCCCGAAGGGTGGATCGCCGGCTGGGCCCCCGCGGCGCAACAGGCGGTGGACGCCGGAAAGCTCCTCGTCCAGTCCGACGTCGTCGGGACGGACATGAACTCCCCCGGGGCGTTCGGTTCGATCCGCACCGTCTCGGACCAGGGGGCGGACACCTTCGCGTGGTCGCGGATTTCCGTGCCCACCGCAGGCGGCGGGACGCTCGGCGCCGCGACGAACGCGGTCCTCGGGACCGCGGCGATCGCCGCAGGCGACTCGGGCTTCGTCTTCACGCCCGCGGACGCGAGCTTCAAGACGCACGCCGGCATCCTGATCGTCCAGGACGCGACCGGCACGGTCTCCATCGTCGACGCCGCCGGACAGACGCGCGTGACCTTCCCGTTCGACTGGCCCTCCGGCTTCCGCGTCCAGGGCTCGACGATCTTCGACGTCTTCGGCGTCCCCGCGCTGCCCTCGGCGCGGATCGTCTGCTCCGTCACGACCGGCAGCGTGCTGCTCTTCGGGACGGCCTACGACCCGGTCAGCGGCGACGCCGTGCGGCTCGAGCCGTTCCGCTCGGGCGACGTCGGGCTCTGGCCCGTCCTGCCCGGGTTCGTGCGCGGAGGCGGGGTCGCGGGCACGCTCCAGGTCTTCAATCCCGGCACCACGTCCGCGCATGTGAACCTCTCGTTCCGCGCCGCGCAGGTGGCCGGGGCGCCCGCGGCTCCCGGCCAGACGATCGGCAGCGTGACCGTGCCGGCGGGCGCCGTCGTGTCCGTCGATCTCGGCGCGGGCGCCGCGGCGCAGGGCGCCCTCGACCTCTCGTCGGACCAGAACGTCGCGGCGTTCGCGACCTACCGGCGTCCGATCGCGGGTGGAGGTACGGCGGGGTACGGCGTGGCCGCGCAGTCGCTCGGAGCCGCGATTCCCGCGGGCTCCCGCGGCGTCTTCGTGTCTTCGACCGTGAACGACGCGTTCACGTCGACCCTTCAGCTCGTGAACGCGGGATTTGAGCCGGCCGTCGTCACCGTGGCCTTCACGGGAGCGGACGGCGCGGCCGTCGGAAGCGCGCAGACCGTCTCGCTCCCCGCGCAGGCCGTCGTCAACCTTCCCGCGTGGCCGGCCGGAGAGACGACCGACATGGGGCGCGTGGACGTCACGCCGGCGGACGGTGGCCCGTCCGTCTTCGCCATCCTCGCGCGACGCGATCGCGTGAGCCAGGACACCGACGCGATTTCGCCCTTCGTGGTACCCAAGTAACCGCGAGGAGGGCTGCTCCATGACGCGACGTGGAATTCGTGCGGCGGCCGCCGGGGCCGCCGCGGTTCTGGCCGCATTCGGGGGCGCGCCCGCAGCCGCCGAGGACGCGCCGGGCGTCGCGACGACGGTCGGCAACCACTTCGTCCAGACGTCGACGCCGCTCACGAACGAGAAGGGCGCGTTCGAGGCGTACATCACGCACCGTTTCAACCAGAACGTGAAGGACGCCGGCGGCGGCAGCCTCTTCGGCCTCGACTCGGGCGCGTCCACCGGCATCGGGATCGAGTACGTGCCCGTGAAGAACCTCGCCGTGCAGGTCTACCGCGTGAACAACTACGCGGACTACGAGTTCGCGCTCAAGGCGACGGTCCTTCGGCCGACCGCGAAGCTCCCGCTCGCCGTCGGCCTGCGCGGCGGCCTCGACTGGCGGACGGCGTCCTACGCGCCGAAGGAGACGAGCTGGTTCGGGCAGGCGATCGTCTCGTACACGATCGCCGACCGCGTGACCCTCGCGGCCGCGCCCGCCTGGGTCGAGAACACGCAGTTCCAGAAGGACGTCTGGAACGTGCCCGTCATCGTGCAGGTCAAGGTCACGAAGACGATCGCGCTCATGGGCGAGTACGTCCCGAAGAAGGACTACGTGCCGGACTCGGTCGGCCAGTGGTCCGTCGCGATCGAGAAGCAGGTCTTCAACCACCGCTTCGCGCTCTGGATGGGCAACTCGCAGCCGACGACGATGGACCAGATGATCGGCGGCGACTACAACGGCGGCGTGACAGACAACAACGTGAAGATCGGCTTCAGCCTGAGCCGGGCGTGGGACCTGTTCCCGGCGGCGAAGTGATCTAAGGCGCTCTCCTGGGCGCCTCGGGAGCCCAGGCGGCATCCGGCGCGACGACCCAGTTGTGGTCCGTCTGCGGGCGCACGGTGCCGAGCTTCTTCAGCCGATCGATGAGGAGCTCGCGGATCTCGTCGGGGAACTCCTTGACGACCTTCGCGCCCTTGAGCGCCTTGTACCCGCCCGAGCCCTGGGCGCGGTAGGCGTTCACGGCGAGCGTGAACCGGTCGGAAGGCTGGACGGGTCGCCCCTTGTACGCCAGCGCCTTCACGCGCGAGCCGACGGGCGCCGTCGGGTCGATGCGGTAGGTCGCCCCCTGCACGACGTCGAAGTTGTACGGGATCATCTTTTCCTTCGGCGTCAGGACGAGCTTGCCGTCCGTCCACTGAGCGGCGCCGTAGAACTCGGCGGCGTGCTCGAGGCAGGCCTTGAGCGTGGCCCCGTCCACCTCGATCTCGACGAGCTGGTTCTCGTACGGGTAGAGCGCGTAGACGTTGCGGACCTTGATCGGACCCTTCTTGAACCCCTCGGAGCGCCCGGGGAGGAGCGACGTCATCGCGAGGTCCGCGCCGGTTGCCTCGCGCATCGTGTCGTTCACGAAGTCGAGGAGCGCCGTGTCCTCGAGCCTGGCCCGCGCGCCCGGAAAGTCCTCTTCGGCGGTCGCGACGACGGTTTCCATGTAGGCGCGCGCGGCCGCGTCGTGGGGCGCCGCGATCGCCGCCACGGCCGGGTCCGTCGCGACGGACGCGTCCGACGGCAGGAGCGACGCCGTCAGGTCCGCTACCTTCACGCGCTTCCCGGATTTCTCG
Organism: Acidobacteriota bacterium; assembly: GCA_016716715.1. NCBI lineage: Bacteria > Pseudomonadati > Acidobacteriota > Acidobacteriota bacterium. The sequence continues at coordinate 83,929 of JADJVE010000008.1, read as the reverse complement.
AACACGACGTCCACGCGGGCGAGGACGTCGCCCCAGCGGCCCGGCTGGATCATCGCGACGCCGTTCAGCCGCGTGAGCGGGATCCGCCGGTGCGTGTGGCCCGTGAGGAGGAGGTCGATGCCGGGCACCTTCGAGAGCGCCGCGACGCGGTTCTCGTCCTCGGTGCCGTCCGGCTCGCCCGTCTTCAGGTCGACCTCGGGGCCGCTGTGGATCAGCGCGACGACGAAATCGCACTTCTCCCTGCCGCGCAGAACGGGCACGAGGCGCGCGGCCGCGTCCACGGGATCCTCCCAGCGCAGGCCGGGGCGATTTCGTGCGGGCTCCCAGTTCGGAATGTTCGGGGTCGTGAGGCCGAGGATCCCGATGCGGACCCCGGCGACGGTCTTGACCAGGTACTCGGGAAACGCGGCCGAACCGTCCGCGACGTTGCGCGTGTTGGACGACAGCCACGGGAACGAGGACTCCTTCTGCGCCTTGCGCAGGACCGCGAGGCCGAAGTTGAACTCGTGGTTCCCGACCGACATCGCGTCGTAGCGCATCGCGCTCATCGCTTCCGCCATGGGATCGGCGCCCTTCGAGGGATCCTTCGCGTGCAGGAACTCGATCGGCGTGCCCTGAATGGTGTCGCCCGCGTCGAGAAGGAGGACGTTCGGCGTCTCCTTGCGGATCGCGGCGACGCGCGTCGCGACGCGGGCGAGACCGTCGTCCGCGGGCTGCGCGCGCTGGTAGTCCCACGGGAGGAGGTGGCCGTGCAGATCCGTCGTCTGGAGAATCGTGACGGTCACGCGCTCGGCCGACGCGGAGAGAGCACCGGCGAGAAGAGCGGCGATGAGCAAGGACGGAAGGGGTCTCGGGAGGCGTGCGTGCGATCTCAAAGTGCGCGAATCTTGGCATATCCTCCGGCCCCATGCCCTCGAAGAAATCTCCTCCCGCGCCCGTGCCCGAGACGCTCGCCCGCCTCGAGCACCTCTACGGGGACGCGGGCTGCTCGCTGGACTTCGGGCGTCCGCTCGAGCTTCTCGCGGCGACGATCCTCTCGGCGCAGTGCACGGACGCGCGCGTGAACAGCGTGACGCCAGAGCTCTTCCGGCGCTTTCCCGACGCGGCGGCCCTCGCCGCCGCGCCGCCCGGCGCCCTCGAGGAGGTCATCCGCTCCACCGGCTTCTTCAACGCGAAGGCGAAGTCCCTCCGCGGGATGGCGAAGGCGCTCGTCGAGAAGCACGGCGGCGAGGTCCCGCGCACGATGGCCGAGCTCCACGCCCTGCCGGGCGTCGGGCGCAAGACGGCGAACGTCGTCCTCGGCAACGTGTGGGCGACGCCGGACGGCGTCGTCGTGGACACGCACGTCGGCCGCCTCGCGCGGCGGCTCGGGTGGACGAAGAACGCCGACCCCGTGAAGGTCGAGCAGGACCTGAACCGGAAAGTCCCCGAGAAACGCTGGACGTGGATCAGCCACGCCCTCATCCTCCACGGCCGCCGCATCTGCGCCTCGCAGCGGCCGAAGTGCGACCTCTGCACCCTCGCCGACATCTGCCCGAAGATCGGCGTCGAGAAAAAGAAGAAGAGAAAATGACGCCTCCTGGAATCGGTTCGATCGAAGTCATCTGCGGCTCGATGTTCTCGGGAAAGTCCGAGGAGCTCATCCGCCGCCTCACGCGCGCGCAGATCGCGCGCCGCCGCGTTCAGGCCTTCAAGCCCGTGATCGACGACCGATACGCCGAGATGGAGGTCGTCTCGCACGGCGGCCTGCGTCTCGTCGCCGTTGCCGTCTCGACCTCGGCCGAGGTCCTCGCGAAGACCGACGCGCGCACCGAAGTCGTCGGGATCGACGAGGCGCAGTTCTTCGACGCCGCGATCGTCGAGGTCGTCTCGCGTCTCGCCGACCTCGGCAAGCGCGTGATCATCGCGGGCCTCGACCAGGACTACCTCGGCCGCCCGTTCGAGCCGATGCCGGCGCTGATGGCCGCCGCCGAGGAGGTCACGAAGACGCGCGCGATCTGCGTCCGCTGCGGCCAGCCCGCGAGCCGCACGCAGCGCCTCGTCGAGTCCACCGAGCGCGTCGTCGTCGGGGCCGCCGGTCTCTACGAGGCCCGCTGCCGGCGCTGTTTCGAGCCCGGCGTCGCGAGCGCGGAGGGCAAGCTGCCCTTCCCGGACGGCTCTTCAACCGATTGAGTTCGAAGAGGTTGCGGAGATCCTCAGAGGATCTGTGAATTCTCCTGTGGATTTCGATGTGCAAAAGAGGGCGCTCCCCCGTCCTTCGCTGAGTTCGCAAATCCTGCACGGATTCCTGTGCAACGGCCAAACTGCTGCGAATGTTGGGGTTTGCCGCGTAATGCCTCTGTGAGGCCGACGCGAAGCCGCATGGCGGGCCGGTTCTGGCGAATTACACAGGGCGAAGTCGGCTCACCATGCGGGTTTGATCGCGCTCACACGCTGAAAACCCTCGGAAAAATGCCTGTTTGACGCGATTTTGCGGGCCTTCGCCCCTACCAGCCGGCGCTTTCGCGGTGCTCGCCGAACACGGAACGCAGCGCGTCCACGACCTCACCGAGCGTCACGAGGCCCGAGACGGCCTCGACGATCGGCGGCAGGAGGTTGCGGCCCTCGCGCGCCGCGTCGGCCACGGCCTTCTGCAGCCGGGCCGCGGCCGCGCCGTCGCGCCGGGCCCTGAGCGCCCTGAGCCGCGCCACCTGGTCCGTCTCGACGGCCGGGTCGATCACGAGCGTCGGAATCGGCCGTTCCTCGGCCACGGTGAACTCGTTCACGCCGACGACGATCTGCTCCTTGTCCTCGATCGCGCGCTGCGCGCGGTAGGCCGCGTCCTGGATCTCGCGCTGGTAGAAGCCGGCTTCGATCGCCTTGAGGGCGCCGCCCATCCCGTCGATCCGGGCGATGAGCGCGCCGGCCTCGGCGACGATGCCGGCCGTGAGAGCCTCGACGGCCCACGAGCCGCCGAGCGGGTCCGCGACGCGCGCGACGCCCGTCTCGTGCGCGATGACCTGCTGCGTCCGGAGCGCGAGGAGCGCCGAATCCTCCGTGGGCAGCGACAGCGCCTCGTCCTTGCCGTTCGTGTGGAGGGACTGCGTGCCCCCGAGCACAGCCGCGAGCGCCTGGATCGCGACGCGGACGACGTTCACCTCGGGCTGCTGCGCGGTCAGCGTCGAGCCGGCCGTCTGCGTGTGGAAGCGCAGGGCGGCCGCGCGCGGGTCCGTCACGCCGAAGCGCTCCCCGACGAGGCGCGCCCACAGGGTGCGGGCCGCGCGGAACTTCGCGATCTCCTCTAGAAAATCGTTGTGGACGTTGAAGAAGAACGACAGGCGCGGCGCGATGGCGGCGGGATCGAGGCCCGCCTCCCGCGCGGCCGTCAGGTACTCGAGGCCGTCCGCGAGCGTGAACGCAACCTCCTGGACCGCCGTCGAGCCCGCCTCGCGGATGTGGTAGCCGGAGATCGAGATCGTGTTCCAGCGCGGAACTTCCTTCTGGCAGAACGCGAAGACGTCCGTAACGAGCCGCATCGAGGGCTTCGGCGGGAAGGCATACGTGCCGCGGGCCGCGTACTCCTTGAGGATGTCGTTCTGGATCGTGCCGGAGAGCCTCGCCCACGGCGTGCCCCTCCCCTTCGCGACGGCGAGCAGGAGCGAAAGCAGGATCGACGCGGTCGCGTTGATCGTCATCGAGATCGACACGGCGTCCAGCGGGATCCCGTCGAGCAGCGTCTCCATGTCCTCGAGCGACGCGATCGGAACGCCGACCTTGCCGACCTCGCCGCGCGCGAGCGCGTGGTCCGAGTCGTAGCCGATCTGCGTCGGGAGGTCGAACGCGACGGAGAGGCCGCTCTGGCCGCGGTCGAGCAGGAAGCGGTACCGGCGGTTGGATTCCTTCGCGCTCGAGAAGCCCGCGTACTGCCGCATCGTCCAGAGCTTCGTGCGATAGCCGCCGGGCAGCGTGCCGCGCGTGAACGGCGCCGCGCCGGGCTTTCCGGGATCCCAGCCGGCCGGCACGTCCGCGGGGCCGTAAGCAGCTTTCACGGGGAGGCCGGAGGTGGTCGTGACGCTGGAGTCGCTCATGAGGCCGATGCTAAGCTGGTCCGGCAGAGGTTCCCAAGTGGCCCTCCGTCGTCTCCCGGCGCTCCTTCTCGCAGCCCTCCTCGCCGCGATCCCCTCGCGCGCCGCGGAGGATCCCCTCCTCCTCTCGCTCCTCGAGGCGAAGAAAGCCTACAAGGAGAAGCGGTGGGACGAGGCGGACGCCGCTCTCCGGCGCCTCCTCGAACTGGCCGCCGCGCCCGGGCGCGAGGCGGCCGTGCCGAAGATCCTCCCCGTCTACCACTTCTACGCGGCGGCCGTCGCGTGGGAAAGGAAGGACGAGGCCCGCGCGCGCCAGGAGCTCGCGCGCTACTTCGAGTTCCAGCCCGAGGCCACCATCGACCCGGGCGCGTACCCGAAGAGCTACTGCATCTTCTTCGACGCCCAGCGCACGGCCGCCGAGAGGCGCAACCCGGCGCCGCCGCCGCCCGGGCTCCCCGGCCTCGGCACGACTCTGCCGGACGAAGGGACGGTCCCCCAGTACACGGGCGACCCGGCGTGGCCCGCCACCGCGGTCTCCTTCCTCCTGACGGAACCCGAGAAGAAGGAGTTCGCGGCGCTCGGGGACGACGCCGCGCGGCGGGAGTGGGTCTTCCGGTTCTGGAAGAAGTTCGACCCGGACCCCGCCACGCCCGACAACGAGGCCGAGCGCGAGTTCTACCGGCGCGTGCAGTACGCCGAGGCGCACTTCTCGACGGAGACGACGCGCGGCTCGCTCTCGGACCGGGGCCGCGTCCTCCTCGTCCTCGGCCCTCCGTCGTACGTGGGCCGCTCGCCTCTCCTCCGGTCGGAGGATCCGATGACATACCTCAAGACGACCGCGCCGCAGATCGTCTCGAGCCCGACGGGCGGCGCCGCGATCGTGCGCGTTCCGACGAACTCCCGCGGGGAGGTGACCCCCGGCGACATCGAGGGCGACGTCGAGATCTGGTACTACCGCCAGGATCGCGTCCCGAAGGGGCTGCCCTTCCAGGAGCTCCGCTACCGTTTCATCTCGAAAAAGGGCTACGGGGACGCCGTCTTCCAGAAGGACGCCCGCGAGATGATCTCGCTCCAGAGGGCCGCCCGGCTCCTCCGCACGGGCTCCTGACCCGTCCCGGCGCCGGTTCGCGCGTTCGTGTCAAGATTGGTCCACACGTGGCACGCACGCTCAGCGGCAACCTCGACACCTTCTCGCTCGCCGACCTCCTGCAGTGGCTCGAGATCAACGCCCTGTCGGGACGCGTCACGGTCTGGCGCGGCGAGGTCGTGCGCACGATCGACCTCAAGGGCGGCGCGATCGTCTTCGTCTCCTCGTCGCTCCCTAACGAGCGCCTCGGCGTCTTCCTGACGCGCCGCAAGGTCCTGACCGAGCCGGTCGTCTTCGAGCTCCTCGCCGAGAGCTTCGCGACGGGCCGGAACCTCACGCGCCTCATCCTCGAGCGCAACCTCCTCCCGCGCGAAAAGCTCGCCGAGGCCGTCGAGGGCCTCGCGATGAAGGTCCTGCTCGACCTCTTCCACTGGGCGGGCGCGTCGTTCGAGTTCGACCCGCTCTTCAAGATCGAGGACCTCATCCGGATCCACCTCTCCCTCCGCGGCCAGGTTCTCGCGTTCCACGGCGCCAAGTCGGTCGACGACTCGCGCGTGAACGTCGGCACGGCGGCCGGGAGCGACGAGACGGGCGCGCGCTGGGAGCGCGAGTTCAAGGCCGAGAGCCTCGCGGCGATGTTCTGGGAGATCCTCGAGGGCCTCCCCGGCGAAACGCCGTCCCCCGCCCAGCTCAAGGAGTCGTACCAGGGCTTCACGTCCTTCGCGAACCGCGTCCACAAGCGCCTGCGCGAGCCGTCGCGCCTCTTCCCGGTGTACGACGACACCGCCGTCATGCTGAAGAGCGCGCTCGACGAGGGCGGCGATCCCGAGCGGATCGTGCAGGTCGCGGCGCTCGACCCGTTTCTCACGATCGACCTCCTCTACCTCGCGAACGCGCTGCGCACCGAGAGCACCGAGCTCGTGCGGACCTGCCGCGAGGCCGCCGGCGTCCTCGGGAACGCCGCGCTCCGGCGGTTCGTGGGCCTCCTCGCGGACCCGTCCACCCCGAAGGTCCCGTCCGAGGAGAAGATGGAGCGCGTCATCCGCCGGGCGGCGCTGTCCACCGCGGTGGCCGCCTCCCATCTCGCCGAGGGAACGGACATTCCCCGCGAGGAGGCCTATACGCTCGGCCTCCTCGAGCCGCTCGGCAGCTACGAGCTCCTCAAGCTGCTGATCTCCGTGCCCTTCCCGCCCGGCCCGATCCGCATCGGGGCGCTCTCGCGCTTCCGCGCGGCCGCCGGCCGCGTGCTGGCCCGGAAGCTGAACCTCCCGCAGGCGGTCGAGGACGTCCTCGGCTCGAGCGGACGGGTCGCCTCGCGCAGCCCGGCCGCCGAACAGCTGATCTTTCTCGCCAAGCAGATCGCGCCGTCGGAGCAGATCGGGCACGAGTGGACGACCGAGGATCCGAAGCTCTCGGACCAGGTCGTGGCGCTCTCCGCGCGCGCCGAACTTCCCCAGCTCGTCGCCCGCGACGCGTCGATGCTGCGCGAGATCCTCCAGCTCTGATGACCCCATCCGTCCGTTTCCGGCGCTCGGGCGCCGCCGTCCTCGCCGCCGCGCTCGCCGTGGTCGCCGCCGCCCAGCAGCCCGAGCCCCCGTCCCTTCTCCGCGAGGGCGTCCGCGCGGCCGTGGACGTCACGGTGATGGACCTCGACGTCGTCGCGACCGGCAAGGGCGGCGAACCCGTGACGGACCTCTCGAAGGGCGAGATCACGGTCATCGTGGACGGCATCCCGCACGCGCCCGACTATTTCGCCCGCATCGACGCCGGGCAGGTCCACGGCCCGGATCTCGCGAACGCGTCGCCCGACGTCGTCCTCGAGACGACGCGCGCCGGCGACACGCGCTGGGTCCCCCGCCAGTTCCTCGCCTTCTTCGACGACGAGCACCTGATGCCGTTCGAGAGGAAGCGCGTCATCGAGGGGCTGCGCGACTTCGTCACGCGCCTCACGCCGTCCGACTCGATGGCGCTTCTCGCGTACAACATCTCGACCCGCGTCTTCGTGCCCTTCACGAGCTCGAAGGAGGATCTCCTCCTCGGCCTCTCGAAGCTCGAAAAGCTCCCCCCGCGCGGGCTCTACTGGGACACGCAGTATCGCCAGGCGATCCGGGAAGCCCGGCGCTACTCCCCGGTTTCGATCCAGGGGCAGGCCGCGCGCGACTCCATCGTGCGGACCTGGGGGGCGCAGGCGTGGGCGCGCGACAAGGGCACGCTCGACGAGTTCCGCCGGACCGTCGACGCGCTCGCGGCGCGCTCGGGAAAGCGCGTTCTCCTCTACGTGTCGCACGGCATGGAGCTGCGCCCGGGCCAGAGCTTCGCGCAGGCCCTCGGCGGGACCGCCCTGAACCAGTTCGACTACGACGTCCTGCCCCAGTACCGGGCCGTCCTCGAGTCCGCGAACCGCGCCGGGATCACGCTCCACGCGATCGACGCGCTCGGACTCGTGGCGGGCGGCGACGCCTCCGAGTCCGACCCGCCCGCGATCGACCCCTTCCTCGCGAACTCGAACCGGCGCGAGATCCTCGCGGGCTTCGCGGACGAGACGGGTGGGGTCCTCGTCGAGAACCGGAACGTCTTCGCGCCCTCGCTCGACCGCATCTACCGCGAATCCGGGAGCTACTACTCCGTCGGCGTCACCCTCGCGTCCCTCAACGCGAAGAAGCCCACGCACGACGTGAAGCTCCGGACGACGCGCCCCGGCGTGACCCTTCGGACGCGCCGCGGCTTCGCGCCGCTGACGGCCGCACAGGCCGCACGCGACCGGCTCGAACTGGCGCTCATCACCCCCGACGCGGCCGGCGACTTCGCGGTGGCGGTCCGGACGGACGCGCCCAGGAAGGGCGGCGGCATGGGGCGCCGCCTCGTCCCGTTCGCGGTCGTCGTCCCCGTCTCGGCGCTCACGTTCCTCGACGAAGGCGGTAAGAAGAAGGCCGTCGTCGAGATCGGCCTCGCGGCGGTCGAGGACACCGGAGCGCGCTCGGCGCCCGTCACCCAGCGGCAGGAGATCGTCGTGACGCCCGAGATCCTCGCGGCCTCCGGGAGGGAACCCTTCGTCTACCGCGGCGAGTTCAAGTCGGGAACCGGCAACATGCGGTTCGTGGCGACCGTGCGGGACGTCGCCTCGAACCGCGTCGGGGTCGGAACGACAAGCGTTCGAGTCGAGTAGGGAGCGTCAGGGTCGAGCAGGCCTCAGCCCTTCTTCTTGGGCGCTGGCGCGGGCGCCGGAGCCGGGGCCGCGCTTCCCACCACCGTGAACGGCGCGACGAGGTCGAGCTTCTTCTGCGTGACCGTGTCGAGAATCGTGACGCGCAGCTCGTAGTCGTTCGGCTTGAGGTACTGCCCGAGGTTCGACTCGATGACGCCGCCGGCGAGGTCGAGAACGAGCGCGCCGCCCTCCTGCGACGGGGGAACCTTCTGCGGCTCCTCCGGCGGGGTCGGCACGTCGATCGGCGGCTGGCCCTTCGGCTTGAGCTTGATCGTGCGCTTGAGCGTGAGCGTGCGCGACACCGGGTCCACCGGGGGGTTGTAGACGCGAACCGCGTACGAGAGGCCGTCGGCGGGATCCAGCTTGCCGTCGCCCTTGACGACGAAGCGGCGGGACGAGAACGTGAACGGATCGTCGGCCGCCGGCGCGTCGGTCGGGAAGTCGTTCACGGCGACCACGAGGGCCGAGGCCGAGAACTCCGTCGGGAGCGCGGGGACCGTGATCGGCCGGCGCCCCGACACGAGGACCTTGCCGGAGGCGTCGAGAAGAACAGCGGCGACGTCGTAGTCGCCGGGGAGGACGCGCAGCGCGCGGTCGGCGAAGAAGTCGGAACGGGTCTTCAGGAGCTTCGCGTCCTCGTCGACGCGGGCGGCCTCGCTCCCGTCGGCGGCGCGCGCGACGATCGCGAGGCGCACACCTTCGCCCGTCCCGACCGCGCCCGCCGGCGCGTAGAGCTGGACGCTGAGGCGCGTCGCCCCGTCGCGATAGGCGAGCGAGAGGAGGGCGAGAGCGCCGAACGGCTCCTTCGGGAGGCCGTCGATCGCGGTGCGCGACGCCGGAGCGAGGGCCGGGCCCTTGGCGGCCTCGACGGCGGCCTTCTGCTCGGCCTCGGCCTGCTCGCGCGTCTTGTAGACGGGAACCTCCTTGAGGTCCGGGTTCACGATCGACATCTGCACGGCCTTGTTCTCGAAACGCCTCGCCGGCGACATGTCGAGGAGCGACTCGGTCCCGAGGCCGACGTCGACGATGAACTTGATCTCCTGGGACTGGACGTCGGCCCACGCCGGCAGGTGCGCCTTGTCGTAGACCCACGTGTACAGCATCGACGCGCCGCCGCCCGTGCCCGACACGCCGCCGGCGCCTCCCGTGCCGGCGAACGGCGTGTCCGCGGAAGACGTCGCCTTCGCCGCGATCTCCTTCGGGGGGCCGACGAGGATGACCAGCCTGCCGCGCTCGGTCAGGGCGCCGCGCTTCTTGCCGACCGCGAAGCGCTCGTCGGCGAGCTTCACGAGCGCGTCGAAGCGCTCGCGGAACTCGTTGCGCGGCGTCTTGATGTCCGGGTCGCGCCGCGCCCAGAACAGCGCGATGAACTTCTCGGCCTCTTCGTCGGACGCGACCTTCTTCCAGTCCTTCTTCTCGGCGTCCGTCGTGAGGTACTGGTACTCGGGCGATTTCTCCCAGTCCTTGTACTTGTCGAGCGCGGCCAGCGCAGGCCCGGCAGCCGAGACGAGGAGAGCGAGGAGGGCGAGGGCGGAGATCGATCGCTTCATGACGACTCCAGCGCGAGGCGCGGTTTCAGTCGGGCGCCTCGAGGAGGCGCGCCAACTCGCAACTATACAGGAGCGTTCGAATCTCCCTGGCCTCGAGCAATCGCCCCCGCCTCGTCTACGGAAACTTGGACCGAAATCCCGGCTGCCGTTCGACATTCGCGTCCACAGCCCTGCAGCTGGTGGTGAAGGCTTTTGTTTGCAGTGGGATAAAAGGCGGTTTACGAGTGGCAGGGACGGCATGTAGAGTGCTAGGACTCAAACGACTGAGCGCACTTCGAAGCACCGTTCCGGGCACACGGAATCCATCCCGTTGGTTGTGGCCTCGTCCCGGGCGGAAAAGTTCATCTGAATCTCAATGGAGGAGGAAAGAAGCAGCATGACAAGAAACAGGATCCTCGGACTCCTGGCTCTTCTCCTCGTGGTCGTCGTCGGTGCGACGAGCGCGATGGGCCAGGGCACGACGACGGGTAACCTCACCGGAAAGGTCGAGAACGAGAACGCCGGCCTGCCCGGCGTGACCGTGACGATCACTTCGAAAAACCTGCAGGGGACGCGCACGACGACGACGTCCAACAACGGGGGCTTCACGTTCTCGGCGCTCCCCCCGGGCGACTACACCGTCGCGTTCGCGCTCCAGGGCTTCCAGCCCATCACGAAGACGGTCAAGGTGACGGCGGGCCAGCCGTCCGCCCTCGACATCAACATGACGCTCTCGGGCGTTCAGGCGAGCGCCGTCGTCACGGCGAAGTCCGACATCGTCTCGACGACGTCGCAGGCCTCGACGACGATCACGAGCGACCTCTCGAACCAGCTGCCGAACACGCGCACGATCGCGCAGGCCGCGGCGCTCTCCTCGGGCGTCATCCCGGTCGTGAGCCTCGGCAACGCCCTCACGATCGGCGGCGCGCCCACGTTCGACAACCTCTACACGGTCGACGGCGCCGTCATCACGGACAACATCCGCGCGACGCCGAACAACCTGTTCGTCGAGGACGCGATCCAGGAGACGACCACGAACGTGAACGGGATCTCGGCCGAGTACGGCCGGTTCCAGGGCGGCGTCATCAACACGGTGACGAAGTCCGGCGGCAACTCGTTCTCGGGCTCGTTCCGGACGACGTTCGTCAACGACGCGTGGAGCGCCGTGTCGCCCCAGGGCGAGACGCGCGTCCAGGACCTGAACGAGCGGTACGAGGCGACCCTCGGCGGCCCGATCTGGAAGGACCACATCTGGTTCTTCGGCTCCGGCCGCAGCGCGAAGGTGGGCACGGCCGCAACCACGTTCGCGGACGCGAAGGTGAACGGCCAGACGCCCGTCGGCGGCTACGAGGGAATCCCCTACACGAACACGATCGACGAGCAGCGCTACTCGGGCAAGCTCACGATCACCCCGGTCCAGAACCACACCCTCACCGCTTCCTACCTGAGCATCGGCAGCAAGGAAGGGAACAACGTCTTCGGCGTCGTCCTGGACACGGCGAGCTTCGTCCAGCGCGAGCTTCCGCAGGACACGCTCTCCGTCGCCTACAACGGCGTCTTCACGTCGAACCTTTTCTTCGAGGGCATGTACTCGAACCGCCACTTCACGTTCAAGAACTCGGGATCCACGTACACGGACATCATCAACGGCACGCTCATGCGCGACCGCGGGCGCGGCAACGCCCGGTGGAACTCCCCGACGTTCTGCGGCGTGTGCGGCCCCGAGAAGCGCGACAACGAGGACATCCTCCTCAAGGCCACGTACTTCCTCTCGACGGGCTCGCTGGGCTCGCACAACATCGTGCTCGGCTATGACACGTTCAAGGGCATCCGGACGGCGAACAACTACCAGTCCGGCAGCAACTACCGCATCTTCCACTCGAGCACGATCAAGTACAACGGCACCATCTACCCCGTCATCGACAACACGGGCACGAACTACATCTACTACACGCCGATCACCACGCTCACGCAGGGCACGAGCACGAAGACGGACTCGTTCTTCCTGAACGACCAGTGGCGTCTCAACGACCGGCTGTCGTTCAACCTCGGCGTCCGCTACGACAAGAACAACGCCAAGAACAGCGTCGGCGCGACGACGGCGGACGACGCGGCGTGGAGCCCGCGCGTCGCCGTGAACTGGGACGTGACCGGCAAGGGCAACGTCCGCATCGGTGCGAGCTATGCGCACTACGTCGGCGGCCTGCAGGACTCGATCCAGGACTCGACGTCGTCCGGCGGCCAGCCCGCGACGTACTACTGGTACTACACGGCCAGCTCCGGCGCGCAGAAGATCAACGTCGGCGTCCCCGCGGGCACGCAGCCCCCGACCTCGGCCGCGGCAGCGATCCAGCAGGTCTTCAACTGGTTCTACGCCAACGGCTGCCCCGACCTCGCGACGTGCAAGCTCCCGCTCGGCGGCGCCAACGTCCCCGGCGTGAACCGGGCGATCGACGGAACGATCAAGTCGCCGTACGCGAAGGAGTACACCGTCGGCGTGGCCGGCAACATCGGTGCGAGCTTCTCGTACCGCGCCGACTTCGTCCGCCGCGAGTTCCACGACTTCTACAACCTGGTCATCAACACCGGAACGGGCTACGTGACCACCTCGACGGGCGCCAAGCTGGACTTCGGCCTCATCGGGAACACGAACAGCGTCGAGCGCAACTACACGGGCCTCCAGACGCAGTTCCAGTACCGCTGGCAGTGGCTCACGATCGGCGGCAACTGGCAGTGGTCGCACACGCTCGGCAACTTCGACGCCGAGGCCGGAAACACCGGCGCGGTCACGAACGCGACCGAGCAGTACCCCGAATACAAGCAGATGTCCTGGAACGCCCCGTACGGCTCGATGGCCTCGGACCAGCGGCACCGGGTCCGGCTCATCGCGGCGGCCGACCTCCCGTTCATCCCGAAGGCGATGGGCAACTTCAACCTCGGCCTCGTCCAGGGCTACGACACGGGCGCCCCGTACGGCGCGGTGGGCACGGTCCGCGCGTCCAACTACGTCACGAACCCCGGGTACCAGCAGCGGCCCACGACGTCCACGTACTACTACACGGCGCGCGACGCTTTCCGGACGGACGACATCAAGCGCACGGACCTCTCGCTCACGTGGACGCTCCGTCTCTTCAACACCCTCGAGCTCTTCGTCCAGCCGCAGGTCCTCAACGTCACGAACAACCAGGGCGCCATCACCGTCAACCAGACGGTCCAGACGCTCAACACGACGACGGGTTACCTGCACTTCAACCCCTTCACGACGACGCCCGTCCGGGGCGAGCGGAACGTGGCGAATCCGACCGCGAACTGGAACTACGGCCCGAGCTTCGGGCAGGTCACGTCGGTCGCGGGCTGGCAGCAGCCCCGCACGTTCCTTCTCACGGCCGGCGTCCGCTTCTAGTCTTCCTCACCCGTCCTTTCGGGAGCCGGGCCTTCGGGCCCGGCTCCTTTTTCTTCGCCCCCCTGGGTTACCCTCCGTCGATGAAGTCCGGAAGGCTGGCCGCGGCCGCCCTCGCCTGCACGATCGCCCTCCTGTTCGGAGCCGCCAGCTGCCGCCGCGGGCCTAAGGCCGGGGCCTTCTCGGGCGCTCCCGTCGTTCTCGTGAGCGTCGACACGCTCCGCTCGGACCACCTCCCGGCCTACGGCTACAAGGGCGTCGAGACGCCCGCGCTCGACGCGCTCCGGAAGGATTCCATCCTCTTCACGCGCGCCTGGGCTCACGTCCCCCTCACGCTCCCCTCTCACGCCTCGATGCTGACCGGGCGGGAGCCCTCCGCCCACGGCATCCACGACAACCTCGGTTACCGCCTCCGGGCGGACGTCCCGACGCTCGCCGAGCTGCTCAAGAAGGAGGGCTACGAAACCGGCGCCGCCGTCTCGTGCTTCGTCCTGAAGGGGGCCGCCAGCGGGATCTCGCGCGGCTTCGACTTCTACGACGACGCCGTGGAACCGGACAAGGGCGGTGAGGCCCTCGGCCGGGTCCAGCGGGCGGGGCCCGAGACGGTGGCCCGGCTCGAGACCTGGCTCGCGGCGCGGCCCACGAACGGAAAGACGTTCGCGTTCCTTCACCTCTACGAGCCCCACACGCCGTACGAGCCGCCCGAGCCGTTCAAGACGCGCTACGCCGCGCAGCCTTACGACGGCGAGATCGCGGAGTCGGACGCGATCCTCGGAAGGCTCATGGCGTTCCTGAAGGCTCGGGGCCTATACGACAAGGCCGTGATCGTCTTCCTCTCGGACCACGGCGAGGGACTCGGCGAGCACGGCGAGTCCGAGCACGGGATGTTCCTCTACCGCGAGAGCCTGCAGGTGCCGCTCTTCGTGAAGCTCCCGGGCGGCCGGCGCGCGGGCGAAACCGTCGACGAGCCCGCGGCGCTCATCGACGTCTTTACGACGATCGCCGAAGGCGCGGGCGTCCGCGGCTTCCAGCGGCCCGAGGGCACGCGGTCCTTCCTCGACCCGCCGGGCGCCCCGGCACGCCGCATCCTCTCCGAGACGTTCTTCCCGCGAATCCACTTCGGCTGGAGCGAGCTGTCGTCGCTCTTCGACGGGCGCTGGCACTACATCGAGGCCCCGAAGGCCGAGATCTACGACGTCGCCGCCGACCCGGGCGAGAAGACGAACCTCTACGCGCAGAAGCCCGATGCGCTCCGGCCGATGCTCGCCGAGATCGCGAAGCGCAAGCCGGCGTACGAAACGGCCGGCGACCTCGACCCCGAGGCGCGCAAGAAGCTGGCCTCCCTCGGCTACCTGAGCGCGGGCCCGTCGAGCGCGAACGCGGGAGGCCTCGACGACCCGAAGGACCGCGTCAAGACCTTCGAGGAGCTCCGGATGGGCCTCGGCGAATTCACCGCCGGGAACGCCGCGAAGGCGCACGCGGTCTTCCGGAAGCTCCTCGCCGAGAACCCCCGGATGCTCGACATCTGGGACATGGACTCGAAGGCCCTGGTGCAGCTCGGCCGGCCCGAGGAGGCCCTCGATGCCCTCAAGAAGACGGTCGATCTCGCGCCGGAGGCCGCGCGCACTCCGTATCTGCGCGAGGTGGCGAACCTCTGCCTGCAGCTCGGGAAATGGGACGAGGCGCTGAAGCACGCCGAGGCGCTCCGGGCGCTCGGCGACCCCGACGCCGAGGACGTCGCCGCGCGCGGCTTCCTCGGCAAGGGCGACCTCGCCGCCGCCGAGCCCGCCGCCCGCGCGGCATACGAGAAGGGCTCGGGCAAGACGAAGGTGCGCGGCGCGCTCGTCCTCGGCCGTCTCGCGGTCATGCGCGGCGACGTCGCCTCGGCCGACAAGTGGTCGCAGGAGGCGGCGGCCCTCTCCGCGGGAGACAAGCTGGTCCAGTCGGGGCTCCACATGCTGCGCGGCGACGTCCTCGCCCGGCAGGGCCGGGCGCCGGAGGCCGAGAAGGAGTTCCTCGAGGAGATCCGCCTCTACCCGGACCGTTCGGACGCCCGCGTTTCGCTCGCCGCCCTCTACGCGTCCGCGGGCCGGCGCGAGGACGCACGCCGGACGCTCATCGCGCTCGTCGTCCACGAGCCCAGCCCGGAGGCCTTCCTCCTCGCGATGAAGACGTTCCGCGCGACGGAAGACCCCGACGGCGAGCGCGAGATGCGCCGCGAGGCCAGGCGCCGCTTCCCCCGCGACGCGCGCTTCTGACGCGCTATTTCTTCGGCGGGAGCGTCCCCGTCACGACGAACGTGGTCGAGGCTTCGGCCTTCTTCTTCGAGACGTTGTCCGTCACGACGACCTTGATCTCGTAGTCGCCGGGCTTGCGAAGGTACTCGCCGAGGCGCGTCTCGATCAGGACGGCCGAGACGTCGACGGTCAGGATTCCCCCGGAGGCCTGGTCCTTGCGGTCCGGGACCTGGGTCGGCGGGTCCTGCGGCTGGGGAACGTCCGACCACTGCGCGCCCTTCGGCCGGAACCGGACCGAGCGCGAGAGGCTCACGGACTTCGTCGCCGGGTCCACGGCCGGGTTGTAGACGCGCAGGACGAACGAGAGGCCGTCCGTCGGGTCGAGACGCGCCCCCTTGGAGACGAAGCGGTGGCCCGAGAACGTGAACGCGTCTTCGGGCTTCGGTTTCGGCACGGCGAAGAACGCGCTGGCGATCACGAGGGGCGAGACCGCGAAGTCGGCGGGCACGGCCGCGACGGAGACGCTCTTCCGGGCCGCGGCGACGGCCTTTCCGGATGCGTCGTAGACGCCGGCGGCCACCGTGTACTCGCCGGGCGGGACCGAGAACCACCGGCTCGCGTAGAGGCCTCCGCCCGGCGCCGGCTCGAGCGGCGTCGCCTCCTCGTACCGGGCGGCATCCTTGCCGTCCGGGGTCCGCACGAGAAACGCGAGGCGGCTTCCGGCCGGCGGCTCGCCCGCGGATGCCGTGACGAAGATCTGGGCCTGGATGCGCGTGTCGTCCGTCTCCCCCGCGGCCAGCGGGACGACCGCAAGCAGCGCGGAATCCTCCGCGAGGCCCTCGAGCGAGGTCCGGATCGCGGGCGTCAGGGCGGGCCCCTTGCGGGCCTCGACCTCGGCGGCGAGCGCGGCCTGGCGCTCGGCCTCGAGCTCTTCGGCCGTGCGGTAGTGCGGCGCCTCCTTGAGGTCGGGGTTCTTCACGAGAGCGGCGCGCGCGTTCACCTCGAGGCGCTTGACGTCGCCGCTCCTTCCCGCCACGAAGTCGCTCGCCTGCTCCACGACGAACTCAACGACGAGGGACTTCATCTTGGCCCACTCGGGAAGCTGCGCCGCCTCGTAGACGAACGTGACCTTGCTCTCCCCGATCGACGTCCCGGGTTCGTTCGGCGGCGGGATGTTGACCGAGCCCGGGGCCGATGTGGGCTGCGTTTTCGTCCCGGCGGACCGCTGGAGCGTCTTCGGGGGGCCGAGCAGGATGTAGGCCTTCCCCCGCTCCGTCAGGGCGCCGCGCTGCCGCGGCATCGCGAAGATCTGGTCGGCCTCCTTCACGCGCTGGTCGAAGCCGAGCTTGTACTCGTTGACCGGCGTCTTGAGGTCCGGGTCGCGCTTGGCCCAGAAGAGCTGGACGAACCGGTCGGCCTGCTCGTCCGTCGTGATCTTCTTCCACTCCTTCTGCTCGGCGTCCGTCGCGAGAAAGACGAACTCGGGCGAGCGGGTCCAGTCCTTGTAGCGCTCGAGGCCGGCGCCGAGGCCCGGGACAGACGCGGCGAGAAGGAGCAGGGCGAGGACGCGAGTGGGGGTTTTCATCTTGCCCGCTGGAATACCGCAAAGTGAAATCCCTGACAAGGGCGAAGGGAGCCAGCCCCCCCCCTTCTCCTGCCTGATGCAGACGCATCAGGCCTTGCGAGTTCCCCGATCCCATAGGATCATCACGGAAATTCCGTCCCGGCCCGATGCGACTTCGTCCCCGGTATTCGGTCTTTCGTCATCTTTACATTTCCCGGCGAGAAGGCCGGGGTACCCGAAGGAGGGAATCTAGTGCGCTCGTCAACATCCCCAGTTTCCGCAAGGCTTTCGATTCTCGTCGGCATCGCTCTTCTCGTGGGCCTCGCCCTCGCGCCCGTCGTCCTCGCACAGGGGCTTCCGACCGCCACGCTGTCGGGCCGCGCGCGCAACGACGCCCTCGATCTGCCGGGCGTCACCGTCACGGCGAAATCCCCGGCCCTCCAGGGCACCCGCACCACGGTCACCGGCGCGAACGGCACGTACGTCCTCGCGAACCTTCCCCCCGGCGATTACCAGATCACGTTCACGATCCAGGGCTTCAAGGCCCAGACGCTCAGCAAGTCGCTGGGCGCCTCGCAGCAGGCGAGCCTCGACGCGAACCTCGCGATGACGGTCAGCGCGGCGACGACGGTCACGGCCCAGAGCGACTCGATCTCCCAGTCGCCCGCCCAGGCGACGACGTACACGGGCGACGTCCTCAGCAAGCTTCCGACGGCGCGCACGGTCACGTCGGCCGTCAACCTCTCGCCCGGCGTCAACCAGAACGGCCCGAACGGGGCGTCGATCTCGGGCGCGCAGTCCACCGAGAACCTCTACACGGTCAACGGCGTCACGATCACGGACAACGTCCGCTCCTCGCCGAACAACCTCTTCATCGAGGACGCCATCCAGGAGACCACGACGACCACGTCGAGCGTCTCGGCCGAGTACGGCCGGTTCACCGGCGGCGTGATCAACACGATCACGAAGTCCGGCGGCAACGTGTTCTCCGGCTCGTTCCGCTCGACGCTCAACAACAACGCCTGGAACTCCACGTCCGGCTACCGCACCGCGACGGGCGTGAACCCGCAGGAAGACACCTTCACGAACACGGTCACGTCGACCTACGAGGCGACGCTCGGCGGCCCGATCCTCAAGGACATGCTGTGGTTCTTCGGGGCCGGCCGCTACTTCGACACGAGCGAGGCCCTCACCTCCCTCACGAACAGAACGAACATTCCATACACGAACGGCGCGAAGGAAACGCGGTACGAAGGCAAGCTGACGTTCTCGCCCGTCCAGAACCACACCCTCACCGGCTCGTACATCGGCGTCAAGCACGACGACGTCAACTACTACTTCACGAGCATCCCCGTCGCGGACCTCGCGAGCATCTACGACCGCCAGCTCCCTCAGGAGCTCATGGCGTTCAACTACAACGGCGTCCTCTCGTCGAACTTCTTCCTCGAGGGCTCGTACTCCAAGCGCAAGTTCACGTTCGAGAACTCCGGCGGCCGATACACGGACAACGCCAACGGCACGGTCATCCGCGACCTCGGGCTCGGCATTTCGTATAACGCGCCGATCTTCTGCGGCGTGTGCGGCCCCGAGAAGCGCGACAACAACGAGTTCTTCGTCAAGGGCACGTACTTCCTCTCGACGCCGGGCCTCGGCTCGCACAACATCGTGGTCGGGTACGACAACTTCGCCGGCCAGCGCCTGTCGAACAACTACCAGTCGGGCAGCAACTACGTCATTTACACGTTCGGATCCGGGAGATCCGTCTTCCAGGGGCAGAACGTCTACCCCGTCTTCGAGTCCGGCCTCACCGAGCTCGACTACTGGCCGGTCCTGCAGGCGTCGCAGGGCAGCAACCTCCGGACGCAGTCCGCGTTCCTCAACGACGCGTGGCGCCTGAACGACCGCCTGTCGTTCAACCTCGGCGTCCGCTACGACAAGAACGACGCCACGGACGCGGCGGGCAACGTCACGTCAAAGGATTCGAGGTTCAGCCCGCGTCTCGCCGCCACGTACGACGTCCTCGGCAACGGCAGCCTCCGCGTCACCGCGAGCTACGCGCAGTACGTCGCGGCCCTGCAGGAGACGCAGGCAGGCAGCGGCGCGACGCTCGCCGGCAGCCCGGCCGACTTCTACTGGTACTACGACGGCCCCGGCATCAACACGGGCGCGGGCCCGTACCTCACCTCGCAGCAGGCGACCCAGAAGATCTTCGACTGGTTCAACGCCAACGGCTGCCTCCCGAACCCCCTCGCCGCGAGCTGCAAGGTTCCGCAGGGCGGCGCGCCGTCCATCGGCGGCGTTAACGTTCAGATCCGCGATTCGCTCGCCTCCCCGAACACGAAGGAGTACGTGTTCGGAATCGCGGGCAACTTCGGCAAGTCGTCGAGCGGCAGCTACCGGGTCGACTTCGTCCGCCGCGAGTACCAGGACTACTACGACCTCAAGAAGGACATGACGACCGGCAGGGTCGCGAGCCCGTTCGGCGACATCCAGGACCTCGGCCTCGTCGTGAACTCGAACGACTACCGCCGCGAGTACACCGGTCTCCACTCGCAGGTCTTCTACCGCTTCACCCCGAGCTTCACCATGGGCGCCAACTGGACGTGGTCGCACCTGATCGGCGACATCGTCGGCGAGACGAGCGGCTCCGGCCCGGTGCGCGGCGGCTCGCACGTCTACCCCGAGTACGTGCAGCGCTCGTGGAACAACCCCACCGGCGACCTGAGCCAGGACGAGCGCAACCGCGTGCGCGTCTACGGCAACTACGACCTCCCGGTTCCGGCCAGCTGGGGCAGCTTCAACTTCGGCCTCATCCAGACCTACGACACCGGAACGCCCTACGGCGCCTCCGGCACGATCCGCACGGGCTCCTATGTCACGAACCCCGGCTACCTGACGCCTCCCGCCTCCGTCGCCTACTACTTCACCCCGCGGGACGCGTACCGGACCGAGAGCATCTACCGCACGGACATGCAGCTCTATTACTCGCACCGCATCGTCGGCGGCCTCGAGATCTTCGTCATCCCGCAGGTGTTCAACGTGTTCAACGCGCAGCACATCCTCGCCGTGAACACGACCGTGAACACGAACTTCAACACGTCGAACCTCATCGCGTTCAACCCGTTCACGAACGCGTCGCCGATCGAGTGCCCGCAGGGCACGTCCGGCGCGGCCTGCAAGGCGATGGGGGCAAACTGGCAGAAGGGCTCGACCTTCGGAACGACCAGCCGCCGCCGGGAGCTACCAGACCCCGCGCTACTTCCAGATGTCGGTGGGCATCCGCTTCTAGTCCTTTCCCTCCTTCTCTGTCGACGGGCCCCGGCGCTGCCGGGGCCCTTTTCTTTGCCCGGGCGCTAGACTCGCCGCGTGCTCTCCCCGACACGAGCCCGCTGCGGGCTGCTTCAAGCCCTCGGGCTCGTCGTGCTCGTCGCCGCCAGCGGCTGCGGCCGGCCTCGATCGTTGCGCGTCTTTCCCAAGGCCCCGGTCGTCCTGATCTCGATCGACACGCTCCGCTCCGACCACCTCCCCTTCTACGGCTACGGCGGCGTGAAGACGCCGGCTCTCTCGGCCCTGCGGGAGGAGTCGATCCTCTTCGAGAGCGCCTGGGCCCACGCGCCGCTCACGCTGCCGTCCCACGCCACGGTCTTCACCGGGCTCCTGCCGGACCGGAACGGCCTCCACGACAACCTCGGCTACGTGCTGAATCCCTCCGTCCCCACGCTCGCGGAGCTGCTCGGGAAGGGCGGCTACGCGACCGGCGGCGCCGTCACGAGCATCGTCCTCTCCGGAACGACCGGCATCGGGCGCGGCTTCGGCCTCTGGGACGACGACGTCGCCCCGACGCGCCCCTTCCAGGCCCTGAGCCGCGTGCAGCGCCCCGGGGACGAGGCCGAGGCCTCGATGGAGCGCTGGATCGAGAAGCAGGGCGGGCCGTTCTTCGCCTTTCTCCACCTCTACGAGCCGCACGCCCCGTACGAGCCGAAGGAGCCCTTCCGAAGCCTCTACGCGAGCCCGTACGACGGGGAGATCGCGACCGCCGACGCGATCACCGGCAAGTTCCTCGACTTCCTGAAGGCGAAGGGTCTCTACGACCGCGCCCTGATCGTCCTGATGTCCGACCACGGCGAGGGGCTCGGCGACCACGGCGAGAGCGAGCACGGCGTCTTCCTCTACCGCGAGGTCCTGCAGGTTCCGCTGCTCGTGAAGCTCCCGAAGGGCGGTCCCCCGGCGCCGCGCGCGGTCGCCGTCCCCGTCCAGCTCGCCGACCTCTTCACGACGATCGGCAGGGCCGTGGGACTCGCGGGCTTCGCGCCGCCCGCCGGTACGGTTTCCGTGATCGACGTGGCTGACGCAACGGACGCCAAAGTGCAGCCGGGGCGGCGGATCTACGCCGAGTCGTTCTTCCCGCGGACGCACTTCGGGTGGAGCGAGCTGCGCTCGCTCGTGGACGGCCGCTGGCATTACATCGAGGCGCCCCGGCCCGAGCTCTTCGACCTCGCCGCCGACCCGGCCGAGAAGGCGAACCTCGCGGCGGGCCTGCCCGAGCCGTTCCGGAAGATGCGGATCGAGATGGAGGTTCTCCGGACGTCGTTCGCGGCGCCCGCCGCCGTAGACCAGGAGACGGCGAAGAAGCTCGCGTCCCTCGGGTATCTCAGCTCGGGGGCGTCGGCCGGCAGCGGCCCGCTGGACGACCCGAAGGACCACATCGCGACCGTCGGCCTCATGAAGGAAGCGCTCCGCGAGTTCGTCGAGGGCAGCGCGGCGAAGTCCGTGGCGATCACGCAGAAGCTCCTCGCGGAGAACCCGCGCATGCTGGACATCTGGGAGCTGCAGGCGCAGGCGCTCGCGAAGCAGGGCAAGACCGACGAGGCGCTCGCCTCGCTCAAGAGGACGATCGAGCTCTCCCCCGCGGGCTCGACGCAGTACGTCGTGTCGTTCGCGAACCACGCGCTCCAGATGGGCAAGGCCGAAGAGGCGCGGAAGCACGCCGAGCTCGCGCGGTCGATGGGCGACCCGGCGGGCGACGAGATCCTCGCGCGCGCGTGCCTCGCGCTCGGCGACCTGCCGGCGGCCGAGGCGGCCGCGCGGGAGTGCCTCAGGACCGACCGCAATCGCGACAAGGGGCTCCTCGTCCTCGCACAGGTCGAGGTGCGCCGCGGAAACCTCCCGAAGGCGCTCGAGGCGTCCGCGCGCGTCCAGGAAGGGGCCGTTCACGCCCTCCCGCTGCCGGGCCTGCACCTCCTCCGCGGCGACGTTCTCGCGCGCATGGGCCGCCCGAAGGAAGCGGAGGCGGAGTTCCGGGACGAGCTGCGCGCCTACCCGACGACGCTCGCGGCGTGGTCCTCGCTCGTCATCCTGTACGCCACGCAGAACCGGACGGCGGATGCGCGCAAGGCGATCGAGGACATGGTGGCGGCCTCCCCCGGCGTCGACGCGTACCTCGCCGCGTATCAGACCCTGTCGGTGCTCGGCGACCGCGCCGGCGCGGAGCGCTGGAAGCAGGAGGGCCTGAAGAAGTACCCCGGCGACGCGCGGTTCCACCGCCCGCAGCGTCCGGCCTGATCCCGGCCCTCAGCGCCCCGGAAGCTTCTTCCCTTCCTCGAGCCAGGCCTTGAGGTCCCCGAGCATCCGCTCCCAGCCCGGTCCCAGCTGGTCGCGGTACGACTCCCAGACGGGCCCCTCTTCGAGCCCTTCCTGCGTCACGGTCACGTCGGTGCCCTCTTCCACGGCCTCGAACGTGATGACGAGGCGCATGGGGCCGAAGGACAGCCCTTCGGGGCTCGAGAACACGAGGTTCGAGACCGCGAGCGTGCGCCCGGGCTCGAAGGTCTCGATCTGGCCCATCGAGCTGTACCCGGCGTCCGAGTCGGGATCCGCGTACCACCCGAGCGCCCAGTTGCCGCCCGCGCGCGCGCCGATCACGGCGCCGTCCGCGAGCCAGCTGAGCACCTCGGAGACCCTCACGAAGGCTTCGAACGCGCGCTCGGGCAGGGCACGCACGAAAACCCCGCGTGTCACGGCTCCGCTCACGTTCGCGATGCTACGACATGCGAGAATCGCCGCCGCCATGCTGATCGGACTCAAGAGCGCGCTCGAGCGCGCCATCGTCGACGCCTGCCGGAAGACGTTCGGGGTCGAGCCCCCGCGCCTCGTCCTCGAAACGCCCCCGAAGGTGGAGATGGGTGACCTCTCCTGCCCCGTCGCCTTCGAGCTCGCCAAGGTGCTCAAGCGCCCGCCGCGCAAGATCGCCGAGGAGCTCGCGCCCGCCCTCGTCCTTCCCGACGTCGTCGTGAAGCGGACGGTGGAGGGCGGCGGCTACCTGAACTTCTTCGTGGACCGCCCGAAGGTCCTCCGGGCGATGCTCGAGGACGCCCACGCCGCACTCCAGGCGGAAGCCGGCACCGGCAAGCTCATCGTCGAGCACACGAACATCAACCCGAACAAGGCGGCGCACATCGGGCACCTGAGGAACGCCGTTCTCGGCGACGTCCTCGTCCGGAACTTCCGGCGCCTCGGGCGGAACGTCGAGGTGCAGAACTACCTCGACGACACGGGCGTGCAGGTCGCGGATGTCGTCGTCGGCCTCGAGCACCCGGACGCCCTCGTCGACCCGAAGAAGGCCGCCGCGTACGGCGAGGAGATCCGCGAGATCCTCGAGGCTTTCCCATACGACGCGCCGGGCGTCGAGGGGCGCCGCCTCGGCGACCTCGCCTGGGACCTCTACGCCCTCATGGGCAGGAGCTACGCGGCCGATCCCGAGCTCGAACAGGAGCGGCGCGCGACGCTCCACGCGATCGAGGGTGCCGCGACCGGCCACGACCAGACGCCCGGGGAGAAGGCCACGGCCAGGGTCGCGGCCCGGCTCGCCGAAGCCGTCGTGCGCTGCCACCTCCTGACGATGGAGAGGATCGGCGTCGACTATGACCTCCTTCCCCGCGAGAGCGACATCCTCGGGCGGAAGTTCTGGGCCAAAGCGTTCGAGCGGCTGAAGGCCGCCGGGGCCGCGCGCCTCGAATCGGAGGGCAAGAACGCCGGCTGCTGGGTCATGCCTCTCGAGGGCGCCGCGGAGTTCGAGGGCATGGAGGACGCGGACAAGGTCCTCGTGCGCTCGAACGGGACGGTCACGTACACCGGCAAGGACGTCGCCTACCAGCTCTGGAAGCTCGGCGTCCTCGGCATCGACTTCGAGTACGAGCCCGTTCCCTACGTCGACGTCGACGGCAGCCCCGAGTTCCGCGCCTCCGACGGCGAATCGCCGCTCTACCGGACGCGACGCGACGCCGAGGGCGCGGACCCGTCCGTCCGCGGCCGCTTCGGCAAGGGCACGGGCGTCATCAACGTGATCGACGTCCGCCAGTCCTACCCGCAGAAGGTCGTCAAGGAGGCCGTCCGGAAGGCCGGCTTCCCGGAGGCCGCCGACCGTTCCGTGCACTTCGCGTACGAGATGGTCGCGCTGACGCCGGCCTCCGCCGAGGCGCTCGGCGTGGAGCTGACCGACGAGGACCGCGCGAAGCCGTTCGTCGAGATGTCGGGCCGCAAGGGCCTCGGCGTCAAGGCCGACGACCTTCTCGACCGGCTCGTCGAGAAGGCCCGCGACCAGATCGCCTCCCGAGCGGGCGCCGAGCGCCCGGAGCCGGGACGCGCCGAGTCCATCGCCGTCGGCGCCCTGCGCGTCTACATGACGCGCTTCTCGCGCAACAAGATCATCGCGTTCGACTTCGACGAGGCGCTCGCGTTCGAGGGCGACACGGGCCCGTACCTCCAGTACGCCGCCGTGCGGGCCGCGAACATCTTCCGGAAGCTCGAGGAGACGGGCCTCGCGGGCCGGCTCGACGCGACCGAGACGGCGGCCGTAGAGTCGCTGCCGGCGGACACGCTCGACGACGGCCTGTGGGACGTCGTCCGGACGTGCTCGCGCACGCTCGACACGTTCGAGAAGGTCGCCGAGACGCTCGAGGTCTCGCTCCTCGTGCGGCACGCTCTCGCGGTCGCCGCGGCCTTCCATCACCTCTACCACACGCATCCGATCTCGCAGGAGAAGGACGAGGCGCGGCGCCGCGCCCGCCGCGCGGCCCTCCAGGTCGTCTCCGAGCACCTCGCGGACGTCCTCGGCGTCCTCGGCGTCCCGATCCCGGAGAGGATGTGACGCCGGCGCGGGACGTCCGCTACCGCACGTGCGGCGCCGCGGACCTCTCCGCGCTCGCGCCGCTCGTCGCGCGCGTCTTCCGCGAGGAATTCGACATGCCGGCGGACGACGCGTTCACGCGCGAGGCCGAGGCGGCAGCGCTGATCTTCGACGCGCGCCGCGACCTGTGCGTCGCGGCCGAGGCGGAGGGACGCGACGCCGGCGTCCTCCTCGTCCTGCCGGGAGGCGGGTCGGGCGAGGCCGCCGTGTTCAGCTGGCTCGCCGTCGAGGGGGAGTTCCGCGGGTCCGGGATCGGCCGCGAGCTCCTGTTCCGCGGAATCGAGGCCTGCCGCGAGCGCGGCCGGAACCTTCTGCGCGCCTACTCCTATGCGGTCTCCCCCGCCGCGTGCCGCCTGTACTGGCTCTACGGGTTCAGCGTCGCGGGCCTCGAAGCCTTCCCGGTCGGAGGAGGGGTCCGCGAGCGCATCGTGTTCGAGAAGCGGCTCAACCCTCCGGCGACGACCGCCTGACGCCCGGGCGCGGGCTCAGCGCGCCGCGGCCGGAGACGCCGCGGGCGGCGGGGCTTCCGTCACGTCCGACACGTCCGCGACGCCCGTCCGCTCGTCGAGCGCGGCCGTCACGACGACGTGGCGCGGCCCCTGCCCGGGCTTGCCGAAGCGCGCGCGCGCGGCGCTGCCGGGATCGACGACCCAGATCCTGCCGTCGGCGGTCCGGAGGAGCGGCCGGTGCGCTCCGGAGTCCGCGGCGCCGGGAAGGATCGCGTCGAGCGCGCAGCGCAGGCAGAAGACGTCCGCGTCGAACGTCCGGCTCGCACCCGCGAAGGCGAGGGGGCTGCGGGCGGCGGCCGGCACGAAACGGCCCGCAACCCAGCCAATGAGGAGACCGCAGCCGCCCGCCAGCACGACGACGACGGGCCGGAGCGAACGCCGGGGGGGGCGCGGCGGAAGCGCTCCACAGCGCGCGGCGAGGCGCCGGGCGAGGTCCTCGGGGCAACGGTCCACGGGCCGGCCGGTGCGCATGGCGTCGCGCAGGAGCGCGGCCTCGTCGCAGCGGGAGCGGCATTCGGGGCAGGCCTCGAAGTGGGCGAGGAGACGGGCGGCATCGACGAGCTCGAGCTCGTCGTCGTGGTACGCCTCGATGAGGAGGCTGGCCGTCCGGCAATCCATCGTTCGCGGCGGTCGTCCCCGCCAGTCCGCCTAACGCTACCGGCGCTTGCGGTATTCCGACAACTGAACGGTCTTCGGCCCGGGCGCGCCCTGGCGCGTCCGCGAGGGCTCGCCCTCGCCGAGGTAGTTGCGCCGCCGGCCGTACTCGAGGAGGGCCGACTCGAGGAGGCGCCGGCCCCGGTAGAGGCGCGACATGACCGTGCCGAGCGGGACCTCGAGGATGTCGGCGACCTCCCGGTACGAGAAGTCCTGCAGATCGACGAGCTCGACGACGAGGCGGAAGTCCTCCGGCAGGGCCGCCAGCGCCTCGGCAACGGGGCCGTCCATCGTTCCGGCGACGAGCTGATCCTCGGGGCCCGGGTTCGCCGCGGCGCGCGCGCGCGTCCCGGCCGCCTCGAGGGCGTCATCGCCGTCGACGCCGAGGTCGACTTCCTTCGGTCCGACTTTCGCGTGCCGGTAGCCGTTGATGAACGCATTCTTGAGGATGCGGAAGAGCCACGCCTTGAGGTTCGTCCCCTCGGTGAAGCCCTCGTAGTGCGCGAACGCCTTCAGGTAAGTCTCCTGGAGAAGATCCTCGGCGTCCTGACGGTTGCGCGTGAGACGCAGGGCGGCGCCGTAGAGCGCGTCCGCGAACGGCAGCTCGCCGTTCTTGAAGTCCCATGCGCCCGGGGAGGAAGGCTTCTTGCTGGTCAGAAATGCCATGTTCGTACCGCCTTCTGAAGAGCAATACGCGCGCCGGTTTCAAACGGCTTTTCCGGCACCCCCTAAAAAGCAGCGGCCCCGGTCGCCCGGGGCCGCCAAATCCCTGACGGGAAAAGATTTACTTGCCGTTGATGACGAAAGCGATGACGAGGGCGTAGATGACGAGCGACTCGATCAGGACGAGGCCGAGGAAGGCCTGGCCGCGGATCTGGCCGACCGCGCCGGGGTTGCGCGCGATTCCCTCGCAGGCCGCGACCGCCGTCCGGCCCTGGGCGATGGCGCCGGCCGCGGCGGCCAGGCCGATCGCGAACGCAGCCGAGAAGTGGCCCCATCCAGCCCCGCCGGAGGAGACGGCCTTGGCGGCCTCTTCGGCGAGGGCGAGGTTCGGGAGGGCCAGGGCGAGCGCACCGAGGGCGCCCGCGGACATGAGCTTCTTGAACATAAGACTCCTTTCGAGATGAGAAATCGGGATCAGTGCTCGTGGGCGGTCGCGCCGCCCAGATAGACGGTGGTCAGGAGAGTGAACACGTACGCCTGCAGCAGCGCCGTGAAGATCCCGAGGGCCATCATCGGCCACGGGACCACGATGGGCATCAGGCCGGTGAAGATGCTGCCGGCCGTGTGCTCGCCGTAAATGTTGCCGTAGAGACGCATCGAGAGCGAAAGCGCGCGGGCAAAGTTCCCGATCATCTCGATGAGGAACATGAGCGGCGCCAGCGCGAGCATCGGCCCGAGGAAGTGCTTGAGGTACCCGAACAGGCCGTGCGCCTTGATGCCCTCGGCGTTGAAGATGAAAAAGCACGTGATCGAGAGCGCGAACGTCACGTTCAGGTTCGCCGTGGGCGGCTGCAGGAAGAAGAACAGGCCGCAGATGTTCGAGAAGAAGATGAAGAAGAAGAACGCCCCCACGATCGGGAGGTAATGCTCCCCGTGGGCGATGTTCTCCTTGATGACGCCGCGCAGGAAGTCGACGAAGACTTCGATCACGTTCTGAAGCCGGCCCGGGGCGTCCCGGCGGTAGCTCCGGGAGGCGTAGAAGAAGAACGCCGCCATGAAGAGGACGACGACGATCGCCATCGCGACGTGGTCGGGGATCCAGCCGAGAAGCTCGCCGCCCTCGCCGCGCGGCGCGACGCCCGCGATGTGGAAGCTCCCGAGGTCGATGCCGTTCTTCCACCAGGCGGGAGCGCCGTCGACGGGCCCGAGGATGCGCGTCAGGAGCGCGTTGAAGAACCCGAAGAAGATCGAATGTTCGTGGTGCACGTCGCCGTTTCCGCCTTCAGCGGGCCGCGCCCGTTCCGTTCCGCGGCCCGCGGACCTGCTCGAGAACCCCGTCGATCGCCGCCGCGGCGACGACCGTCGAGAGACCCCCGATCAGCCACGGGACGTCGGCCGGGAATGCCCGAACGGAGGCCCACAGGGCGGCTCCGATCAGGCCGTACCGGAGAACGGCCTTGAACCCGAGTTTCCAGTCGAATCGGGCCGGCGTGCTTCGCTCGGGCGCCGCGAAGCGACCGAGGAAATCCGACAGCCAGAGCGCCGAGACGATAGCCACGGAGGCCCCCAGAGTCAAGGCGAGGGCGGGCCGGAAACGGCCCGTCGCGGCCAGTCCGGAGGCGGCCAGAAGGGCGAGGACGGCGGCCGTCCGAAGCCACCCCCGTCCGGGCCTCTCGGGAGCCTCGCGGCCCTCAGGCGTTGCCACTTCCGGGGCCCTTCCCGCTGCGGGACAGGACTCCCGACTCGCGGTAGATCTGCCTGAGGCCGGCAACGAGGCCCACGAGGGCCAGGGCGGCCGTCAGGACCGGGAACAGGCCGAAGACCTTGTCCAGGACCCAGCCGAGGCCGGCGCCCGCGGCGATGGCCGCCGGCAGGACCCACCCGAACGTCAGGACGTCGGCGAAGTAGCGCGCAAAACCCCGGTCCCCGCCCGAACCGTCGTCATTCCCGGGACCGGCGGCGCCGCTCATCTCGCCGCTGCCCGGCTCACGGGAAGAGGCAGCTCTTCGCGAATGCCACGAACGGCCCGGGGAGGATGCCCATCGCGAGCGTCCCGGCCGCGCAGATCGCGATCGCCGCGGTCACGGCGGGCTCCTCGCGCCAGTGCAGCTCGCCTTCCCCGTCCACGAGGTACATCGCCCGCGCGATCCGGAAGTAGTAGAAGAGCGACACGGCCGACATGAGGACCGCGAGGAGCGAGAGCCAGAACCATCCGGCCTTCATCGCGGCCGAGAAGAGCAGGTACTTGCCGACGAACCCGGCCGTCGGCGGGATCCCCGCCAGCGACAGCAGGAAGACGAGCATCGCGGCCGCCGCCCACGGATTCTTCTTCGAGAGGCCGTTGAAGTCGTCGACGCTCTCGGCGGCGTAGCCCTTCGACTCGAGGAGGATCACGAGGCCGAAGGCTCCGAGGTTCATGAACGCGTAAGCGAGGAGATAGACGAGGATGGCCCAGAGGCCGATGCCCGTCGCGTCGCCATAGGCGAGCAGGCCGAGAAGCGCGTAGCCCGCGTGCCCGATCGAGGAGTAGCCGAGAAGGCGCTTGACGTTCGTCTGCTGCAGAGCGCCGACGTTCCCGACGACCATCGTGAGCGCGGCGGACGCCGCCACGATCGCGGTCCAGTCGTGAGCACGCGGGCCAAAGCCCATGAAGAAGATCCGCGCGAAGATCGCGTACGCCGCGAGCTTCGGTCCGACGGCGAAGAACGCCGAGATCGGCGTCGGAGCGCCCTCGTACACGTCCGGCGCCCACACGTGGAACGGCGCCGAGGCGATCTTGAAGAACATGCCGCACGCGACGAGGATGATCCCGACGATGAGAAGCGGCGTCGCGGGCGCGGCGCCGAGGGCCTTCGCGATCCCCGCGAGGGAGAGCGTCCCGGTCGCGCCGTAGACGAGGGAAATGCCGTAGATGAGGACGCCCGACGAGAACGCGCCGAGGATGAAGTACTTCGTGGCCGCCTCGAGAGACTTCGTCTCGCGCTTGAAGTAGCCCGCGAGGACGTACTGCGACAGCGCCATGAGCTCGAGCGCGACGACGATGGAGACGAGGTGCGTGCCGGACGCCATGAAGAGCATGCCGACGGTCGCGAAGAGGATGAGCCCGTAGTACTCGCCCGACGGGTACGGCGAGGCGCCGACGAACCGCAGCGAGAAGAGGATCGTCACGACGGCCGCGAGGAGCATCAGGACCTTGAAGTAGAGGCTGAAGCGATCGAGGACGAACATCCCGCCGAAGGCCGACTGGGGCAGGGCCTTGGCGGTGGACGCCGAGACGGCAAGCAGGAGTCCGGTCGTGACGAGGGACCCGATCGCGGCGAAGGCGATCGTCCGCTCCCTCTCGCGGCCGCCCACGGTCGCGGCGAGCAGCAGCACGAGCCCCGCCGCCGTGAGGAACAGCTCCGGCAGGATGAGGAGCGTGTCGGCGGCGGCGAACGGCATGGCCTACTTGACTCCTGCGGCCGCCATGCGGGGCGCGGACTCGGAAGCCGCGGGCGGGTTCACGGCCGCGACGATCTTCTCGGCCGACTTCGCGGTCATCTCGAAGAACGGCTTCGGGTAGAGGCCGATCCAGAAGCACATGACGATGAGCGGCGCGAGCGTCAGAATCTCGCGGAGGTTGACGTCCTCGAGGCCCTTGTTCTTCTCGTTCGTCAGCTCGCCGAAGAAGACGCGCTGGTAGAGCCAGAGCATGTACGCCGCGCCGAGGATGACGCCGAGGCTCGCCCACGCTGCCCAGCGCCAGTCGGCGAGGAAAGCGCCCGTGAGGATCGTGAACTCGCCGACGAACCCGTTCAGGAGCGGCAGGCCGATCGAGGCGAGGAGGATGACCATGAAGAGCATCGCGTAGACGGGCATGACGCCCGAGAGGCCGCCGTAGTCCGCGATCATGCGGGTGTGCGTTCGCTCGTAGACGATTCCGACGAGAAGGAAGAGCCCGCCCGTCGAAAGCCCGTGGTTGATGGACTGGAGGATTCCGCCCTGGATGCCCGCGTTGTTCAGGGAGAAGAGGCCGAGCATGACGAACCCGAGGTGCGCGACCGAGGAATACGCGACGAGCTTCTTCATGTCCTTCTGGACCATCGCGACCATGGAGCCGTAGATGATGCCGATGATCGAGAGGACGACGACCGTGAGCTGCACCCAGTAGGTGCGCGAGGCTCCCGAGCAGATCGGAAGCGAGAACCGGAGGAAGCCGTACGTCCCCATCTTGAGGAGAACGCCCGCGAGGATGACCGAGCCCGCCGTCGGCGCCTCGACGTGCGCGTCCGGCAGCCACGTGTGGAACGGGAACATCGGAACCTTGATCGCAAACCCGATGAAGAACGCCCAGAAGAGCCAGATCTGGAGGTCCGGCGGGATCTGGGACGCGATCGACTGGAAGTGGACGATGTCGAACGACGGCGCGTTGCCGAGACCCTTCCACCACAGGAAGCCCGACGTGTTGAAGAAGTACAGGGCGATGATCGCGAGCAGCATGACGACGGAGCCCGCGAGCGTGTACAGGAAGAACTTGATCGCCGCGTAGAGCTTCCGCGGCCCGCCCCAGATCCCGATCAGGAAGTACATCGGGACGAGCATGACCTCCCAGAACACGTAGAAGAGGAAGAAGTCGAGCGCGCAGAAGACGCCGATCATCCCCGTCTCGAGAAGGAGGAGGAACGCGTAGTACTCCTTCTCGCGCTTCGTGACCGCCGTGAAGGACGAGTACACGGAGATGAACGAGAGGAGCGTCGTCAGGAGGATCAGGAGCGCCGCGATTCCGTCGACGCCGAGCGCGTACTTCGCGCCGAGCGACGGGATCCAGTCGTGCGTCTCGCGGAAGAAGAAGTCGCCCGACGTCCGGAACCCCGTGAAGGTCCAGAGCGGGAGCGAAAGGAGGAACTCGGCGCCCGTGAAGAGCGTCGCGACCCAGCGGATGAGGCCCGGCTTCTCGCGCGGCACGAGGAAGACCGCGAGGGTCCCCACGACCGGCAGGAAGATGAGCAGGGAGAGGAGTCCGTTCATGCGGCGCCCTTCTTCATCTCAGGAGGAGGTAGAGGCAGACGAATCCGAAAACGCCGGCCGCCATGGTCAGCGCGTAGTTCTGCGTGCGCCCGGATTGCACGCGGCGCATCCCGCGCCACGCCGTTTCCAGGGTGTTCCCGACGCCGTTCACCGCGCCGTCCACGAACGTCCGGTCGAACCACGAGGAGATCCTCGAGGCGAAGAGCGTGACGGCGCTCGAGCCGTTCGGGATGAGGTCGAGGACGCGGGCGTCGATCTCCCACATGAGGCGACCGCCCTTCTTGATGAGCCCGTTCACGAAGACGGCCTCGTAGAGCTCGTCGACGCGGTACTTGTCCCGGACCAGACGGTAGAAGCCGCCGAGGGAGGACGCGATGCGCTCGGGCATCGCGAACGGGTACGCGCCCGAGTAGAACGCCCAGGCGAGGACGATGCCGAACGCGGCGACGCCGACCGACGTGAGCATCAGCGACCACTCCGTCGCATGAGTCATCTCGTGCGCCTCGGCCACCCAGGCCGCAGGCAGCTTCACGATGACGGGCTCCAAAAACCCTTCGAAGGAATTCTCTTTCCCGAGAATGAATTTCGGAATGCCAAACCAGCCGACGACGGCGGCGCCGGCAGCGAGGAAATAGAGCGGCACGACCATCGAGGCGGGCGACTCGTGCACGTGCTTGAGCTGCTCGGCCGTGCCGCGGAACGTCCCGTAGAACGTCATCTTGATGAGCCGGAACATGTAGAAGGCGGTGATCCCGGCCGTGAGGACGGCGAGGACCCAGAGGACCTTGTAGCCCGCGCCCCACGTCTCGGCGAGGATCGCGTCCTTCGAGAAGAACCCCGCGAGGCCCGGGACGCCCGCGATCGCGAGCGTCGCGACGAACATCGTGACGAACGTGTGCGGGATCAGCTTGCGGAGCCCGCCCATCTTCGTCATGTCCTGCTCGCCGCCGAGGGCGTGAATCACGGAGCCCGCCCCGAGGAAGAGGCAGGCCTTGAACCACGCGTGCGTGAAGACGTGGAACATGCCCGCCGAGAAAGCGAGCGCGCCGCAGCCGAGGAACATGTAACCGAGCTGCGAGACCGTCGAGTACGCGAGGACTTTCTTGATGTCCGTCTGGGTGAGGCCCATCGTCGCGGCGAAGAGGGCGGTCGCGCCGCCGACGACCGCGACGACGAAGGACGCGTCGTGCGTCAGGAGGCCGCCAACCGTGGCGTGCTCTCCGAGGACCTTCATCGCCCACTCGTGCGAGATGCGGTAGAAGACGTTGCAGCGCGCGACCATGTAGACGCCCGCCGTGACCATCGTCGCGGCGTGGATGAGCGCGGAGACGGGCGTCGGGCCGGCCATGGCGTCCGGGAGCCAGACGTAGAGCGGGATCTGCGCGCTCTTGCCGCACGCGCCGATGAAGAGCGCGAGGCAGACGGCCGTCATGAGGCCGCCCGCGGCGTATTTCGCGGGGTTGGCGGCCGCCATGGAGAACATCGCGCCGAAGTCGGTCGTCCCGAACAGCGCGAAGCAGCCGAAGATCCCGAGGACGAATCCGAAGTCGCCGATGCGGTTCACGACGAACGCCTTCTTGCCGGCGTCGGCGGCGTAGTCCTTCTTCCAGTAGAAGCCGATCAGGAGGTACGAGCAGAGGCCCACGCCCTCCCAGCCGACGAACAGGATCGGGAGGCCCGCGCCGAGAACGAGCGTGAGCATCGAGAACATGAAGAGGTTCAGGTACGAGAAGTACCGCCCGAACCCCTCGTCGTGCCCCATGTACCCGACCGAGTAGACGTGGATCAGGGAGCCGATGAACGTGACGAAACCCAGCATCAGCGCCGAGAGCGCGTCGAGCCGGAACGCCGCGTCCACGACGAGCGCCTTTCCGCCGAACCACGTCGGGTTCGCGCCGAGAGGCATCCACGTCCAGAGGTTCGCGACGACGCCCTCGTGGCCGTGCGTCTCGCCCCACCACAGGAAGATCGCGGCAAAGGCCGCCACGCAGGAGAGGATCGCTGCCGCGGGGCCGACCACCGCGTGGACCGCCGCGAACGGGATCTCGTGGTGGGCGCCGTGGCCGTGATCGTCGTGAGCTACGTGGCCGTGTCCGTCGCCGTGCGGGCCCTTCGGGGAGTCCTTGCCGCCCAGCTTCGAGTGGGTGGCGAGGTACAGGAGCCCGTTGACGAGGAACCCGATCAGCGGGAAGACGGGGATCCAGGGCAGGATCGCGGCAGCCTTCATCCCTTCAGCTCCGACACGGCGTCGAGGTTCACGGAGTTCTTGAGGCGGTAGAGGGAGATGATGATCGCAAGGCCGATCGCGGCCTCGCCGGCGGCGAGCGTGATCACGAAGACCGTGAAGAGCTGCCCGTTCAGGTCGCCGAACTGACGCGA
The DNA here is from genome assembly GCA_016716715.1 of Acidobacteriota bacterium. Classification (NCBI taxonomy): domain Bacteria; kingdom Pseudomonadati; phylum Acidobacteriota; species Acidobacteriota bacterium. Next base: position 49,446 of record JADJVE010000008.1, on the reverse strand, counting down.
GAACGCGATGAGGTTGAGGTTCGCGGCGTTCAGGATGAGCTCGATCGACATGAGGACGGTGAGGAGGTTGCGGCGGATCAGGACGCCGGTGACCCCGATCGCGAAGAGCAGGAACGAGAGGGCGACGTAGTGCGTGACCGAGATCATCAGTCCACCCGCTCCATCGTCCGCTTGCCGAGGACGACCGCCCCGATCATCGCGACGAGGAGGAACACCGAGGCCACCTCGAACGGCAGCAGATAGTCGCGATAGAGGCTCCAGGCGACGGCCTGGCTGTTGCCGGCGATCTCCTCGGTGACGGGGGTCTTCACGACCTTCCCGTCGACGGTCTCGGTCACCGTGCGGGTGATCGTCGTCGTCGAGAGCTTCGCGGGATCCGCGCTCTGGCCCGCGTCCGCGAGGCCGCTCGTCCGCGAGGAGGCCACGATCGTTCCGCCGACGACCGCGAGGAGCAGGAACGCGACGAGGAGCGCGGCGCCCGCCTGCCGGTGCAGGAAGGGCTCTCCGGCCGTCTTCCGGATGTTCACGAGCATGATCGTGAAGAGGAAGAGAACCATGATCCCGCCCGCGTAGACGAGGATCTGGACCGCCGCGAGGAACTCGGCGCGGAGCGTGACGAAAAGCGCCGCGATCCCGAAGAAGGAGAGGAGGAGGAAGAGCGCCGAGTGGACCGGCTGGCGCATCGCGACGACGCCCACGGCGCCGAACACGACGATCGCCGCGAAGAACCAGAAGAAGAACGGCGTCGTCACCGCCCCTCCCCCTGCTCGACGATCGTGAACGGCTTGACGTTCTCGTCCCACTTCGTGAGCTTCTTGATGTCGAGGTAGAGGGCGTCGTTCCGCTCGTACGTGCCGAGCTCGTAAGTCTTCGTCCTCAGCCAGATCGACTTCGGGTTCGTCGGGCAGGCCTCCTCGCAGAGGCCGCAGAACATGCAGCGCTTGAGGTCCACGTCGAACCGGTCGAGGACCTTCTCGTTCTTGCCCTGCGGGTTCTTCTCGTTGTGCCAGTCGATGAAGATGATGTTGATCGGGCACTCGATCGCGCAGAGCGTGCACTTGATGCACCGCTCCTCGTCGAGGCGGAACATGCCCCGGAAACGGTCGCTCGGCTCGCGCGCGGCCTCGGGGTACTCCACCGTGTCGGCCTTCCGGAAGAGGTGCCTTCCGGTCATCTTCAGGCCGCCGAAGATGTCGAGGAGGAGGACGTCGTCCCAGAAGCTCACGTCAGGCCTCCGCCTTTTGGGCGCCGACCGGCGCCGGAATCAAGCGCGTCGCGGGCGGCTTCTTCGCCGCCTTGAGCCGCGTCACGATCACGAAGGCGCCGATGGCGGCGACCCAGAGAATCGTGCCGAGGATCCGGAGCCCGCGGAACCCGGCCAGCGCCGCGACCGCGACGAGGACGAGGTTCACGAGGGAGATCGGGATCAGGGTCTTCCACCCGAGCGCCATGAGCTGGTCGAACCGGTAGCGCGGGAACGTCCCGCGGAACCAGATGTACACGAAGAGGAAGCACGAGACCTTCAGGACGTACCAGATCACGCCCGGAATCACGTCGAGGAACCCGAGGGCGGCGACGTTCGGGAACGGCCGCAGCCAGCCGCCGAAGAAGAGCGCCGTCGCGACCGCCGAGATCGTGATCATGTTCGCGTACTCGGTCAGGAAGAAGATCGCCCACCGGAAGCCCGAATACTCCGTGTGGAAGCCCGCGACGAGCTCGCTCTCGGCCTCGGGCAGGTCGAACGGGATGCGGTTCGTCTCGGCGACGCCGGACACGAAGTAGAGGAAGAACGAGACGAGGCCGGGCAGGATGAACCACATGTGGTGCGTCCGCTGCGCCTCGACGATCTCGACGAGGGACAGCGAGCGCGCCATGAGGATCGCGCTCACGACCGCGAAGCCCATCGGGACCTCGTAGCTTATGAGCTGTGCCGCCGAGCGCAGGCCGCCGAGGAGCGCGTACTTCGAGTTCGACGCCCAGCCCCCGAGGATGATCCCGTAGATCCCCACCGACGTGATCGCGAGAAGGAGGAGCAGCGAGACGTTGAGGTCCGTCGCGTACCAGGCCGTCGTGATCTTGCCGAGGCCGGGGATCCTCATCGTGAACTCGGGACCCCACGGCAGGACCGCGAAGACCGCGAGTCCGGGCACCATCACGAGGACCGGCGCGAGGAAGTGGACGAAGTGCTGCGCCTTCGCGGGGACGACGTCTTCCTTCGTCAGGAGCTTCACGACGTCCGCGACGAACTGAAGGATGCCCTCCGGCCCTACGCGGTTCGGGCCCTTCCTCACCTGGAGGAACGCGAGAGTCCGGCGTTCGATGTACGTGAGGACGCCCGCCGCCGTGGCGACGAGGATCACGACCACCACGGCCTTGACGGCCGGGATGAGGACGTAGTTCAGGACGCTCGCGGAAATTTCCATGTCTATCGATCCACCTCACCGAGGACGATGTCGATCGTCCCGATGATCGCGACGAGGTCCGAAACCATGTGGCCGCGCGCCATCTCCGGCAGAGCCTGCAGGTTGATGAAGCTCGGTGGCCGGACGCGCAGCCGGTACGGCTTGTTGGTTCCGTTCGAGACGAGGTAGAAGCCGAGCTCGCCCTTCGGGGACTCGACGCTGGCGTACACGTCGCCCACGGGCGGCTTGATGACGCGCGGCACCTTGCCGCGAATGTCGCCCGTCGGGTTCGCGGCGAGCCAGTCGCAGCACTGCAGGAGGATCCGGCGGCTCTGGCGCAGCTCGGCGACCCTCACGAGGTAGCGGTCGTACGTGTCGGCGTTCTTGCCGGTCGGAATCTCGAAGTCGAGCTCGGGATAGCACTCGTAGGGAATTGCGCGGCGGATGTCCCACGCGAGCCCGGCCGCGCGCAGCGGCGGGCCCGTGACGCCCCACTCGATGCAGCGCTCCGTGTTGAGGATCCCGACGCCGATCGTCCGCATCTTCCAGATGCGGTTCTCGGTCAGGAGGTCCTCGTACTCGTCGATCTTCGACCCGAGGTCCTCCGTGAAGGCGCGGAGCTTCTCGATCCAGCCCGGCGTCAGCTCCTCCTGGAGGCCTCCGACGCGCATGCAGTTCAGCGTGAGGCGCGCGCCGCAGTAGTCCTCGAAGAGGTCGAGAATGACCTCGCGCTCGCGGAACGTGTAGAAAAAAGGCGTGATCGCGCCGAGGTCGATCGCGGCCGTCGCGAGCCAGAGGAGGTGGGACGAGATCCGCTGCATCTCGTCGAGGACGACGCGGATGTATTGCGCCCTCTTCGGGACGTCGACGCCGAGGAGCTTTTCCACGGCCAGCACGTACGCGTGGTTGTTCGTCGCGGCCGCGACGTAGTCCAGGCGGTCCGTGTGCGGGATGACCATGGGATACGTCTCGGTCTCGAAGAGCTTCTCGGTGCCGCGGTGGAGGTAGCCGACGTCCGGCCGCGCCGAGACGATCCGCTCGCCGTCCACCTTGAGGACGATCCGGAGGACGCCGTGCGTGGACGGGTGCTGCGGCCCGAAGTTGAGCTCCATCTCGCGGAGCCCGAGCATCGTCTCGTCCGTTTCGGGAACGGCGCCGGCGGTTCCGACGAGCTCGCTCACGAGACGGTCTTCCTGTTCTTGTCGTCGGGCGCGGGGCCGCCGCCCTCGGGGTAGCGGTCCGGGTAGATCGCGGCTCCCGTGTCGATGCCCTCGACCGGGAAGTCCTTGCGGAGCGGATGGCCCTGGAAGCCGTCCCACGTGAGGATCCGGCGGAGGTCGGGGTGGCCGTCGAACGAAATGCCGAAGAGGTCGAACACCTCGCGCTCCATCCAGTTCGCGGTCTCCCAGACGCCGCTCACGGTCGGGCAGGTGGCGCCGTCGGCAACGCCGACCTTGAGCCGCACGCGCGCGTTGCCGCGGTCGAACGAATGAAGCCAGTAGACGACGTCGAAGCGCGGGGCGCGCTCCTTCCAGTCCACGGCCGTCTGATCCACGAGGAACGTGTACGTTTCCTTGTCCTTGAGGTGCCGGCAGGCCTCGACGAGCTTGCCCGGTGCGATCTCCACGGTCGTCTGGCCGACCATCTTCTTCGCGCCGAGGACCGCGCCGGGCACGGCCGCGGCGAGGGCGACGACGAGCGGCTCGCCCATCGCGTCGACGGGGGCCGGAAGGGGAACCTTCGGAGGAGCGGCCGGCTTCGGGGCGGCTGCGGCGGCAGGCTTCGCGGGCTCGCCGGCGGGCGCAGCGGCAGGCTCGCCCGCGGGCGGTGCGGCGGGAGCGTCCTTCGGTTCGTCAGCCAACGGCGAGCTCCTCGGGAGCGCGGCGGATCACGCGCATCTTCTGGATTTTCTTCTGGAGCTCCATGAGGCCGTAGAGAAGGGCCTCGGGCCGCGGCGGGCAGCCGGGAACGTAGACGTCCACCGGGATGATCCGGTCGACGCCCTGCGTGACCGCGTAGCTCCGGTACGGGCCGCCGCAGGTTGCGCACGAGCCCATCGCGATGACCCACTTCGGGTCGGCCATCTGGTCGTAAAGGCGCTTGATGATCGGCGCCATCTTCTCGGTGACGGTGCCCGCGACGAGCATCATGTCGCACTGCCGCGGCGACCCGCGGAAGACCTCGGCGCCGAAACGCGCCATGTCGTGGCGGCTGTCGACGACCGCCATCATCTCGATCGCGCAGCACGCGAGGCCGAACTGCATCGGCCAGAGCGAGTTCTTGCGGCCCCAGCCGATGAGGGCGTCGACGGTGGTCGTGAGGACGTTGTCCGGGAACGCGTTCTCGATCAGGCCCACGAAAGCGCTCCCCTCCGCCACGCGTAGACGTAACCCACGACGAGGATCACGAGGAAGACGAGCATCTCCACGAGGCCGAACAGCTTCAGCTTGTGGTACATGACCGCCCACGGGAACAGGAAGATCGTCTCGACGTCGAACACGACGAAGAGAACCGCGATCAGGTAGTACCGGACCGAGAAGCGGTGGTCGAACGCCTCCGTCGGCGACGCGACGCCGCACTCGTACGGCGAGAGCTTCGTCGGGTTCGGGTTCTTCGGCCTCAGGAGCGACATCGCCGCGAGGCCCGCGATCGGCACGATCGCCGCCATGATCGCGAAGTACAGGATGGGCAGGTACGACGCCATGGACGGGTTCATGAGCACACCCCTCGCGATCCGCCCGCGCCTGAACACCACCCGGCTTCGGTCAAGACGAGGAGGATTCTGTGTTTCGGTCCCGGCGATGTCAAACGATGCAAAGGCATCACGCGGGGCGTGTCCAGGACGCAAGAGCGGAGCCGAGAGCGGTCCCCCGGGAGGCGATCAGGACGCGGATCGACTCGCCCATTCCGCCCGGCTGGACGAGCGCCGCCGCCGCTCGGCGGTCCGCCTCGCGCGCGGCGTCGGGTGGCGAGACGGGGTCCACCGCGAGTTCCTCGAAGATCCCGCCCGCGGCGAGGACGCGCGACTGGCTGACCGGCCCCTCGACGGAAAGACCGGCGGCGGCGAACGCGTCGGCGAGCTCCGAAAAGTCGACCCACGCCGTCAGGTCTCGCGACCCGGGATCCGTCAGGACGTCGCGCGTCACGCCGTGGGAGACGAACGCCTCCAGCGTTCCGTTCGCCCGCGCAGCCGAGTAGAGAGCGCGAGCGGGCGCGCCGTAGTCGAAGACGAGAACGAGCCCGGAAGAGAGACGCGCTGCGAGTTCTGCGGCGAGTCGGGCGGCGCCGGAGCGAATCTCGAGCTTTTGATTTCTATGAAGGTGAATGCCCCGGGCTCGGAACCCGTCGAGCAGCTCGGCGCCGTCTGGGCAGTTCGCGAGGCCCCACGCGAAGCCCTCGCCGTCGGGTGCCAGCGTCACGACGCGCTCCAGCAGCATTTCACCTTCAAAGAAGAGCGCCCTCACCGGCAGCGCATCGAACAACTCGTAGCAGACGACGAGACCGGAGAGGGAAGAAGAGGGGATTTCTTCGAGTGAAGAGAGCCAGACAGCGCTGGGGCACCTCCCGTCGGCGATGCTGCGGCGCTTGGCGGAGCGTTCGACACCCACGAGGCGGAACTGCTCTCGGATTCCCCACGCGCGAAGAGCCTCGTCCGCCGCCGAAAGCAGCTCCCCTTCGCCGGCCCCGAAGTCCACGACATCCGTCGGCGCGCGAAGGCCGCGCGGCGCGCCCTCTTCCCGGAGACGCCGCGCGATCCGCGCGATCGTCCGGCCGAACGCGGGGTGCCAGGACGGGCCGGTCACGAAGTCGCCGGAGCGCCCGACGCGCCCGGCGCGCTCGTAATAGCCCCCCTCCGGGTCGTAGAGGGCCGCCTCCTGGAACGCGTCGAAGCGGAGCGGGCCCTCGGCGCGGATGCGCGCGGCGAGACGCTGAGCAAGCGGCATCATCGCCGCGAGACTAGCAGCCGGTTAAGATCGCGCGCCGGACCATAAGGAGCACGACGTGACGTACGGGATCTCCGAGACACCCTCCGGACTCACGATCACGCTCGCCGCGAAATCCCGCGACGAGCTTTACGGCGCAGCCGTGAAGGCCGCCCTCGAGGCCGTTTACGGCGGCGCGCCGCCGGCCGGCGAATCCGACGGCCAGACCTATCCCGTGCAGGGCGCCGGACTCGACGACGCCACGATGCTCCGCACGCTCTTCACGGAGTGTTTCGTGGCCGCCGGGCGGGCGGAGGGCACGCTGCACCCGCCGCGCTGGCTCGCCTTCGACGAGGGTCGCGTCACCGCGAATCTCGCGTTTTCGACGCCGAAGACGCCCGTGAGGTCGCTGACGCCCGCGCTCCACGGAGCGGTCGAGACGTCCGGCGCGTTCCCCGACTTCCGCGCGACGCTCGCGTTCGCCCTTTCCTCAGACTGACGGAACGGACGCCGCGGATTCCTGGCGGGCCCGCGCGAGGTCCGCGTCCGCCATCATGTCGACGAGGCCCGCGAACGCGACGCGCGGGGCCCAGCCCAGCAGCCGTTTCGCCTTCGACGGAT